>NZ_JBSHCT010000034.1:0-49397 GCF_053615935.1 Nocardiopsis sp. NPDC055879
GCACCCCTCACCGCCGAAGAGGAACGGGCCTGGCGACAACAAGGCGAGCGGTTCAAGCGCGAATGGGGCTTAACCGAACCCGGCAGCGGTTAGAGTCCCGCCCCCGGCGAGGGCGCGAGCCCGCCCCCTCCACCACAGCCGGCAGGCGGCCCAGGCCGGACACTGCTCGTCGCCGAAGCGTTCGGGGGCGCGACCCACAGGTGTCGATAAACCGACTGACTTACTCAGTCCCCAGACTGAGGTTGCTCCTGGAGAAGGACGTGAAGCTCGTCCACGGTCAGCCAAGGTCTGGATACGTGGATCATGCGGTGGCAGTTGGCGCACAACAGCGCGAGGTCCTCAAGACGGGTCTCGCTCTCCCCGATGTGGTGCAGGGGGACGATGTGATGCACCTCGATGTAGTTGTCACCGCGGGGCCCATAAGTGCTGGCGAAGTCGAAACTGCACGCTTCACAGGCGATGGGAGAGCCTTGAGCCAGGGTCTTTTTGATCTTCTGAGTCCGCAGCTTGCGGTTGCGCTCACGGTCGTAGTGCTTGCGGATGAGTAGGCGGCCTTCGGGTGCGCTGATGTCCTGCTCCACCTCTTCTTCCACAGGTGGGAGGTCGATCAGCTCTCCGGAACGCACACCCTGACGGATGCTCTCGGCCGCTGCACGCATGCGGTCCGGTTCTGCGAGAAAGGCTTCGAGCACCTTGCGGTCGAGCGCGCTGCCGTTGGTCTTCTTCGTGACTCGGTTCGGATGCCAGTTGAGGATGTTGTCGGTCTTGAGCCGGATGCTGTTCGGTGACCGGAATCCTGCCGGACGTCTCTCCACTGGGTGAAGCGGGAGGAGTTGAAGAAGCTCGGATAGCGCGATCACCTCTGGTCGAGTGGTGTCCAAGGTCTTCCAGTGATGCTCCACCAGGAGGTCGCACGCCAAGACCAACTCGTCCCAGAGCCAGGGAAGCTGTGGGAACGATCGGACCTCGAACCCCAGGCTCTCCAACTTCCTCGCGACAGTGGCCGCACCACCGGAGAACTCTGACGGGAGCAGAGGCCTGCCCTGCACGTGTTTGTGTGCGACACCGCAGATGGCCTTGGAGTCGTACCTCCTACCTTCGTACACCAGGAAGTAGGAGCGGGATCCTTCAAACCCATAAGTGCGGAGGAACAGCTCACCACCAAGCTCGTCATACTCCCGAATCGCTTCCAGAACCGCGTCCCGTGTGACATCTGTCAGACCCATGGCGCCAGCCTAGATACCGACCATTACGGGCAGATCGGTGGCTAACGGTCTCTAGATCTGGCTGCGGGGTGGAGGGGGACTAGAGATACCGAGGCCCTTTCGGACAGAGCACTCGGGGTTCGAACCCACGAAGCCCGTTGCTTCGGAGAAACCTAATGACCTGTCGATAAAGCGACGAATAGCTTTGTGACCTGCGCTGACGTTCCGGAGGCCTCCCAGTGCTTCCAGCCCCTTCTCAAAGTCCTGCGCGGTGAAGCCGGGATGCTTCGGGTGTCCCGGCTGAGTAGGGAATACCAGCCTTCCAGGAGACAGCAACCACGGTTCCAGCCACGCGCGGTCCTGACTCAGTTGGCCGGTCCCCCGCACGTCCGGTGCCGGGCCAGGTTCCGTGATGACGAGTGGTTACGGATCAGGGGTTTCATCTGACAAGGCAGCAGCTTGATGTCGTCGGTGATCAACCCACTCATGCACGTAGGCACTCGCGAACGCCACCAAAGCGATCAGAGAACAGATCAAAGCTGCCCGGATACTGCTTGTCCGCAACGAATCTTCAGCCCAGAGCAACATGTTCGTCGTCAGCGCGACGGTAGCGACAGCAAAGAGCAGAGGCCATGGCCGGGGGACGCCGACTGCGCATGTATCGGTCTCTCTCCTCGGTCACCGGCAGAGGTGGCGCTGACACCGACTTCTGCCGGTAAGTGCACCTGGACCGAATGACTCGCGCAACACCTCGCGCGGAAAATCGGCGAGGCTCGGCAGAAGGTGCTCGCCGCCTGACCTCGGGAACGACGAAGGCCGATGCGCCGGTCCATGTGCGATGGACCTGGCTCACCGGCCTTCTCTGCTTCCTCGCAGGCCTCTGGCCTGTGGGACTCTGCGGAGGGTGTGGGATTTGAACCCACGAAGCCCCGTCAAGGACTTGGTGCTTTTCAAGAGCACTGCACTCGGCCGCTATGCGAACCCTCCATGGGAGAGCCTCGGCTCTCTCCGCCAGACATGGTAGCTCACAGTGGAGACCACAGCGCAGGGGTGTCGGACAGGGTTACTCAGGAGTAACCTACCTGCCATGGAGAAAATGGACGCCGGTACGGCGGAGTTCGTGAAGTCCGGGTTCCTCGCGGCCGTGCCCTTCGCGCGGCACCTCGGGATCGGCTTCGTCGAGGTGGAGCACGGCCGCGTGGTCATGCGCCTGCCCGAGAACGCGAACCACCACAACCACATCGGTGGACCCCACACGGGAGCCATGTTCACCCTGGCCGAGTCCGCGTCCGGCGCCATCATCATCGGTGACTTCGGGGACCAACTGAACCGCGCGGTGCCCTTCCCCAGTCGGGTCGAGGTCGACTTCCTCCAGATCGCCCTGGGCGACGTCATCGCGGAGGCCACACTCACTCATCCGCGCGAGCAGGTCGTGGCCGAACTGGACGCCGGTAAGCGCCCCGAGTTCCCCATCGAGGTGGAGTTGCGCACCGAGGACGGCACCGTCACCGGCAGGATGGCCGTCACCTGGACGCTCAAGCCCAACAGGGGCTGACCTCCGCCGGCCCGGCCGGGGCCTTCCTCGCCTCCTCTAGGGGTCTGCCGATTGTCGGTACCGCTGGGTACGTTGACCTGGAAAGAGAACCTGGCTGAAAGAGGAGGCCGTGCGGTGAGACTACGAGTGGATCGCGACGCGTTCGCGGAGGCGGTCTCCTGGACCGCGCGGGCGCTGCCCACCAGGCCGGCGGTACCGGTCCTCGCCGGGATGCGCATGGAGGTCTCCGAGGAGGGCACCACCCTTCACCTCTCCGGGTTCGACTACGAGGTATCGACCAGGGCATCGGTGGAGGTCCTGTTGGAGGAACCCGGAGCGGTATTGGTACCGGGGCGTCTGCTGGCCGAGATCGTCAACAACCTGCCGTCCGGTTCCGTGCACATCGACACCGACGGCCCCAAGGTCAACGTGCGCGCAGGCGCCGCCCGCTTCACCCTCATCACCATGCCTCTGGAGGACTACCCCGGCTTGCCCGGTATGCCGGGCAAGATCGGCTCGGTACCGGCCGACGCCTTCACCGCCGCGGTGCGTCAGGTGACCCCGGCGGCCAGCAAGGACGACACCCTGCCGATGCTGACCGGCGCCTATCTGGACTTCGCGGGCGACTCGCTGAAGATCGTGGCCACGGACCGCTACCGGATCGCGGTCCGCGAACTGTGGTGGCAGCCGGAGGACCCCGGTGTGGACGTGTCCGCCCTGGTCCCCGCCCGCACCCTCGCCAACACCGTGCGCGGTCTGATCGGCCACTCCAACGTGGACGTCGCCCTGTCCACGACCACCGTGGCGGAGGGCGTCAACCTGTCACCGGGCGAGGGCATGATCGGCTTCGCCAACGGCGAGCGACACACCACCACCCGGCTGATCGACAGCGACTTCGTCAAGTACGCGTCCTGGTTCCCCACCGACTTCTCCGGGCGGGCCGAGGTCGCCGTGGCGCCGCTGCTGGAAGCGATCAAGAGGGTCGCTTTGGTGGCAGACCGAAACACGCCTCTGCGGTTGGCATTCACGGAGGGTGAGGTCGTCCTGGAAGCCGGTTCGGGTGAGGACGCCCAAGCGGTGGAGGCCATCCAGGTGGGGTACGAGGGCGATCCCCTGAAGGTGGCGTTCAAGCCCGACTACCTGGTCGACGGGCTCTCCGGGGTGGGCACCACCACCGCCTACCTCAACTTCACCGAGCCGACGAAACCCGCGGTGTTCACCGATGTCCCGGCGAAGGAGGGCGAGGAGCCCTCGTTCCACTACTTGGTTCAGCCATTGCGTAGTACTTGACCAGCGGATTCCCTGTTCTTGGGGAAACTGTCCACAGGGCCGTCCGCAAGTTATCCACAGGCTGTCTCCCCAGCCTGTGGATAACCCGGGGTGATCGGTCGCGCAGAAGGGTCGAAGAGCCCTTTGAAACGGCCTGTTCTCCGCTGTGACAAGGGAAAACGGCGTTCCTGTGGAAACTGTGCACAACCTGTGGACAACTCCGCGTGAGTGGCTATTCGCCCTCGGCCAGAGTGGACGTTCCGCCACTGGTCACCGGGGTGTCCAAGCCCAGCTCCGCCTGGCGTCCACGGCGGTATCCGGCCCGGTATCCGGCGGCGCTGTGGGTGCGCTCGGGACGATGTTTGCGCAACTGTGGGAACTGCTTTTGGAACTCTTCGTTCACCCGATGCACATCTTCGCGTAGGACCAGTGCCGCCCCGCGGATGGAACCACTTTCGTCACCGTCGGTAACGCCGTCGGAGTCGGTTTCGGACGCGGCCATTCTCTGCAATCGGGCGCGGAACTCCCGAATGCGTTCGGCCACCGCCTGCCCGTAGGCACGGACGAAGGAACGGTAGTAGCGCTTACGCTCCGTCTCCAAAGCCGACCGTGTGTAGTTGCGCAGTTCACGAATGTCGGTGATGTGCGACGAACTCATGAACCGGGCGGAGGCCTCCATCTGCATGGAGATCGAAGGCAACAACATCCGCAGCGCGTCCAACGCGCTGGCCGTACCCACCAGGATGATGACGCGTTCGGTGGTCTCCGAGTTGTTCCCCCGGACCGCGGACTGGCACCCATAGGCGGCGGCGATGTCGGCGAGAGCGCGCACCCGGGACTTGCCGTGACCACCCGCTCCGGAAACGGTGTAGTCCATGCGGCTGATCGCGTCCGGTTCCTCGCCCCGCTCGGCGCGGGCCTCGGCCTCGGCGATCGCGTGGCGGGTCATCAGCTCGGCGGCCTTGGCGGTGAACGCCTGGCTCTCGGCATCGGTGACCGCGGGGTCCTCCGCCATGCGAAGGAGCCCGCGGACCCGCTCGACCATCTTCTGACGGGCAGCTTCAGTCATCGGCGCCGGTTGTCTCCCCTAGGTGAGTGTCTTGTTCCGCCCCGGGCGGAAACAACGAGCCTAAGCCCTCTTGTTCCCCGCCACCGTCAGGGTGGCCTGGAAGACCGCTCACACACCTGCCCGAATCGTGCCCGTCCCGTGCGGGGTGGCCGAGGTGATCGACCACCCGTCGGAGACCGCTCAGTTCTTGTTGCCCGCGACCGCGGCGACGACGCCGATGATCAGCCAGAGGACCAGGCCCACGCCCAGACCGGCGAAGAGACCGCCGAACAGTCCGGTGAAGATGGCGAAGCTGCCGATGACGGACCCGATGTAGCTGATGATGGCGGTGGCGCCACCGGCGAACACGGCCGGCGCGGCCGCGTAGCGGAAGGGGTAGTTGGCGGCCCAACGGCGACCCCGACGGTCGCTCTTCTTGCTCATCACACCGCCGATTCCGCCGATCAGCGCGAAGAAGAAGATGCCGGTCGTGACCGCACCGGGGATCCCGGCCAGGCCGAAGTTCATCAGGAAGGAGAGGGCGCCGGCCACGGAGCCGCCCACGACCGAAGCCCCCCACGGCCAGATCATCGTCGCCGAGGCGACGGGAGTGAATGCGTTACCGCGCTCCAGCGTCATGTTCACAGCTCCAGTCGAGTTCGCGTGGCCTCCGCGCGTCGCGGGACCCTCCACTACCAGGATGGTGGGGCGGGGCGTCCCACGCATCAGGGCTCGTCCCTGACTTACCCCGGAGGCGGGGCCCCGGCACCTGGCGCGCCGGGAAAAGACGGCTCGAAGCCCCCGAAGCGGTGCACGGGGCGCCTCTCCTCGGGAAACGATCAAACGTCCACGGAAGTGCCCGAAGCGCCCGGGTTTCGCGGATGATCGTCGTAGGTGCCCTCCATACCGGCCCGCAGACGCGGCCAGGCCGTGCGGAACGCCGGAAGCAGGGGGAGCGACTCCGTGGAGGTCACCGGAACCCACCGGATCTCCTCGCTCTCCGAATTACCGGGTCGGAACGGGGCCAGGGCGGGAATCCGCAGCAGGAAGGTGTCGTAGCGCCACACCGACAGATCGTGTTCGTGCCGGCCCAACACCGTGTAGTCGGCGAGATCACCCGCGACCTCCTCACGGAACTCGCGTACGGCCGCCTCCAGCGGTGTCTCGTCCCGATTGCGCGCCCCTCCCGGGATGCCCCAGGTTCCCCCCATGTGGGTCCACCCCGCACGGTGCTGGAGCAGCACGTGGCCGGAACCGGCCGCGTCGGTGGCGTACAACAACAACCCGGCGGCGCCGTACAGCCCCCACCTTCGGGAGCCGTCGGGCAATTCCACCCAGCCGTTTCCGTCGCCCTCCTGCATCAGGCCCTCCGATCAGCCCGGTCTCCTCCGATGCGTGGATGACCCATCGCACCCTGTGGACAACGGGAGTCCGCGTCGGCGAATCCCGCTAACCTCTTGAACCTATGGCCCTCTCGACGTCTTCCGCAGCCCTCCTGCCGGTTTACGCTCTTGACCTGGTGCGCCGCCACTGGGCTCCCCTGCTGTGCGTCTACACCGGCGGGATGCTGCTGCACACCCTGCTCATGCGCGGATTGGTGGGTCTCACCGACGTGAACCCCACCCTCTCCCTCGCCGGCCTCGGGCTCACCCTGCTGGTCACCCTGGTGACCTTCGTGGTGATGTTCCAGCTCCTACGCCCGGGGCTCCCCCTGGTGGACCGGGAACTCCACTCCGAGGTCGTCCGGCGGGGGAAACGCACCGGTTTCGCCGAACGAGAACGTCGGGTCGTGGACGGGGTCGCCCTCGCGATCATGCCGTTCCTGGTCTTCTACGGGGCCTGGGGGTTGATCAAGGAGGAGTACGACACCTACAGCATCGGCCTGCTCAACACCGGCGGCATCGAGGCCTTCGCGACCCCGACCGAACTCGGCTGGTTCGGCCTGCCCTTGGCGGTGGCGGTCGTGGCCTGGCTGCTGCGGCGCGTGTGCGGACACTTCTACGAGTCGGGGCGCAACCCGGTCCTGGGCGTCCTCACGGCGCTGTTCGAGGGCGTTTGGATGTTCCTGGCCCTGTTCTCCGTCGGGGTCTTCATCGGCTTCTCCCATGAGTGGGTCGGTAACCGTGCCGCCTGGGTCGGGGTGGAGACCACGCTGAAGGGCGCCATCGACGGTTTCGGGATCAAGCTGAACGTGCCCGAACTCTCCGCCGGGATCGTCGCGGCGATCACCGCCGTGTGGACCTCGGTCAAGGAGGGCTTCCTCGGCCCCATACTGTGGCTGACCATCACCGCGGTGGTCTACCGGGCCCAGATCGGCGACCACGACTCCCTCTTCGAGGAGCGTCGCGGCGGTGGCCGGGTCGGAGCGGCCGTCAACCTCGCCGCGAGGCTGGGCAAGGTGTTCGGACGGCAGGCGGACTCGGACTTCCGGGACAAGTTCACGCCCTTGCTCAACGCCGGGCGATTCGTGCTCGGCGCGGGTCCGGTGTTCTACCTGACCTTCTGCCTGTACTTCGTCTTCCTGGACATGGTGTTCAGCCAACTGAACCGGGGACTCTTCGTCCTGCTCGGCCCGGGTGAGTTCCAGGGTGAGCTCTGGCCATGGTTGCGGCCCATCGACTTCACCGTGGACGCCCTGCACATGCTGTTCCGTCTGTGCCTGCTGGCCGCCGCCTTCGAGATCGCGTTGCGCAAGGCGGAGGAGAACAGTGTGGGCCGGCACCTGTGGCACACGGCCCGACACGCGTCCTAGGAAGCCCCCTCGCAGGTCGGGGTCACTCCAGGGGGTCGGCCTCGAAGAGCAGGGCCTCGGGCTTGGAACGGTCGAGGTCGCCCGTGGTCGTCACGGTGACCTCGTACCTGAGTTCCTCGGCCACGTCCTGGGGCACCAGGAAGGACAGCACCAACGTCTGCTCCTTGCCCGCCGGGATCGGAGCCGCGTCGGCGTCGGAGCAGCCGCCCATGGTCACGCCCTGGTCCTCGGAGAGGTCGCGCATGCCGTACTCCGTGGTGGGTTCCCAGGTACGTCCGTCCTCGTCCATGGCGCGGAAGCGGCAGTAGGCGTTCAGCAGCTCGCCCGCGTCATCGTCCTCGGGGGTGACCTTGAAGCCGACGTCGACCAGTTCCACGCCTTCCGGAGGTGGGGTCTGCCCCTCCACGTAACCGACGAGGTAACCGAGGACCTCCCACTCGCTGCCGGCCATGGTGGCGGTCGAATCCTCGACGACCCGCGGTTCGGGGCGGACGAGACCGCTCTCGCTCACCTCCCTGGCCTCCGTCAGATACGACCACCCGACCATGATCGGGAACAGTACGACCAAGGCGGCCACGTAGGGCAGGTGCAGGCGCTTCCACAGGGGGAGGGCGCGGCGTGGCCGACCGGAGCCGGGTGAGGGACGGGCGTGGCGTGCCGAGCGAGAGCCCGGGGCGGGTCGGGGTGAACGTGGGTCCCGCGCCTCCGGGTTCCACGGGTGGTTCTGGGGAGGCTGTCCCCAGTACGGTCCGGGACGTGCGGGAGGGACCTGGGCGCCGGTGGCCGGCCCACCCTGCCCGGGGTGCCCGCCAAGGCCTGGAGGCATCGGTGGGGGAGGACCCATGGGCGGCCATCCGGACGGCCGTCCCCCCGGCGGAGGCGGGCCCTGAGGCGGCCCCTGGGGTGGCCATGGGCGCCCCCCGGGTCCACCCGGGCCGTACGAGGGGTTCGGGCGCCCATACGGGGGCTGAGAGCCCGGCAGAGGACCTTGCCCGTGGGGATCATTCGGGTGCATCGATGTCCTCCCCGGCCTGGATCTGAGGCGGAAGCAGTTCCGCGGGTTCGTCGGAGGGCGATGTGTCCGTCAGCTCCAGGTCCACCGCGGCCTGGGCGCCGAGGCGACCTTCGAACCCGGGGGCGTTCGTGACGACCAGGGAGGGCTCGTCGATCTCCTTCTCGGGCACCTCGAACACGAACGCGCCGTACAGGGGCAGACCGGGCGACAGGGTGGCGCGGTCCATCGCGTCGGGGAACCAGCTCGGTTCGAAATAGGTGGTGCCGTCCTTCATCCGCAGCTCGGCGGGGAAACCGACCATCGTGGTGTGCTCGGCGGTCATGCGGGCCCAGACCAGCACCCAGACGCCGTTGGCCTCGACCGGCTCCGTGCTCTCGCCGAAGGCGTCGGTGGCGCTCAGGGACGTGCTCAGGTCGACCCGGTCGATCTCCAGGGTGAAGTCGTCGGTGACGACGGGCTCCCGGGCGGACCCGGACGTACCGATGGGTTCGACCATCTTGTCCTTGGCCACCACGAAGTGCTGGCAGAGGGTGATTCCGGCGGCCAAGAGCACGCAGACGACGACGGTGAGGGGTCGGTTCATGTTCGTTCAGCCCCCGTCCAGGGGGAGCGAGACCGCGCCCACCACGTCTTTGGTTCCGACCCACAGGGTCCCCGTGCCACCGGTGGTCTGGAGCTCCTCGATCTCGTGCAGCGCCAAACCCAGGCTCTCCACGTCGTCGACGTCGAAGTTCCGGGGGACCTCCCAGGACAGAATGGCCGACTCTTCCACCGAGTGCGGTTGCAGGTGAGACACGTAACCCGTCGGCTGACGCTCGTAGTTGATCTCCGGCCCCTTCACGGTCTGCCCGCCGGGTTCGGCGTGCACCACCAGGCTGCCGCCGACGTTGCCCATCGGGACGGGGCGCTCGGAGCCGCGCAGCTCGATGTCGGCCCTGACCTGAAGGTAGGTACCGAGGTCGTCGGAGTGGATCCGCGCCTCGTGTGGGGTCACGACGATGAGGTCGTTCTTCAACTCGGTGCCCGGCTCGGCCGGGTCGGCCAGCGGGTCGTGGGTGTCGAGCCCACCGAACGCGGCCACACCGAGGAGACCGACCGCGCAGGCCGCGCCGGCCAGGGAGAACAGGGCGAACTTCGCGAAGGGGTTCGCGGGTAGGGGAGAGCGCCGCGGTTCCTCCGCGGCGCCGAGATGGTGCACCACGAGGCGCAAGTCTAGAGGTAATGGGTCGTGGGCACCTCAAAACGTCCGGAACCGGTCGAACAAGGTCGCGAATTCTCGCAGGTCCTGGCGGTTTTCGGTGTCGTTCGAGGGTGCGGGTCCGGTCGTGCGGTTCGGGGATCGCGTGGGCCGAGAAACGGGACCGGTTATTGAGGGCGAACCTATAATTACCGGGAGTGAATAAATAACTACGCATGGTGCGGATTCGGGTTGGGGGTTGAACCCGTTAATGCCAGATGTCAACAATGGGTGTCCGCGGAACGACCTTGGGTTTTTCTTTCCGAGCTGAAAGCGGTTTGTAAGCGTCTCGGAAGAGGATCTCCCTAGTGTGAAGCTCGATCGGCGAGACCGGCGCCCGCGAGAGGACGGCTCGTGGGAGACACGCCGGCCCGGCGACGAATCGGACACGAGCCATCCGTGGTGAGCCCCCAGGCGGAGGGCGCCACGGATGGCGTTTCCGCCGGAGGGCGGTGAGTCCCATGATGCTTCGAAGACGGCGTAGGGCCACATTGCGGCTCTACACGAGTGCGGTGAGAAGAGGAGTTCGAGTGCCGAAGATGCTGACGGTGGACGAGCAGTTCGAGGCGATCGTGGCGGGTGCGACCCCCGAGGCCAAGATGCGTCCCATGGAGGAGCCCACCCCGAAGGAGGCGGCTCCCAAGGAAGCAGAAGAGGAGAAGGAGGAGAAGGAGGACAAGTAGTCCTTCCCTCCGGGGGCCGTCCGTTCCGAGTACCGACTGGAGGGGGGTACTCGGAGCGAACGGGCTCCCCGAATTCCTATTCCACGAGTGGCGGCTTGCTAGGGTTGCTGCTTGTGGATTTCGGCGTGCTTGGCCCCATTGCCGCGTGGTCGGACGGAAGATCCCTTCCGGTAGGTGGACCACGGCAACGTTGTGTCCTGGGCGTACTCCTGGTATACGCCGGTCGAGAGGTCACTTTCGACCAATTGATCAGCTTTCTGTGGAACGACGACCCACCTCGCACCGCGCGTTCGGTGATCCAGGTACAGGTCTCTCACCTGCGCCGTTCCTTTCCCGGGCTGATCAAAACCACCTCCGGCGGCTACCTGGCCGACATCGACCCGGACCGTGTCGACCTGCACAGGTTCCGGCGGCTTCGGGAGTCGGCGGAGGGCGTCGCCTCCCCGGAGACCATGACGCGGCTGTCCAAGGCCCTCGAATCCTGGCGTGGGGTCCCCTTCTCGGGGGTCGGGTCGGAACACCTCCTCTACTCGGTCGTGTCCCCGATGCTCGAAGAGCGCTGGGCGGCCGTGGCCGAGTGGGCCGACTGCGCGCTTGAACTGGGTCGGGCGAAGGAGGTGGTCGCCTACCTGACCCCCATCGCCCGGCAGGAGGAACTGCGGGAACGGATCCACCACCTCCTCATCACCGCCCTTTGGCGGAGTGGTGAACGGGCCGCCGCGTTGTCCGCATACGAGGCGATCCGTTCCCGGCTCGCGGAGGAGCTGGGGGTCGATCCGGACCCCGAACTGATGGCCCTGCACACGCAGATCCTGCGTGCGGACAGCGTTGAGAAGACACCGGCGAAGGGGTCCGGTTCGCTGGTGCTGAGCAGGGAGGACGGCTTCGTCGTCCGTAACGACCTGCCGCGGGACATCCCCGACTTCGCCGGTCGGGAGAGCTCCCTCACCCAGATCCTGGACCTGGCAGCTCACGACGAGAAGCGGGCCAAGATCTGTGTCATCACCGGGACCGGTGGTGTCGGCAAGACCACCGTGGCGGTTCGGGCGGGCCATGAACTGGCCGAGGAGTACACGGACGGTCAGCTGTTCATCGACCTCTACGGCTACACCCTGGACAAGGAGCCCCTGGACTCCCACACCGCCCTGGGAGCCTTGCTGCGCGCGGTGGGGGTGGACCCGGACGAGGTACCCGAGTCCCTGGACGAGCGTTCCGCGCTGTGGCGGGCCACCCTCATGGGGCGCCGGGTCCTGACGGTTCTCGACAACGCCGTCACCTACTCCCAGGTCGCCCCACTCCTGGCCGCGTCCCCCGGATCACTGACCCTGGTCACCTCGCGCAACGACCTGTCGGGTCTCAGCGGAGCCCGCTACATCTCCCTGAACGTCCTGGAGAAGAAGTCCTCCCTGGAGCTCTTCGCCCGTGTGCTGGGCGAGGACAAGGTCGCCCAGGAACCCGAACAGGCCCAAGAGGTCGCCCGGCTGTGCGGAGGTCTACCGCTGGCCCTGAGGGTGGTGGCCGGACGGATGATGAGCCGACCCCGGTGGACCTTCGCGCACGTGGTGCGGCGCCTGAGCGAGCAGAACCGCCAGTTCCGGGAACTCCAGGTGGACGGGCAGAGCGTCGAGTCGGCCATCGACCTCTCCTACCGCAGTCTCAACCCGGAACTGCACCGGGCCTTCCTCCTGCTCAGCGCCGCCTTCGGCCGCAACATCGACCTTCACGGGGCCGCCACCATCCTCGCCCTCTCACCGGTGGAGACCGACGAGGTGCTTCAGGACCTGGTGAGTGTCTGCCTGCTGGACGAACCTCACGCCGACGTCTATCGGTTCCACGACCTGATCCACGTCTTCGCCTCGCAGAGAGGGAGGACGGATCTCGGGGTCATGGAGTTCGAACGCGCCCGACAGGCCCACGCCGACTACTTCACCGCGACCACCGACCGGGCGGCGGAACTTCTCGGCGGGCCACGCCACAGCGGTGAGAACCCCGTCAAGCCGTCTCGGTACAGCCCGGAACTGAACGACCGGGCCGAGGCCGAGGAATGGTTCGAACTCCACCAGGACCACATCGCGGAGGTCGTCGAGTACTTCGCCGCGCAGGAACGCGCGGAGGACGCTTGGCGACTCGCCGATTCGACCTGGAAGTTCTACACGATACGTGGCAGGTCCGGGATGATCCTGTCCCTCCACGAACGGGTCCTCGCCGCCAACTACGGAAGCGGACACGAACGTGGACGCGCGGTCACCCTGATCGGGATGGGCATCGCCTACTACATCGCGGGTTCCTTCGATCGCTCCCTGGAGATGTTGACCGAGGCCAAGGACATCCTGGAAGTGGTCCAGGACGAGTGGGGCATGGTCCGGGCGCTCTCCAACCTCGCCATGGTCTACGAACGAGTGGGAAGGTTCCGGGACTCGGCCGAGGCGATCCAGGGGGTGTTGGCTCACGCGACGGCCACCGAGGATCCAAGGGTCGAATCCCTGCAGCGGGGGAACCTCGCGGTCCTGCGCCAAACCCTGGGCGAGTACGAGGAGGCGTTGCGTTGTGCCGAACGGGCGCTCAAGACCCCCATGGGTGACTCCGACGAGGAGGGCCGGGCCTACGTGAAGCGGGTCATGGGCGAGGCGTGTGTGGGACTCGAACAGTACGACCGCGCGTTCGCGGACCTGGAGGAGGCGCTGGAGCTGTCCACACGGCTTCAGCTGGTCGGGAACCTGATCTTCGTGCACAACTCGTTCGGAGTCGCGCACCGTGCCGTGGGAAAATTCGAATCGGCCGTCGCCGCCCATGTGAAGGCACTCGAACTGGCGGAGGAAAGCGGCGACCGTAGTGGCGACGCGGAGATCCTCACCGATTACGGGACGACCCTCAGCGTGACCGGCCGTTTCGACGAGGCCGCGGAGGTCTTGGAGAAGGCCCTCGCCACCGCCGTCGAGCGGGACGAGCGCTACATCGCCGCTCGGGCCTCGCTCGCTCTGGGCCGGATCCCCGAACCACTGGTGTCTCCGGACCGGGCCAGGGAACTGCTCACCGACGCCCTGGGGACCTTCGAGGAACTCGACCTGCCCGAGGCGGCGCAGGCGCGCGAAGCGCTCCGAGAACTGGGCGGTTAGACGAGTCGGCGGCCGTTCCGCCTCCGCTTCGTTCCCTTGACCCCTTTTGTCCCCGGGGCCTTCCAACCCCCATGACGGCGCATCGACCGCAGGTACAGCTTCGATGGCAGGGTCCGCACCGGGCGCGGGATCCTCGGGTACACCGTCCTGGTCACCCGGATCAACCGGTCGTACCGGCGCTGCCTCGCGGCCGACCACGGAATACCGAAGTCCCGACGTAGCCCCTCCGGCAGCAGCCCACCGGTGAGGAACCGTTGGGCGGAGGTGAGCGGCCACAGCAACCGGTTTCGTGGCCGGAAGACCCCGTTGGCCAACTCGCGGGCGACCGGGCCTACGTCGAGGTCCGCGAGGCTCCGCTCCCAGTACGCTTCGAACTCCTCCGGGGTCGAGGGCCACGCCTCCTCCGGCAGGCCCAGCGCGGTGGCGTACACCGCGGCCTCCCGTAGGAACGCCTCCCGCTCGCCCGGCGCGAACTCGCCGATGACGAGCTCGTGCAGCCGTTCCCCCGATCGGTAGAGGGTCGCGCCGACCCACAACAGCAGGTCGGGATCGAGCGCGTCGTAGCCGGGGCCGCGCACCTTGCGGTGCATGGCCCGCACGATCGCCTGGACCCGTGCGCGCTCCTCGTCCGTCCCGAGCGCCGTTCCGTACAGGTAGAACAGGGTGCCGCGCAGACGGTCGAGTGGACGGGACGTGAAGTCGCTGTGGTCGGACACGCCCTGGGCGACGGACGGGTGGGCGATCTGGAGCAGGATCGCGTAGCCGGCCCCGGCCAGGAGCCCGGACTCGGCCTGGACCCGGCGCAGCATCGATTGGTCGGACGATCGGTCCATGTCTGGATGGTAGGTCAAGACCCGGATCGACGGGCGAGGACGCGCGCGTTCCGATGAGCCCCGGAGTCGACGATTCCGAAGCGCGTCGTGACGGGGGTAAGGGAACTGTTACCTGAAGGTGAGGTCCAGCGGAAATCCCGCATGGCCCGACCCTTGCTCGGCCCTTCCTCGCGCCAGACCGGCATCGAATCTGGAAGGTATCTTTCCAGTTCCGGCGTTCGTGTCGTCCGGAACCCACCAGTACCAGCGGTCGGAACTCGTTCACCCACCCCGCGCCCGTCACGCGGATTCGGAGCCGCCTGGGGCCAACAGGGGTCTTGACGGGCCGTGACGCTCTCTTTACCGTCTTCGACAACCGGGTGGAGGACTTTCCCGACCACCACGGGGCCGTTCTCGGCCGAGCCCGGAACCCACGGACTAACCGGCCGTGGGACCTCCGCCCGATCCCCTGGACCGGTGCCGGTCCGGGTCATCCCGCTACGACCCTCCGGGGTCGTGACCCCCAGGAAGGGCACGATTCATGACCGTGCGCAGCAAGATCCGATCGACCGCCGCCGTCGCCGCCGGAACCGCCCTGGTCTTCGGCCTCATGCCCGCGGGCACCGCCAGCGCCCACGGCTACATCTCCAACCCGCCCAGCCGGCAGGCCCAGTGCAACGCCGGGGTCGTCGAGTGCGGTCCCATCCAGTGGGAGCCGCAGAGCGTCGAGGGCCCCAAGGGCCTGATGGACTGTGCCGGAGGCAACGAGATCTACTCCGAGCTCCGCGACGACAACTATGGCTGGGACGTCACCCCCGTCGGCACCACCGCCACCTTCGACTGGATCATCACGGCCAACCACTCCACCGCCACGTGGGAGTACTTCATCGACGGCGAGCTGATCGCGAGCTTCGACGACGGTGGCGCCCAGCCGCCGGACTACTTCTCCCACGACGTCGACCTGTCCGGGTACAGCGGTGAGCAGACCGTCCTGGCCCGCTGGAACGTCGCCGACACCTCCAACGCGTTCTACAACTGCATCGACGTCAACGTCGGCGCTCTGTAACCTCCCGGACCCGTATCCGCCCCGCATACCCGGGGCGAGGAATCCCGGAAACGACGAAGGCCGGTCCCGTAGGACCGGCCTTCGTGCTCGTCGGGGTGGCGGGATTTGAACCCACGACCTCTTCGTCCCGAACGAAGCGCGCTGCCAAGCTGCGCTACACCCCGAAGCAACATCCCCAAGTCTAGCGGATTCGGGGAGTGCTCGCGACGCGGTTCACGCCACACTGTCCCGGTGCGGGTCAGGCCCCCGGGACCAGGTCCAGCAGGGACGCCTCGGGGCGGCAGCAGAACCGCACCGGAGCGTACGGGGAAGTGCCCATACCACCGGAGACGTGCAGCCACGCCTTCCCGTACTCGTTCAGCCCCCAGGCCCGCTTGCGGTCGATCCCGCAGTTGGTCACCAGGGTCCCGTAGAACGGCAGGCACAACTGGCCGCCGTGGGTGTGCCCGGCCAGCAGGAGCTGGTACCCGTCGGCCTCGAACCGGTCCAGGTTGGCGGGTTCGGGCGAGTGCAGCACCCCCAGACGCAGGTCGGCGCTCGGGTCGGCCCGGCCGGCGATGGCGTCGTACCGGTCCAGCTTGATGTGCGAGTCGTGTACGCCGCCCAGGGCCACGTCCAGCTCACCGACCTTCAACGAACCCTTGTGGTTGTTCAGGTCCAGCCAACCCGACGCCGACATCGAGGCGCCGAGCTCACGCCAGGGCAGGTCCGGCACTCGACGCTTTCTGTAGTCGTTCTTGCTGGTCCGCCACAGGTACCGCGCCGGGTTCTTCAGCTGTGGCGAGAACAGGTCGTTCGACCCGTACACGAACGCGCCGGGGCGGTCCAGGAGCGGCCCGAGCGCGTCGATGAACGGCCCGACGGCCTCCGGGTGCGCCAGGGAGTCGCCCGTGTTGATCACCAGGTCCGGCTCGTACCGTTCGAGCCCGCGGATCCAGTCGATCAGCATCTTCCGTCCGGGCGTCAGGTGCGCGTCGGACAGGTGCAGGATCCGCATCCGGGGGCTGCCGGCCGGCAACAGGGGAAGTTCGTACCTGCGCAGCCGGAACCAGTTGCGTTCGATGACCGAGGCGTACCCCAGTCCAGCCACACCGACCGCGCCCGTGATCGCGGCCGTACGCCCGATCCCGCGCAGAATTCGTCTACCGTCCACGCTCATCCGGCCCTCCTCTTTCGTTGATCGATCGTCTCAGATCCGGAACCGTCCCGTGCGCAAAGCGTTGGTCCGCGTGGGAGTCACGGCAATAGGATCAGGTCATGTCCGAACTCAAAGATCGCCTCAGGTCCGACCTCACCGCCTCGATGAAGGCGCGTGAGAAGGTGCGCACCGCGACCCTTCGCATGGTGCTAGCCGCCATCGCCACCGAGGAGGCGGCAGGTTCCACCCAACGTTCCCTGAGCGACGACGAGGTCACCAAGCTCCTGGTCCGCGAGGCCAAGAAGCGCCGCGAGGCCGCCGAGGCCTTCGACAAGGGCGGCCGCGTCGACGACGCCGCCAACGAGCGCGCCGAGAGCGAGATCCTTTCGGACTACCTGCCCAAGCCTCTCACCGACGAGGAGCTCTCCCAGCTGGTCGCCGCTGCGATCGCCGAGACCGGAGCCTCCGGGATGCAGGAGATGGGCAAGGTCATGAAGGTGGTCAACCCGCAGGTCGCGGGCCGTGCGGACGGAGCCCGCGTGGCCGCGGAGGTCAAGAGCCGGCTGGCCTGACCAACGGGTTCGAAGAACGAAAGGGGGTGGGGTGATCAGATCACCCCACCCCCTTTTCCCGTGTGTTCGGACCCGGGTCAGTCCTGTTCGCTCCGGCCGTTGTTCACCGGGCCGGCCGGTAGGACCGGGTGCCAGTCGGTGTCCCCGGAAGGACCTCCGGCGCTCTCCCGGCCGGTGCCGTCACTGAGGAAGACGTTGACCGTGGCCCCCTCCGGCAGGCGGCTGCCGGGGTCCGGGTTCACCGCGGCCACCGAACCCTCCGACTCGGAGGAACGCAGCACGGTCCCCGACACGTTCACGGAGTAGCCGGCCTCCTCCAGCGCGGACACCGCCGCGGACTCCGGCATGCCGACCACGTCGGGCACGCCGCCGTCGTCGCTGGCCGGACTGGCCTCTTCGTCGGCGTCATCGTCATCGTCGTTGGACGAACGCGGCTCGGAGGTGGAGCCGAATCGGCCGGGCGCCGACGCCAGCTGTTCGACCTCCAGACCCTCGTGGGCGCCGCGCATGGTCTCCTGCCAGATGGGCCCGGGGATCGTGGCCCCGTACACCGTCCCGAAGTGCCGGTCGCCGATGGTGACGTTGCGCAGCGGGTACTGCTGCGGGCCGCGCGGGTCGCCGACGAACACGGTGCTCGCCATCTGCGGGGTGAACCCGGCGAACCAGGCCGCCGCCGAACCGTCGGTGGTGCCGGTCTTGCCCGCGGCGGGTCGACCGATGCCGAGGCTGGCCGCGGTACCGCCGTTGAAGGGCTGCGTCAGCAGGTAGCTGGTGCCGTCCGCGACGTCCTCTTCGATGGCCTGCTCGCACTCGGGCTCGATGTCGATCGTGGTGCCGGACTGGTTGTCCTCGATCTTGGTGATGGCCTGCGGCTCGCAGTACTGGCCACCGGCGGCGAAGGTGGCGTAGGCGTTGGCCACCCGCAGCGGGGAGACCTCTTCGCTGCCCAGGGTGAAGCTGCTGTTGGCGAGCGAGTTGGCGTTCTCCGTGAACAGGGTGCCGTCGGCGCGTTGCAGCCCCAGTTTCTCGGCCATCTCCATGGTGTTGCACAGCCCGGCCCGCGCCTGCAGCTGCGCGAAGAAGGTGTTGGACGAGGCCTTGGTGCCGGAGATCATGTTGTGGTTGCCGGCGTTGCTGTCACCCGCGTTGCTCAACGACCAGCTCTCCAGGCGTCCGCCGTTGCAGGCGGTCTGCCCGCTCACCGTGGTGGAACTCGGTGAGTTGAACGAGGTGCTGAACGGCAGGCCCTGTTCGAGGGCCGCGGCCAGGGTGAACGCCTTGAAGGTCGAACCGGCCTGGAAGCCGCTGCTGCCGCCTCGGTCGGAGTCGGTGGCGAAGTTGATGGACGTCTCGCCGAGTTGGCTCTCGTCCGGTCCGTAGTTGCGGCTCTGCATCATGCCGAGGATGTGGCCGGTCCCGGGCTCGACCACGGCCTGCGCCGCCACCTTGCGGGACTCGTTCTCACGAGGCACCCACTTGTCCACGGCGGCCTGGCCGGCCTCTTGGGTCTGCGGGTCCAGGGTCGTGTGGATCTCCAGGCCCGCGGTGCGCAGCCAGCGGGCGCGCTCGGTCTCGTTGGGGCCGAACCGCTCGTCCTGCTCGATCTCCTGCACCACGTAGTCGCAGAAGAAGGGCTGGTCACTGGGCACGCACCCGTTGGGCGGGGTGTCCAGTTCCAGTTCGAGCTTCTCCTCCTTGGCCTCGTCGGCCTCCGCCTCGGTGATGGAACCCGTGGCGACCATGCGGTCGAGGACGACGTTGCGTCTCTCCTCGGTCTGTTCGGGGAAGAAGCGGGGGTTGTACAGGTAGGGGTAGCGGACCAGACCGGCGATGGTCGCGGCCTGGTGCAGTTCGAGATCGGCCGCGGACACCTGGAAGAAGTGCTGGGCGGCGGACTCGACACCGTAGGCGCCGTCGCTGAAGTAGGCGATGTTGAGGTAGCCCTCAAGGATCTCGTCCTTGGTCATCCGCTGTTCCAGGGCGACCGCGTAGCGCAGCTCCCGGATCTTGCGGGCGATCGTCTCCTCGCGGGCGTGGTCCAGTTCCTCCTGGGAGGTGGCCGCCTCGATCTGCACGTTCTTGACGTACTGTTGTGTGATCGAGGAAGCACCCTCGGTGTTGCCGCCCATCGTGCGGATGGCCGCGCGCAAGGTGCCGGACACGTCCAGGCCACCGTGCTCGTAGAAGCGGGAGTCCTCGATCGCCATGATCGCGTCGGTCATGTTCGGGGAGATGTCCTCGATGTCGACCAGTTCACGATTCTGGTCGAAGATCTCCGCTATGACGCCGCCATCGGCGTCATAGATCGTCGAGCGTTGTGGAGGCGGAGGGGTCTCCAGTTGGCTGGGCATGTCGAGAAAGCCGCTGGCGACGTTCCTGGCAGTGATCCCCATGCCCCCGACCGCCGGCAGAGCCAAGGCGGCGACGAGTAGACCGGCGATCACGCCGACGACCATCAGTTGGCTGATTCTTTGAAGCAATGTCCCCTGACCCACCCCATCAGACTAAGTGACCGCGAACGCGATAAAGCGGTGCAACCGGTGTCGAACGCCGCTTGTTCATGCGGAATCGACCTTGCCGTCGCACGAGCCGTGCCCCACGACCATCTTTTCACGGTTATCGCTGAACGATCCCGGTTCGGTTCGGCCGACGAGCCCCTCCGCCGTGGTTCCGGGAGAGTGGTCGACCGGTCACGCAATGGCCCGCTCGGGCCATATCCATGAGATGGAATGTGGGTCGACCGGGTTCTGTTGGCGCGGCGGTCCGAACCGTACTTTCGAGATGTGGGGGTGTGGTGCCATCGAGGATGCCACCCACCCCGTCCGGTGACGGGAGGCCACCGTGCTCCCCTCCACTCAACCAGAGCACATCGACCACCCGTGACCACGAGACCCATCACACGTCTGGGAAGTGGGCCACATGTGGACCGATCAATGGACGACGCGGGCTCTGTGCCGACGAATCGATCCTGACACGTTGTTCGTGCCGGGAGCGGCGCAGAACCAGGTGAAGGCCATCTGCCAGGGCTGTCCCGTGCGCACCGAGTGCTTGGCGGATGCCCTCGACAACCGGATCGAGTTCGGGGTCTGGGGCGGAATGACCGAACGAGAACGCCGTTCCCTACTTCGAAAACATCCCGGTGTCGGTGACTGGGGGCCGTTGCTGGAGGGCGCCCGCCGTGAGGGCGCCGGCGACCTGGCCCACTACGCGAGGACACGACAGAGCGCCTGAGGCCCCTAACGTTCGTCCCCCGCCAGAGCCGATCCGATCTCCCTCAGCCCCGCCAGGTCGTGCACGTCCTCCGGGCGGGCGGCCACCTCCGTCACCCGGATGCCGGGATGCGTGGACGTCATCCGTTCGCACAGCCATAGTTCCCGCTCGCGCTTGCGTACACGTTCGGCGTGCAACCGCAACGCCGCCACGGCCAACGGATTCGTGTCCGCCAGGATGTCGGCCGCCGTCGAGGCCCGTTCCGCGCTCAGGTCGGCTCCAGGGCCCGTGGGAAGTGGGTGGGTGCGATTCACGACCAACCCCGCCAAGGGCATCGCGTCCTCGGCGAGTCGCTTCACGAAGAAGGAGGCCTCGCGCATGGAGTCGGAGTCGGGCACGGCGACCACCACGAAAGCGGTCCCCGGGGTGCGCAGCAGCCGGTAGGTGCGTTCGGCGCGCTCCTGGAACCCGCCGAACACCGTGTCGAAGGCGGCGACGAAGGATCTCAGGTCGTTCAGGAACTGGGCGCCCACGATCTTGCCCACCACCGAGCCCACCATGTTCATCCCCGCGCCCAACAACCGGAAGGCGCCCGAACCGGCCGGACTGAGGAAGCGGATGAGCCTGCCGTCCAGGAATCGACCGAGACGCTTGGGCGCGTCCAGAAAGTCCAGGGCCGAGCGGCTCGGCGGGGTGTCCACGACGATCAGGTCCCACTCGCCGGACTGGCGCAGTTGGCCCAGCTTCTCCATCGCCATGTACTCCTGCGTGCCGGAGAAGCTCGTGGAGAGGGTCTGGTAGAAGGGGTTGGCCAGGATCTGGCGGGCCCGTTCCGGGTCGGCGTGCTCTCGCACGACCTCGTCGAAGGTCCGCTTCATGTCGAGCATCATCGCGTGCAGGCTGCCCTGCCCTACCTGCTCGCCCTGCCCGTTCCCGGAGACCTGCGCGGCCCGGCCGTCCCGGGAACCGCGGCCGGCCGTGACGGGCCTCGGCAACGGAACCGGACGTGGGGTGTTGTCCAGCTCCTCCAACCCCATGGACTGGGCCAGGCGCCGGGCCGGGTCCACGGTGATCACCACCGTGCGCCGACCCCGTTCGGCCGCGCGCAGAGCCAGCGCCGCGGCCGTGGTGGTCTTGCCGACGCCACCGGCACCGCAACACACCACGATCTTCGTTCCGGGATCGTCGAGCAGCGCGTCCACGTCCATCCGCTTCGGGTCGGGACTCCGCGTTCCACCGGTCACCTGCGCACCCCCTGCTCACTCAGCCGCCGGGCCAGCCCGACCAGCGCCGCCCGGTCCATGCCGCCCTCCAACCGGGGCAGTTCCACCAAGGGGCGCCCGACGTCCTCCAGCTCGCCCCGTACCCGCAGTTCCAGCAGGTGCCGAAGCGCGTAGGACCGAACCTCCCCGGCGAGGTCGGCGGCCAGACCCGTCGGGTCGGCCAACCCCGCGACCTCCATCCCGTCGGTGAGCGTCGCCTCGTCCGGCCCTTCGACGGCTGCGGCGGCCAGTTCGACCTCTCCCAGCAACCTCGGGCCGACCATGTTCACCAGGACGGCGCCCGGCCGCAGCCCCAGCGCCTCGATCTCGGCGATCCCGTCCCGGGTCTCCTGGGCGGGCATCTCCTCCAACAGGGTCACGAAGTGCACCCTGGTCCGCTCCGAACGGATCACCGACATGGCGCGTTCGGCGTGTTTGTGGATCGGTCCCACCCTGGCGAGCCCCGCCACCTCGGAGTTCACGTTCAGGAACCGGCCGATGCGCCCCGTGGGCGGTGCGTCCATGACCACCGCGTCGTACCGGTGCGGGCCGCCGGAGGAACGACGTCCGCCCTCACGGCGCCGGACCGCCTCGGTGGCCTTCCCGGTCAGCAACACGTCCCGCAGCCCGGGGGCGATCGTGGTCGCGAAGTCCACCGCGCCCAGTTTCGTGAGGGCCTGACCCGCCCGGCGCATCCCGTAGAACATCTCCAGGTACTCCAGCAGCGCCGCCTCCGCGTCCGCCGCCAACACCGAGACCGAACCACCGCCGGGCGCGGACAGCATCACGTGTTCCTCGTAGGGGAGGGGCGCGCTCCCGAGCAGGGAGGCCACCCCCTGCCGGCCCTCCACCTCCACCAGCAGCACCCGACCACCGCCGGTCGCCAGGGCCAACGCCAACGCGGTCGCCGCCGTCGTCTTACCGGTGCCGCCCTTACCCGTCACGATGTGCAACCGGGCGCCGGCGAACGCTTCCCCTGGGCCACCGCCACGCGGTCCGTGTTCACGTTCGTTCACCCCACGGAGTCTATGCGGGCCCCCTCTTCGGGGATGGGCGGCGGGTGGGCGGTTCACCTGGTCCGCCCGACGGGCCGGGGTGAGTAAGGTGGCGGCGTTGAGGTGCGGCCCTTCGGGCCGCCGGTCACCGAGAGGGGTAGAGACCAGATGACCAAGTGGGAGTACCAGAGCGTCGCGCTGCTGTCGCACGCCACCAAGCAGATCCTCGACGGTTGGGGCGATGACGGATGGGAGCTCGTCAGCGTCGTTCCCGCGCCGCTGCCCGAGGGCGCCGACCCGCGCAATCAGCAGTACGTCGCTTACATGAAGCGGGCGAAGTAGCGATGGCCACCCCCGAAGAGCGGATCGCCGAGCTGGGGCTCACCTTGCCCGAGGTGGTGCCTCCGGTCGCCTCGTACACGCCCACCGTCCGCAGCGGTGACCACGTGTACGTCTCCGGTCAGCTCCCCTTCGTGGACGGGAAGTTGCCCGCCACCGGCAAGGTCGGCGCCGAGGTCGACGCTCGGACCGCGCAGGACCTGGCCGCCGTGTGCGTGCTCAACGGCATCGCCGCGGTGCGCGCGGAGATCGGCGACCTGTCCAAGGTCGTGCGGGTCGTGAAGGTCGGCGGTTTCGTCGCCAGCGCACCCGACTTCACCGGTCACCCCGGTGTGATCAACGGGGCCAGCGATCTGCTCGGCCAGGTCTTCGGCGAAGCCGGTGTGCACGCTCGCGCGGCCGTCGGAGTGGCGGCCCTGCCGTTGGACTCCCCGGTCGAGGTTGACATGATCGTCGAGGTCCGCTGACCGACCCGAGGACGTCTCGACGGCTCCCGGTGGGTGCGCGGGCACGGTGTGGCTTTTGCGAACGACAGGAGTGCTCCGATGACCGAGAACGAGGATGTGGTCAGGCCTCGTCCCGCCGCCACCGTGATGCTGCTGCGTCCGGTGACGGATGCCGCGGGCGCCTCGGGAGAGCGGCCCATGGAGGTCCTGCTGATGCGCAGGGTTCCCTCCATGGGCTTCGCCCCGGGCGCCTATGTGTTCCCGGGAGGAAGGGTCGACGAGCGCGACGCCGACGGTGACCTGCCGTGGACGGGCCCGGCCCCCGAGGAATGGTCGAAGATCCTCGGCGTCGACGTGCCCATGGCCCGGGCCCTCGTCTGCGCCGCGGTCCGCGAGACCTTCGAGGAGACCGGCGTGCTGTTGGCCAGTGAACCGGAGCGCGCGAGCGACACGGCCATCACCCTGGACACCGACACCGAGGACTGGGAACGGGACCGGCTCGGCCTCATCGACCGCTCACGTTCGTTCACCGAGGTGCTGTCCCGGCGCGGCCTGGTGCTGCGCTCGGAGTGGCTGCGCGCCTGGTCGAGGTGGATCACGCCCGCGCGGGAACCGCGCCGTTACGACACCTGGTTCTTCACCGCCGAACTGCCCCCGGGCCAGCGGCCCCGTGACGTGGGCGGAGAGGCAGACCACACCCAGTGGGTCGACCCCGCGGTGGTGGCCCCGGAATGGGACGCGGGTCGTATGCCGATGCTGCCGCCCACCGTCATCGCTTGCGCGGAGCTGGCGGACCGTCGGACCCTTGAGGGTGTACGAGACGCCCAACGGGATATCGTTCCCCTCGAACCGGAGGTGCGGGAGATGGACGGACATCTCCGTGTGGTCGCTCCGGACGGCACGGACTTCCCGTTGCCGAAACCGAACACGAGGACCTGAGAGCACGGCGCCCCGAGACCGACACCGTGGGGACCTCCGGCGGTGTGACGGACACGGTGGAGCCGTTCGACGGTAGGGGGCGCCCGGTCGCGGATAGGTATCCCACCATGGTCCCTTGGTCGTCCTTCAGACCGGTCCGGTTCCTGCGAGCGAAGCGAGGTGCGATGAGGATCGATGGTTCCGGGACGCTGCGCGCCGGTTGCGTGCTGTGCCCCAACCCTGGCCCGATGACCCTGGAGGGGACCAACACCTGGATCCTGCGTGAACCGGGAGCACGGGGGGTCGTGGTCGTCGACCCCGGCCCGCACGACGAGCGGCACCTGGAACGGGTGGCGCGGACGGTGCAGGAACAGGGCGCCCAGGTGCAGATGACCCTGCTGACCCACCGGCACTTCGACCACACCGAGGGATCGCGGTACTTCGCCGAGCTGACCGGTGCTCCCGTGCACGCGGTCGACCCGAAGACGCGCTTGGGCGGGTCCGGGTTGGAGGACGGTCAGGTGATCAGCGCCGACGGTCTGGAACTCCGGGTCATCGCCACCCCCGGGCACACCGACGACTCGGTCTGCTTCCTGCTGGAGTCGGACAGCGCGATCCTCACCGGCGACACGATCCTGGGGCACGGGACCACCGTGATCGACGGGGACGATGGCCTGGCCCCCTACATGGAATCGATGTACCGCCTGCGCGACCTGGTCAGGGAATACCAGGTTCGGACGCTGTTGCCGGGGCACGGGCCGATCCTGACCTCCCCACTGTCGGTCATCGACTCCTACATCGATCACCGCGAGTCGCGCCTGGAACAGATCCGTGGCGCGGTGCGGGCCGGGTCCACCAAGGTGGAGGAGATCATCGACAGGGTCTACCCGGACGTCGTGGAGAGCATCCGTCCGGCCGCGGCCTCCTCGGTGCGGGCGCAACTGCGCTACCTGGCGGTCAAGGGCGAACTCCCCGAGGAAGTCGAGAACTGACCCGGGCCCGTGTCCCGGACACCCGCACGCCATGGTGTGCCGCGATCACCGTCCCCCCGAACACCGATACCCCCGAAAAGCGCTGCGGCCGTCACCCCGAAGGGCGACGGCCGCACAGCGTCATCGGGAACACGCCCTAACGGGCACGGCGGCGCATCCGCTCGACGTCGAGCAGCACCACGGCCTTGGCCTCGATCCGCAGCCAGCCGCGCAGGGCGAACTCGGCGAGTGCCTTGTTGACCGTCTCACGGGAGGCGCCGACCAGCTGGGCGAGCTCCTCCTGGGTGAGGTCGTGGTGGACGTGCAGGCCGTCGTCGCCCTCCTTGCCGAACTTGTCGGCGAGTTCGAGCAGGGCCTTGGCCACGCGGCCGGGCACGTCGGTGAAGACCAGGTCGGCCATCACGTCGTTGGTGCGGCGCAGCCGGGCGGCCAGCGACTTCAGCAGCTGCAGACCCACCTGCGGGCGGCTGGACAGGAACGGCCGCAGGTCGTCGTGGCCGAGCCCGGCGAGCACGGAGTCGGTGACGGCCACGGCGCTCGCGGTGCGCGGGCGCGGGTCGAACAGTGAGAGCTCACCGAACATCTCGCTGGGACCGAGCACGCCCAGCAGGTTCTCGCGGCCGTCGACGGCCGTGCGGGTCAGCTTCACCTTCCCGCTGAGGATGACGTACAGGCGGTCGCCCTCGTCACCCTCGTTGAACAGGGTCTGGCCGCGGCCGAGACGCACCTCGTTCACCGAGGAGCGGAGCGCGGCCGTGTCCTCCTCGTCCAACGCCTCGAACAGAGGAGCCTTCCGGAGCACCTCGTTGATCTCGTCCACACGTCCTCCTAAAACCTGACCGTCAACAGTGTGACGTATATCGCAACCCGGTGGGAAACCAGGTCGTTACCTCGGCTTGTCCGCCGGGAGACAACGCGCCCACAACAGCCGACGTCAGCCCGTACGATCCTAGTCGCCATCCGCCTGTCTCAAGGCGATCCGCGCCGCATGACCGGGACATTGGTCACAAATTCCCGATCACCGGCCGAAACGCCGACGCGTCGTCTGTGCCGGCGCTCGGGGCCTACCCTCGCGGAAGGACGCCTACCCTGTGACGATGCCTCGTGACACCCCTGACGCACTCGCGGAGGAGCCCACACCCACCGGTGAGAGCCGGTTGGCGCTGGTCCGACGCGCACGGAAGATGTACCGGGAGCTCTCCGAGCTCTATCCGGACGCCCACGCCGAACTGAACTTCACCACTCCTCTGGAGCTTCTGGTCGCGACGATCCTGTCGGCGCAGTGCACCGACAAGAGGGTCAACCAGGTCACTCCGGCGCTCTTCGCGCGCTATCCCGACGCCGAGGCCTACGCTTCGGCCGGGCGTGAGGAGCTGGAGGAGATGATCCGTTCCACGGGGTTCTTCCGGGCCAAGGCCAACAGCCTGATCGGTTTGGGTCAGGCCTTGTGCGAACGGCACGGCGGTGAGGTTCCGGGAAACCTCACAGACCTGGTCAAACTACCCGGTGTGGGACGAAAAACCGCAAACGTACTGCTCGGTAACGCCTTCGATGTGCCGGGTATCACGGTCGACACCCATTTCGGACGACTCGTCCGACGATTCGGGTGGACCGAGGAGGAGGACCCGGTCAAGGTCGAGCACGCGATCGGTGAGCTCTTCCCGCGCAAGGACTGGACGATGCTGTCCCACCGAGTGGTCTGGCACGGCCGACGGGTCTGCCACGCGCGCCGCCCGGCCTGCGGAGCCTGCGTGGTGGCGCACTGGTGCCCGTCCTTCGGTGAGGGGCCCACGGATCCGCCGACCGCCGAGAAGCTGTTGCGCATGCGTTCGTTCGCCTGAGCCGGTTCCGAGAACGGTTCCGACAACGGTCCCGGGACCGACCGGAGACCGATCCATCGCGCGGGTGAGGGTCGGTACCCGGGAAGCACTCGACGGCAGTTTGTACCCTGATCACGTGAGTGCGCACACATCGGCCCCCGAGACGGGCCTCGGCCGGGTCCGACCACGTGCTCCGGCGGACCCCGACACCGTGGTGGAACACGAAAGCTCCCACCATCAGATGACCGGTTGGGAACCACCCGGATGAACCGCCCGGACGCTCTCGCTCGACACGTGTCCCGCGAGACGTCCGCACCCTGGACCAAAGACGACGGTGCGATGACCCCGGAACAGGTTCCTCCATGAACTCGACCCCGCTCTGGCTGTCCGACCTCGCGGACGCCGCCCGGACCATGACGGTGCCCGAACCCATGCGCCCACCGGCGCGAGGCGGCCGGGAATCGGCGGTCCTCATCCTGTTCGGTGAGACCGACCGCGGACCCGACCTGCTGCTCATCCAACGCAAGGCCGGACTCCGCCGGCACGCCGGCCAACCGGCCTTCCCCGGTGGCCGGATCGAACTCACCGATCCCTCACCCGAGGCCGCCGCCCTGCGCGAGGCCGAGGAGGAGACCGGGGCGATCCCGGCCGGGATCGACGTGGTGGGCCGACTACCCGAGCTCTACCTGAGCTTCAGCGACTTCCGTGTCGCCCCCGTGCTCGGCTGGTGGCGCGAGCCCTCCGAGGTACGAGCGGCGGACATCGACGAGGTCGCCGCGGTCTCCCGCGTCCCCATCGCCGACCTGGCCGATCCGGCCAACCGGGTCAAGGTGCGCTACGGCGACGGGTCTATGTGGGGCCCGGGTTTCCGGGTCGACGGCATGCTCGTGTGGGGTTTCACCGGAAAGATCATCGACGAGCTTCTCGTGCTCGGTGGATGGGAACTTCCGTGGCGCGTCCGGGGTCTCACAGACGAGTTCGAAGCCACCCCGCAGGGTCTGCGTCCGGTCGGTTAACCGCTCACCTTTTTGGAGGACAACCGTGCTCGACGCGGTTCTGGTCGTCCTGTTGCTGCTGTTCGCGGTGACCGGCTACCGACAGGGATTCATCGTCGGGGTGTTCAGCTTCGTCGGTTTCATCGGCGGAGGCGTGATCGCCGCCCTGACCGCACCCGGGCCGATCCAGAACTGGATCGAGGATCCGGGGCGGCAGGCGTTGCTGGCGATCGCGGTGGTGTTCCTGGCCGCCGCGCTCGGACAGTTCCTCGCCTCCTACCTGGGCACCCTGGTGCGCAACAAGGTCACCTGGGATTCGGCGCGCGTCGTGGACGCCCTGGGCGGGGCGCTCATCAGTGGTCTGTCCGTACTGCTCGTCGCCTGGTTCATCGGCAGCACGGTCGCCAACTCGGCGCTTCCACACGTCTCACAGCAGGTCAGGGACTCGCGGATCCTCCACTCGGTGGACACGCTCATGCCCGACGCCGCCCACCAGGGCTTCTCCACCTTCCGTCGGGTGGTGGACCAGAGCGCGTTCCCGCAGGTCTTCAGTGGTCTGGGCACGGGGGAACTCGCGGAGGTGGAGCCGCCGGACCCGGATGTCCTCACCACACCCGAGCTCATCGAGTCGAGCCGCAGCGTGGTCAAGGTCCTGGGCACCGCCCCCTCGTGCCAGCGACGCGTGGAGGGGACCGGGTTCGCCTACGGGGAGGACCGCATCATGACCAACGCGCACGTGGTCGCCGGTGTCACCGACGACATGCGCGTGGTCACCAGGGACGGCCACCAGTTGCCCGCGACCCTGGTGCTGTTCGACGCCCAGCAGGACCTGGCGGTGCTGCACGTTCCCGGCCTGGACCTGAACCCGCTGGACTTCGACCACGAGGCGGACCAGGGCGACGACGCGGTCGTCGCGGGCTTCCCGCGCAACAGTGGCTTCACCGCGGTGCCCGCGCGTATCCGGGCCGAGCAGACCGCGCAGGGATCGGACTTCTACCACTCCCAGCAGGTGAGCCGGGAGATCTACCAGGTTCGCGCGGTGGTGCGTCCCGGTAACTCCGGTGGCCCGTTGCTCGCCCCGGACGGGTCGGTCTACGGGGTCGTGTTCGCGGCCGCCACCAACGAGGAGGAGACCGGATACGTGCTGACCGCCGACGAGGTCGCGGAGAACGCCCAGGAAGGGTTGTCCGCCACTTCCGAGGTCTCGTCCCAGACCTGCGACTGAGCAGGCCTCAGCGCGCGGTACAAAGCCGCCCCGGGCCGGTCCCGGGGCGACGGTGGGCGGGAGACCACGAGGGCGGCCGGGAGGCGGCCGGACGAGTGCGAACACGAAGGGGGCGCCTTCCCGACCGGGAAGGCGCCCCCTTCGTCGTCATCGTCTCGACGGTCCGGTCGATCCGGCCTTGGAGACCGGATCGCCGAACAGCGTCAGTTCGAGCTCGGATCCTGGGCTTGGTCGGTGCCCAGAGGCCAGCTCATGCGCACCACCGTTCCCAGTTCCTGTGGCTCGATGCTCACCTCGTCCGCGAGACCGGTGATCACCGCAAGGCCGAGGCCGGGGGAGAACCCGGAGATGCCCCCCGGAGGGGTGTCATCGCCATCGAGGAAAAGGCCATCGAGTAGGGGTTCGACATGATTGAAGGTCTCGTCCGAGTCCTTGGAGGGGGCTCGATCGGAGACCACGACCTCGAATCGTCGTGTGGCGCTCCCGTTGGCGCGTGCTGCTCGGCTCGTGGTGTCGGTGCGGGGCTCCGACACCGGATCAGCTCCGCTCCCGTCGATCAGCTGGAGCAGGATCGGTTGCGTCGGGCAGTGCAGCTTGTGAGCCGCCACCGCCCGGGAGCAGGCCTCACCGACCGCCAGCCTGATCTCATCGATCGCGGAGGCGGCGATTCCCGCTCGCCGTGCGACGGTCGCGGCCATGAGCCGAGCCGTACGCACGTGAGCGGGGAGCGCGCTGATCGTGAGCGTGATGGTTGCCATCGCTCGCTCTGGGCTACTTCGCGGAGCGCTTGTCGATGGCTTCCTGCACCGTGTCGTGGATGCCGAACACCTTGGTCAGGCCGGTGATCCGGAAGATCTTCAGGATCCGCTCCTGGGTGCACACCAAGTCCAGCGTCCCGTCGTGAGCACGGACGCGCTTCAGCCCGCCCACGAGCACACCGAGGCCCGTCGAGTCCAGGAACTCCACCTTCTCCATGTTGACCACGAGGTAGAAGTTGCCCTTGTTCACCAGGTCGATGAGCAGCTCGCGAAGTCGGGGCGCGGTATAGACATCGATCTCACCCTCAACGACGACGATCTCGGTGTCGCCCTCGGTGTAATGATCAAGCTTCAAGTCCACAAGTCCTCCAGCGCCGAACCGCGAATTCTCGCGAATGGTCTCTGCCGGGCGTTACCCCACCAGCACGCATTCAACCACGGGTGTCCCGAGTGTCTGCCCGCCCTGGGGGCGGGAAAACGGTGACCCCGCGCAACTCTTCCCTCGGATGTCACACTGAAACCGATGTGCATCGGTACCCGAGCCGTGCCCGGAGGGGCGTGTGCTCTGTGAACGTGTCCACTGAGAGGGGTCTCGATGAGGCGGTCGGAGCCCGTGCTCCCCGGAGTGTGGCGTGACGACACCCGGTACCCGCAGGTCACCCACATCGAGCATGTGACCCGGAACGCGGGAGTGAGCGGGGACTGGCCGGAGTGGACAGCTCCCCACCTGGTCGAACGGCTGGCCGAACGGGGGATCACGAACCCGTGGTCCCACCAGACGGCAGCCGCGGACCTCGCACGTTCGGGCCGCGATGTGATCATAGCCACGGGCACCGCCTCGGGAAAGTCGCTCGCCTTCCTTATGCCCGCCGTGGACGCGATCGACGCGGGTGGAACGGTGCTTTACCTCTCACCCACCAAGGCGCTCGCCCAGGACCAACTCCGATGGATTACGGACCTGGGGCTTTCAGGCATGCGTGCGGCCGTATATGACGGCGACACCTCCCCCGAAGAGCGCACCTGGGTACGCGAACACGCCGGGTACGTGCTCACCAACCCGGACATGCTGCATCACGGGATGCTCCCCAGACACGGCGCGTGGGCCCGCTTCCTGCGGCGGCTCCGCTACGTGGTGATCGACGAGGCGCACAGGTACCGCGGGGTGTTCGGGTCGCACGTCGCCCAGATCCTGCGGCGTCTGCGCAGGGTGTGCGCCCGCTACCGTTCGGAACCGGTGTTCGTGCTGGCCTCGGCCACCTCCGGGTCCCCGGCGGAGAGCGCCACCCGGCTGACCGGTGTGCCGGTGACCGCGATCAGCGAGGACGGCTCACCGCGACCGGGTCTGTCCGTGGCCCTGGTGGAACCGGAGATGACCGACCTCACCGGTGAGCAGGGCGCGCCGATCCGCCGTACCGCGCCCTCCCAGGCCGCCGAGATGCTGGTCGACCTGGTGCGGGACCGGGTGCGGACCCTGGTGTTCGTGCGTTCCCGACAGGGCGCGGAGGTGGTGGCGTTGTCCGCCCGGCGGATGCTCACCGAGCAGGGCGAACACGACCTGGCCGAACGGGTGGCGGCGTACCGAGGCGGGTACCTGGCCGATGACCGGCGGAGCCTGGAGGAAGCACTCCGTTCGGGAGAGCTGTTGGGTCTGGCCAGCACGAACGCCCTCGAACTGGGGGTGGACATCAGCGGGTTGGACGCGGTGCTCATCGCCGGATGGCCGGGCACGCTGGCCTCCCTGTGGCAGCAGGCCGGGCGCGCGGGCCGGCGCGGCGACGACGCGCTGGCCGTGTTCATCGCCCGGGACGATCCCCTCGACACCTACCTGGCCCACCATCCCGAGGCCATTTTCGGACGATCGGTCGAGGCCACCGTCCTCGACCCGGAAAACCCGCACATCCTTGGTCCACACCTGTGCGCGGCCGCCCAGGAGCTTCCGGTCACGCGTGACGACTTCGATCTCTTCGGAGAGAGCACGCGGGAGAGGCTCGATGAACTCGTGGAACGAGGGCTGCTGAGGAAACGTCCACGGGGGTGGTTCTGGACCAGCAACGAGAGGGCCAGTGACCTCGCCGATATTCGCGGTTCGGGGGGTCCACCCGTGCAGATCGTCGACACGGGCAGCGGCCAACTGCTCGGGGAGATCGACGAGGCCGCCGCGCACGGCACCGTTCACCCCGGCGCCGTCTATCTCCACCAGGGGATCACCCACCTGGTCGACGACCTCGATCTGGACGAGGGCGTGGCCTTGGTGCACACCGCCGAGCCGCCCTACAGCACGTGGGCGCGCGACACCACGGACATCTCCATCCGTTCCGTGCTGCGCCAGGAGACCTGGCCGAGTGGTGCGAGCGTGCACTTCGGCGAGGTCGAGGTGGCCCGCCAGGTGGTGGGGTTCCTCAAACGCGACGTGCGCACCGGTTCGGTCCTCGGCGAACAGCCCCTCGACATGCCCGAACGCACGCTCCAGACCCGTGCGGTCTGGTGGACGCTGACCGAGGAGGGTGAGAACCGGCTGCGCAAGGAGGACGTGGGTTTGCTCGGCGCCGCCCACGCGGCCGAACACGCCGCCATCGGCATGCTGCCCCTGTTGGCCACCTGCGACCGCTGGGACATCGGAGGCGTCTCCACCTCACTGCACCCCGACACCGGTCGTCTGACGGTGTTCGTCTACGACGGTTACGAGGGTGGTGCCGGCTTCGCCGAACGCGGCCACGCCGCCGCCCGAGAGTGGCTCACGGCGACCCGGGCGGTGATCGCGGACTGCGAGTGCGAACAGGGGTGCCCCTCCTGCGTCCAGTCGCCCAAGTGCGGCACGGGCAATGAGCCGTTGAGCAAGTCCGGCGCGCTGCGGCTGCTGGACGAGGTCCTCGGCGGGGTCACCGAAGAAGGCGACTGACCGGGCACCGGAGGCATCTCCGACCAGGGCCGGACGCGGGACTCCCGCGATGGCGCCGGGACGGACCTCGGGTGGCGCGCGGAGTTATCCACAGGCTGTGGATCGGTGCTTCCATCGCGAACCGGGACCGCGCAACCTGGAAGTGGGGCGGAACCTCATCCGTCCCGTCACCAGGGAGGTCCCGTGTTCCCCTACCCGTGCCCGACCATGCCCGTCCGCCTCGACGACCGAGGGTTGACCACGGCCGAATACGCCATCTGCACCCTCGCGGTGGTGGCGTTCGCCGGGCTCCTCTACGTCATCCTCACCGGAGACACCGTCCAGACCGCCCTCACCACGACCATCGTCGATGCGCTCGGCTCCGACCGCTGATCGCGGCTCCACCACGATGGAGACGGCCATGGTGCTTCCGGCGCTGCTACTGGTGCTCGGTATCGCGCTCGGCGCGGTCGCGGCGGCCGCCGCCCAGCTCTCCTGCGCCGACGCGGCACGGATCGGGGCCAGGGCGCTCGCCCGTGGCGAGTCACCGGAACGGGCCCGGGCCCTCGCGATGGAAGCCGCTCCGAACGGCGCCCACATCGACCTGACCACCGACGACGACATGGCCCGCGTCACCGTGCGGGCCCGGGTCCGGCTCGGACCCGCCCTCACCCCACCCGTGGGGATCGACGGCGTCGCCGCGGTCCCCCTGGAACCAGGTCCATGAGGGGCGGCGACGTAGGTGCCGGCACCGCGGGGAGTGTCTCCGTGTGCCTGGTGCTGATGTTCCTCACCTACGCGGTACTGACCGGCGCCGGGCTGGTCCTGGACCGCGAACGGGTGGGGGCCGCCGCCGACCTGGCGGCGCTCGCGGCGGCGGCCCGTGCCCATCAGGGGGAGGAGTCGGCCTGCGCGGTGGCCGTCGAGACCGCCTCCGCCAACGGCGCGGACCTCGACGACTGTGCGCTCGACGTCCACACGGTCACGGTGACGGCCGCCCTGTCCTCGTCCTCGTTCCCCATGACCCTGCGGGCCGTCGCCCGAGCCGGCCCCGTCCACGACTCCACCGAGGAGGTGGAATGACCGCTCATTCCGTTGTTCTGTGCGCTCTCCTGCTCTGTGTTCCCCCGCCGCCCACCGATGGAGTCGCCCCCTGCCCCACGTCCGTGCCCTCGGCCACCCCCGCCACGGATCTCCCCGAGTCGCCGAGCAGTCGGGCCATATCCCCGGACGTGGACGCGGAGGCACCCGACACGGATGCCGACGCCGATGCCGGGACAGGGTTTCTCGGGCCCCTCGCCGACTGCGTCGCCGTACTGGAGGACGAGGCCTCCGGCGGGGGCGACGCAGAGGGGCGTGTGGACGAATCCGAGGATCCGGGCGAGGACATCGATCCGTCCGCCCCGGCCCCGGCCCCGACGGAACCGACGTCCGAACCATCGGCCGTTCCCGAGTCGAGTCCGGCGGTCCCCGAGGCCGAGCCCGAAGCGGAACCGACGCACGAGTCGGAGCAGACGGAGGGGGACGGCGCCGCCTCGGTGGTCGCCGAGTCCCCGCCCCCGTCCCTGCCCCCGTCCCCATCCCCGTCCCCGACACCCGAACCTCGGCCGACGGAGGGCGGAACGGTGAGCCGGGCCTCCGACACCGCGCGCCCGACCCCCTCCGGCGACCACGACCAGGACCTCGGTGAACGACCACCGAGCAAGAAGGTGGAGGAACCACAGGAGATGGATTCCGTGGACGGTCTCGCGTTCGAGGAGACCTCGGCCACGAGTGTGTTCGGACGCGCGGTCGGGGTCACCTCGACCACCCTGCTGTTCCTGCTCGCCGCCGGCACCCTCGGGTTGCGCCTGGCCGTGGGGTGGCCGCGGTTTCCGCCGCTCTACCTGGGCCGTCGTCGCCTGAGCGGTGACCTCGACGTCCACTGAACCGAGCCCGGGCCGGGGGAGACGTCCCCCGGCGCCCGGTGCCGGTCATCGACGCGGGGCGCTCGGACCTGGCGGGACCCACCGGCCATGGTCCTCGACGCCCCGTTCTTCGTTCCCGGCGCGGGATCCTCAGGGCGTCAGAGCCGAACCCAGCAGTTCCGCGGCCATGGGTACCAGACCGATCAGGACGAACGCCGGCAGGAAGCACAAGCCCAGCGGCGCGACCACCAGCACCCCCAAGCGCTCGACGCGGGCCGTGGCGCGGGCCCGTAGCGACCGGCGCAGGTCGGACACGTGGCGGTCGAGCAGGTCGGCGACCGGGGCTCCCGTGTCGGCCGCCCGGGCCAGGTCTCGTCCCACCGCCACCAGGGGATCGGGCAGGGCCGAGCGTCGCCAGGCCGAGGCCGGTTCCGCGCCCAACCGCAACCGCTCGGAGACGGCGGCCAACTCCTCGCCCACCGGACCTCGGGCAGCCTCCGACACCGCGGCAAGACACACGGGGAGGGTCGCGCCGGCCCGGATGCCCGAACCGATCAGACCGATCAAAACCGGCAGATCGGCGGTGATCGGGAGCCTGCCGGGATCGACCCGCGCTCGCGTCCCTCGCCACCAAAGCCAGAGCGTTCCGCCGAGTACGACGGCCCCGGCGAACAGCCCCAACAGCCCGGTCACGGCCGCCACCGCGATCACCGAGGCCACGAACCGGACCACGGGCCCTGCCGGCCGTCCCCACCGGCGTGGTGGATCCTCCCGTTCCTCGTCCGGCCGTGGACGGAACAGCACCCATACAGCGGCCACCACGCACGCCACCGTCAGCCCCTCGAAGAACATCCCCACCCCTTGCGTCCCTTCTCCGATCGCCGTGGGCACCGTCGACCCCGGTCGTTCCACGTCCCCGCACGGCTCAGGGGCGGTCCACGGCGCCCCGCACCAACCGCAGGGTCCACCAAGCACCGATGAGGTCCAGTGACAGGCCACCACCAAGGCACATCAGGCCCAGTGGTGTGGTGAACAGGAATTCCCACGGGGTCCCGCCCAGGCCCGCCGACATCGCCAGCCCCACCAGCGGAAGACCGCTCAGCATCATCGCGGTGGTCCTCGGCCCGGCCGTCCGGGCGGACGCCTCGGCCCGCGTCTCCTCCTGCTCGGTCAGGTTGGCCGCGAGGTCGTCCACCACGACGGCCAGCCCGGCCCCGGTCTCCGAGGCGACCTCCCAGCACGCCGCCAGATACGCCAGCTCCCACAACCCCTCCTCACCGCCGGCCGTACGACGCAGTGACTCGGCGTCGACCGGTTCTCCCACGAGTGGCCCGGCCTCGATCGCGGCCACCCGAAGCGCGAGCTCGGGTGGCTGTCCGGCGCGGAGTTCGGCGGCCATGACCCGGCAGAGCGTGATGACGGCCCGCCGACGTTCGGTCACCATCCGGTGGGCGGCCAGAGGCGACCGGAACGCGGGTGGCGACCAACGTCGAGAGCGGGACCGGGGCAGGACCGTGGCCAGCCGGAACCGACCGGTCCGGGGCGGTGACCACAGCAGCGCCGCGGCCAGGGAGCACACCACCAGCAGGGTCAACGTCGCCACCCCCGCCCCAACCGCTCGACCAGCTCCGCCGTCCCCGCGTGTTCGATCCGGCGACCCTCGGGGGTGAACTCCACCGCCGGTTCGGCCCGGACCAGACCGGACCCCTCACGACGCAGGGTCCGCACCTCGGCCAGCCGTCGTCCTCGTCGGTCCCGGACCAGATGCAGGACGAGAACCCCGGTGGCCGCGAGCTGACTGTGCACCGCGCCTCGGTCCATCCCCGCGGCGCAGCCCATGGCCTCCACCCGTGCGGGCACCTCACCGGCCCCGTTGGCGTGGAGGGTGCCGGCGCCGCCCTCGTGGCCCGTGTTCAGGGCACTCAGCAGGGACACGATCTCCGGCCCTCGGGCCTCGCCGACCACGAGTCGGTCCGGACGCATTCGCAGTCCCTGACGGACCAGGGTCTCCAAGGACACCTCACCGCTGCCCTCGATGTTGGCCGGCCTCGTCTGCAACCGCACCACGTGCGGGTGGTCGGGGCGCAGTTCGGGGGAGTCCTCGGCCAACACGATCCGTTCGTCCGGTGGCACCAGGGACAACAGGCACGACAACAAGGTGGTCTTGCCCGTTCCGGTGCCGCCGCTGATCAGGAACGGAATCCGTCGGGTGATCAGTGCCCGGAGCAGTTCGGCTCCGGACGGGGTCAGCGTGCCGCACTCGATCAGCGCGGGCAGGCCGAAGACCCGGGTCGGTGGCATCCGCAGCGAGACACAGGCGCTCTCCGCCGCTATCGGTGGCAACACGGCGTGGAGCCGCGCCCCACCTGGCAGCCGGGCGTCCACGTAGGGGGAGGCCGCGTCCAACCGGCGGCCGGCGCGGAACGCCAACCGTTGGGCGAGCCGACGCACCTCGTCGGCCGAGTCGAACCGCACGTGCTCGACCCGTCGTAGCCCCTCACCGGTGTCGACCCACACCTGGTCGGGGCCGTTGACGAGGATGTCGGTGACGCCGGTGGTCATCAGCTCCTCCAACGGACCCGCCCCGTACAGGTCGGCGCTCAGCGCCCGGGTGAGTTCGAGCATGTCGGTACCGCCCAGCAGGGTCCCCTCGGCGCGCAGGGCGGTCGCCACGTTGGCGGGGGTGATCGAGGACCCACTGGCCACGAAGCGGTTGCGGACCCGCTCCAGGAGGGCCTTGCGCTGCTCCGGGGAGATCGGCCCCGGCGCCACGGTGTTCCCCACGGGCTCCGGACCCGATCCGATCCCGCGTGGTGGAACCGATGTCGGTTCCGGCGGCCCACCGCCCTCGGAGGTGGCGGGGGAACCGTGCCACAGCCGTTCGATCCGCCTCATCCCGCCTCCCGCAGGCCGGAGAACGTTCCGACCACGCGGTCCGCGTACCGGGCCAGCGGCGACCGGGGGTGCCGCGCGGGCACCTCGCCCACCGTCAGGGCCCGGGACAGTCCGGGTTCCGGTGGCAGGTCCGCGTCCAGGTCCACCCCCAGACTTCCGGTGACCACCGAAGTGGACAGGCCGCCGTGTGACCCGCGCACCACCAACCGGAGACGGTCGGTCTCCTGTCGAAGTGTCTCGATCATGCGCGCGGCCGACACCACCGCGTACACGTCGGCGGGTACGACCAGCAGCACGAGGTCGGAGTGGTTGAGGAACACCCGGGTGGTGGCGTCGAAGGATCGCGGCAGGTCGATCACCACCAGATCGGAACCTCGCCGGGCGGAGGCCAGCACGGATCGGGCCGCGCCCACGGGCAGCGACGTCCCCTGCCCACCGGTGCCCCGCGCCCAGGTGAGGACGTCCACCAGACCCGCGTGGGGAAGCCCATCGCGTAGAGCCCGCCAGGGGGTACGGGAACGCTGGTTCACCAGGTCGTTCCAACCGGTGCGTGGACTCTGTGGGGTGTGGTCGCAGCCCAGGTAGATGTCGGGTCCACAACCCAGGGGGTCGGCGTCCAGGAGAGCGGTGGAGTGTCCGGCGCGTTCTCCGGCCAGGGCGAGGGCCACGGTGAGCAGGCTGGCCCCGGCTCCTCCACGTCCCCCGATGACCGACACGGTGGGCGCGGGTCGACGCTCACCGACCGCGGCGAACAGTTCGACCAGAAGCGACTCGTCCCGGGGGAGCAGGTAGACGGGTGAACCGTCGTCGAGTCCGGATCCTCGTCGACCGGGCCCCGTGAGGCCGGGCCCCTTCGGGCCGGACCCCTTCGGGCCGGACCCCTGTGGGTCGGTCACCGTAGGTCCAGGACCGGCGGTGACCCCGGCGGATGGTCCGGGAGAGGTGCGCTCCCCGTCGGACGGGTCCGGTGCCATGATCCGAGGATCCGGGGCGTCGGGTGAGCGGGAGGCGACCACCAACCGAGGGTGTGGCGGTGGCTCGGCCGCGCCCAGGGTCCCTCGCAGGTCCGCGCCGACCACGACCAGTGGCGCCCGGCGCCAGGAACGCAACGCGTGTTCGGGGTCGGGGGCGACGGCCACCTCGGTCGCGGCCGCGGTGGCCAACCGAAGCAGGTCGTCGAGGAGGGCGGGATCTGCGGTGACGATGAGGGGGCGCTGCGGAACGTCCATCGGACCTCCGGTGAGGGCGGGAACCTGCCCTTTCGACCTTGGTCGACACCGGAGCGCGAGAGAAGTGGGGTGCGCGGATCTGTGGATAACTCCGTGGGACCCGACCTGAGAGCCGATCGGCCTCACCCACGGGCGGGACATACGTACGGGGGCTGTCGTGTGTCCCGCCCGGCAGGCGAGGCGGAGCGGAAACCGTGGGTCTCGTCCCAGAGGGGGATCTGGGGCGGCCCTGGTCCGGCCCTGGGGGGACGGGTCGGCTGTTCCGCTCTCCTAGGAAGGGCCTGCGGGAGTGGTCATCGAACTCCCGAGACCTTGGAGATGGTCCGCTGGTGCGTGTTGGCGCGAAGAACGGTCGGTGGGACCGTCCGATCGACATGTCCGTATTGCCGTCAGGCACTCGAAAGGGACGTTCCGCCTCGGTTTTCACCGAGGATCTCGGTCCTTCGCTCAACTTCCGAGCCAGACGCTATCACGAGTGTCACGTATGGGTTCGGGAATCCAGGGGAAAACCTTCCGTCAACCGTCTATTCGACGCGTGGGTGTACGGCGTAGAAAGAAAGTGGACGGTGGCATGAGTCCCACCCCGACCTCGGTCACGGGAGCCCACGCCTCGCTGGGCCCCATAGGGCCTGTCCAGGTCTGATGGAATCGAGTTCCACCAGGTCGGACTACAGATCGCCGACGCTTGACAACCCGTCGCTCCAAGGTCGGAAACGGCGCCCCGGGTCAAGCCCCGAGGCGCCGTTCGACGTGCACGTGCAGATGCCCGTAGCATTCTTGAAAGATTGTCCAACGTTCAAGCGTGACCGAACCGATATCGAATGGCCGTTCCACTTGTCGGTTAATGGACGATTGCGAAACTTAGCGGCTTTCCCGCGCAAGGTCCGACACGGAGTGGACCGAAGCGCGTTCGGTGCGACTTCAGCCGCGCTTGAGCGCCTCGCACGTGGCCATGGAGTCCTGGGCGCCGGCGAACACGGCGCGGCAGCAGTACACGATCCAACCGCCGACACCCTCCGGGGTGCCCTCCATGTATCCGCGCAGGGCGGGGGCGTATTCGTCCCTCAACGTCTGGTGGCCCAGCTCGGAGGCGACCAACGACTTCGGGTCCAGGCCGCGCTCGATCAGGGTCAACCGCTCCGCGGCGCGCGCCACCAGTCCGTCACCCCATCCGAACGGACGGACCGCCATCAGCTCTCCGTGCACCAGCGACGAGGTGATCAGGGCGGGCACCTTCGTGCGGGACTCCAGCAGTCGGTACAGGCCCTCCAGCCGCGCGGAGGCCACCGAGGAACTTGGCACGGGACCCAGGTCCAGGGGATCCTCGGCCCGTTCACCATCCAGGCGTGGGCGGCCCAGCGCCTCCTCGGAGACCGCGTCGGCGGCGGCCAACGTGTGCAGTCGCGCCAGGGTCTGCCGGGGCGCCTTCGGCCAGGTGTCCACCATCGCGCCCAGCTCACCGCCGATGCGCAGCGCACCCTTGATCCTGGTGTCGTAGACGTGCCCCTCGCGGATCTCGTCCATCGAGACCTCGGCGCCCTCCAAGGCCGCCGACGCGCACGCGCCGCGCAAGGAGGACTCCAGGGACACGTCGTTGCTGCGCCGACGCAGGATCCGGTGGTCCCTCAGCCGGTCGACCAGGGTTCGCGTCTCGTCGACCGCGTCGCTCACCCCCGGCAGCTCGGCGATCCGGGACAGTGGGTCGGACAGGGAGGCAGAACTCGATTCGCTCACGTCAACCAACACTACGCGGCGGTAACACCGACCGCCCACATGCCCGGACGGGTTCTGGGAAGACCGTTCATCGCGGAGCGACGACCGTTCGTCGACCGTTCGGCGCTCGCCCGGCGCTCACCGCCGCTGGACCGAGACCCGGCTGTTCACGCGCCCTACGCCACATGATTAATTGGGTGCCCACCGCCAACGTAAGGAGAATCACAGTGGCCGACAGCACTCCCTCGAGCCAGGAGACACTGTCCAACCTTCTCCACGAAACACGTAGTTTCCCGCCGCCGGCGGAGCTCGCCGCGAACGCCAACGTCAAGGCGGACGCCTACGACGCCGCGGCCGCCGACCGACTCGGCTTCTGGGAGGAGCAGGCCCGCAGGCTCCAGTGGGATCGGGAGTGGGACACCGTTCTGGACTGGGACCCGCCCTACGCGAAGTGGTTCGTCGGCGGCAAGCTCAACGCCTCCGTCAACTGCGTGGATCGCCACGTCGACGCCGGTCTCGGTGATCGCGCCGCCATCCAGTGGGAGGGCGAGCCCGGTGACAGCCGCACCATCACCTACGCCGACCTCAAGGACCAGGTGTCCCAGGCGGCCAACGCGATCACCGCGCTCGGCGTGAAGAAGGGCGACCGGGTCGCCATCTACATGCCGATGATCCCGGAGACGGTCGTCGCCATGCTCGCCTGCGCCCGTATCGGCGCCGTGCACATGGTCGTCTTCGGCGGGTTCTCCGTCGACGCCCTCGGCCAGCGCATCGACGACAGCCAGGCCAAGCTCGTCATCACCGCCGACGGCGGCTACCGGCGCGGCAAGCCCAGCGCCCTCAAGCCCGCCGTGGACGGGGCCGTCGCGAACCGTCCCGTCGTCGAGAACGTCCTCGTCGTCCGCCGCACCGGCCAGGACGTCGAATGGACCGACCGGGACGTGTGGTGGCACGACGCCGTCGGCTCCGCGAGCACCGAGCACACCCCCCAGGCGCACGACGCCGAGGACCCGCTGTACATCATGTACACCAGCGGGACCACGGCCAAGCCCAAGGGCATCCTGCACACCACCGGCGGGTACCTCACCCAGTCCTCGTACACGCACTGGGCGGTCTTCGACCTCAAGCCGGAGACCGACGTCTACTGGTGCGCCGCCGACATCGGCTGGGTCACCGGTCACTCCTACATCGTCTACGGTCCGCTCTCCAACGCCGCGACCGTGGTCATGTACGAGGGCACCCCGGACACCCCGCACAAGGGCCGTTTCTGGGAGATCATCGAGAAGTACAAGGTCACGATCGCCTACATGGCGCCCACCGCGATCCGTACCTTCATGAAGTGGGGAGACGAGATCCCCGCGAAGTACGACCTGTCGAGCCTGCGCGTCATCGGTTCGGTCGGTGAGCCGATCAACCCCGAGGCCTACATCTGGTACCGGGAGAACATCGGCGGCGGCAGGGCCCCGGTGGTGGACACCTGGTGGCAGACCGAGACCGGCGCCATCATGGTCAGCCCGCTGCCCGGTGTCACCTCGGGCAAGCCCGGCGCCGCGATGGGTCCGATCCCGGGCATCGAGGCCGACGTCGTCGACGAACAAGGGCGATCGGTGCCCGACGGCGAAGGCGGCTTCATCGTCATCCGCGAACCCTGGCCGGCCATGCTCCGCGGCATCTGGGGCGACGACCAGCGCTACAAGGACACCTACTGGTCGCGCTTCGAGGGTCTCTACTTCCCCGGTGACGGTGCCAAGAAGGACGAGGACGGTGACATGTGGCTGCTCGGCCGCGTGGACGACGTCATGCTCGTCTCCGGCCACAACATCTCCACCACCGAGGTTGAGTCGGCCCTGGTCTCGCACCCCAAGGTCGCCGAAGCGGCGGTCGTCGGAGCCGCCGACAAGGTGAGCGGTCAGGCGATCGTCGGCTTCGTCATCCTGCGGGGTGGACAGGAAGAGGTCCCGGAGGACCTGGTCCAGGAGTTGCGCGACCACGTCGGCAGCTCGCTCGGCCCGATCGCCAAGCCCGCCCGCCTCCTCGCGGTTCCGGAACTGCCCAAGACCCGATCCGGCAAGATCATGCGGCGTCTGCTGCGCGACATCGCGGAGAACCGGGACATCGGTGACACCTCCACCCTGACCGACTCGTCGATCATGGACGTGATCGCCAAGCAGTTGCCCTCGGCCAAGACGGACGGCTGAGGGGTCGCGACACCGACGGTTCAACGGCGCCCCATCCCCTCCCGCGGGGGTGGGGCGCCTTCGACCGCTCACTCACCACCGAAACCGAAGCCCGCCGTTTTGCGTGCCGTGAGAGACATCGGTGGCATGGCATGTGCGAGGATGCGGAGGATAATCCGCGTGTTCGGACCGAGAGAAGGGAACCCCCACGATGGTGGACAAGCCGGGTACCGGCCGACCTGGCGCTGCCGGCGACCCCGAACGTTCCATCGGTGAACTGGTCACCGACGCCACCGACAACCTCTCGCATCTGGTCAAGCTCGAAATCAGGCTCGCCAAGCTCGAGGCCAAGGCGGACGCCGTCAAGATCGGCAAGAGCATCGGTGAGTTCGGTGCCGCCGGTGTCATCCTGCACCTCGTGGCGATCCTCTTCTCCATCACCGCCGGATTCTTCCTGGCGGAGGTCTTCGGTTGGCAGTACTGGACCTCCTTCCTCGCCGTCACCGGCTTCTACCTGCTGATCGCCCTGATCTTCGCCCTGGTCGCGGTCATCAACCTGCGTCGTCGCCAGGGCCTGGCCCGCACGGCGATCACCACCTCCCGCCTCGTGGGCATCCTTCGTGGAGAGATCCGTCCGCCCAGGCACGGCGGGGCCACGGCCGTCACCAAGGCCACCGCCACCAGTAGGACCACCGCCGGCGGGGCCACCGCCGTCACGAACGACTAGCGACCCGCGGGTGCTGGACGATTCGGTCGCCTATGTGGACGGCCCCTGGGCCCACCGGACGGTCGGCGCGGCCGGAGCCCGGTTCCACGTGGCCGAACTCGGCGAAGGTCCACCCGTCCTCCTCCTGCACGGCTTCCCCCAGTTCTGGTGGACGTGGCGCGACCAGATGACCGCCCTGGCCGGGGCCGGATATCGGGCCGTCGCCGTCGACCTCCGGGGCTATGGCGCCAGCGACAAGACCCCGCGGGGATACGACCTGGTGGGTCTGGCGCAGGACATGGCGGGGTTGGTCCGCGCGCTCGGGTCCGCCGAGGCCGTCGTGGTCGGACACGGGGTCGGCGGACTGATCGGCTGGACCATGACCGCCTATCATCCGGGTACGGTTCGCGCCCTGGCCGCGGTGTCGGCCCCCCACCCTCGACGCGCCGCCCGTGCCTTCCTTTCTCCGGGGCCCGGCGCCGGTCACATGCTCCGCTTCCAGGTGCCGATCCTTCCCGAACACCGGCTGCTCGCCGACGGTTGCGTCCGTGTGGGCGAACTCCTCGACGCCTGGTCGGCCCCGGGGTGGCCCGACCGCGAGGCCGAGGAACGCTACCGTCTCGCCTTCTCGATCCCGAAGGTCTCGCACTGCTCGCTGGAGTACCACCGCTGGATCTTCCGGTCGCGGTGGCGCGCGGACGGCCTCCGGTACGCCCATCGAATGCGCGCCGCGGTACGGATCCCCGTCCTCCAACTGCACGGTTCCCTGGACCCGGTCTGTCCGCCCGAGGTCGCCCGATCCTCGGCGCGACTCGTCGCCGGCCCCTACCGCTGGGTGTCGGTGCCCGACGCCGGACACTTCCCCCAGGAGGAGCGGCCGGGTCACGTCGCGGAGGCTCTCGTAGGGTGGATGCGGGAGATCGATGGCGAGCGGCGGGGAGGCACCCATGACGACACGGGCCGAGGGCGAACGCGACCGTAACGAGGTCGGGCGGGCACAGAACCAGCGGCCTCGTGACCGGTACGGGCGCCCTATGCCTCATGGCGGTCGGGGCGAGGTCGAGCGTGTGCCCGACGACGCGGAGTTCACCGTGGAGGAGGGGCTGGGCGAGGCCCAACGGCTCTTGGACCAGGGTTACGCGTTCACCGCGCACGAAGTGCTCGAAGCGGTCTGGAAGTCGTCCCCGGAGCCGGAGCGGGAGCTGTGGCGAGGACTGGCGCAGACCGCGGTCGGGGTCACCCACGCCCAGCGCGGTAACCGGTTGGGCGCGGCCCGCCTGTTGCGACGAGGCGCCGACCGGGTGGAGGAGTTCGGTCCGGACGCTCCACACGGGGTGGACGTGGCGGGGATCGCCGTGTTCGCGCGGGGTCTGGCCGACGATCTCGACAGTGGGCGTGCCACCTCTGGCGACGGCATCGATCCCTCTGGAATGCGGCTGCGGACGGCCTAATTCCGTCCGGACCGAAACCCACCACCAGAGCGGTATGACAGGGGTTATCGAGACCTCTGGCCCTCCTGTGCCTCCAGTGACTACAGAGGGTAATTTCTGATTCATGCCCGTATACGTGCTTTGTCATTTGCATGGCACTAACGCATTATGCGATGTCATCTGAGGCAAAAAAGACCAACAAAGCCATTAATCCGAATCCCGAGATCACCATGGGGTCACATCTTCAATCCCAATTGGGGAAATGGTGAACCGACCCTCTTAATTATTCTTCCGCGTGCGTACAATCCCCGGATCACCGCTCGCCGGTACGTGACGCGGGCGGCGTGCACCACACAGAAAGGTGGCACCGCTTCGACCCCGACCCGCGTGATGTCGCCCCAGTTCAATACCCCTGTGGACGACGGAACGCATACGGCGGTGCGCGGCACCGAAGCCCAAGAGGCGGCTGTTCCGCACACCTTCGATGACGGGGCCGAAAAGGATGTGCCCGTCTCAAGGAGGACGGATTGTCTGGGCTCAACATCGCCGCGGATAGTGGCATGGCCCTGGCCCTGGAAGGCAGGGACCTCACCCTCGTCATCGTCGTCATGGTGGTCGCGCTCCTCGCGCTCGCCGTAGCGGGGATGCTCGTACGTGAGGTACTCGCCGCCGGGCAGGGCACCGAACGAATGCGCAATATCGCGGTCGCCGTTCAGGAAGGCGCCGCGGCCTACTTGAAACGACAGTTCCGCACACTCGCGGTCTTCATCGTCGTCATCCCGCTACTACTACTTCTCCTGCACGCCGACACATGGGCCATCGCCATCGGCCGATCGTTGTTCTTCGCCCTCGGCGCCCTGCTCTCGGCGGCCACCGGCTTCATCGGAATGTGGCTCGCGGTCCGCGGCAACGTCCGTGTGGCCGCCGCCGCCCGTGGCGGCGGCGAGAGCGACGGCCACGCCGCCATGCGCATCGCCTTCCGCACCGGCGGTGTCGCCGGCATGATCACCGTCGGCCTCGGCCTGCTCGGCGCCGCGATCGTAGTCCTCATCTACCGGGAGAACGCCCCCATCGTCCTGGAGGGCTTCGGCTTCGGCGCGGCCCTCCTCGCGATGTTCATGCGAGTGGGCGGTGGCATCTTCACCAAGGCCGCCGACGTCGGTGCCGACCTCGTGGGCAAGGTGGAACAGGGCATCCCCGAGGACGACCCCCGAAACGCCGCCACCATCGCCGACAACGTCGGTGACAACGTGGGCGACTGCGCCGGCATGGCCGCCGACCTGTTCGAGTCCTACGCGGTGGTCCTCGTCGCCTCGCTCATCCTGGGCCGTGTCGCCTTCGGCACCGAGGGGCTCGTCTTCCCCTTGCTGGTCCCCATGATCGGTGTCATCACCGCCATCATCGGAATCTTCATCGTCGCGCCCAGGGCCAAGGACAAGACGGCGATGAGCGCGATCAACCGCGGCTTCTTCGTCTCGGCGGGCATCTCCGCCGTCCTCGTCATCGGCACCGCGCTCTGGTACCTGCCCAGCAGCTTCGACCAGCTGAAGGGCGTCAGCGACGGAGTCCTAGAGGAGATCGCCGCCGCGGGGACCGACCCCGACCCGAGGTTCATCGCCATCGTCGCGGTCCTCATCGGACTGGTACTCGCCGCGGCCATCCAGCTCCTCACCGGCTACTTCACCGAAACCGACAAACGCCCCGTCAAGGACATCGGGCAGAGCTCCGAGACCGGCGCGGCCACCGTCATCCTGTCCGGCATCTCCGTGGGCCTGGAGTCCGCGGTCTACTCGGCCCTGCTCATCGCCGGCGCCGTCTACGCCGCGTTCCTCCTCGGTGGCGGCTCCATCACCCTCAGCCTGTTCGCCGTCGCGCTCGCCGGTACCGGGCTCCTCACCACGGTCGGCATCATCGTCGCCATGGACACCTTCGGTCCCGTCGCCGACAACGCCCAGGGCATCGCCGAGATGTCCGGGGACGTCGAGGGCAAGGGCGCCGACGTCCTCACCGGCCTGGACGCCGTCGGCAACACCACCAAGGCGATCACCAAGGGCATCGCGATCGCCACCGCCGTCCTCGCCGCCACCGCGCTCTTCGGAGCGTTCCGCACCTCGGTCCAAGAACGCCTCGGCGAGGGCGAGATCTTCTCCCTGTCGCTGGACAACCCGGACGTCCTCGTCGGTGTCATCATCGGCGCGGCCGTCGTGTTCTTCTTTTCGGGCCTCGCCATCATGGCGGTCGGCCGGGCCGCCCAGCGGGTGGTCCTGGAGGTGCGCAACCAGTTCCGCACCCGTCCCGGGATCATGGACGGCAGCGAGACGCCCGAGTACGCGCGGGTCGTCGACATCTGCACCAAGGACTCCCTGCGGGAACTGGTCACCCCCGGTCTCCTCGCGGTCCTCGCACCGATCGCCGTCGGCTTCGCCTTCGGGTACGCGCCGCTCGGTGCCTTCCTCGGTGGCGCCATCGCCGTGGGCGTGCTCATGGCGGTGTTCCTGTCCAACGCCGGTGGCGCCTGGGACAACGCCAAGAAGCTGGTGGAGGACGGACACCACGGAGGCAAGGGCTCGGCCGCCCACGAGGCCACCATCATCGGTGACACCGTCGGCGACCCCTTCAAGGACACCGCGGGCCCGGCCATCAACCCGCTGCTCAAGGTGATGAACCTGGTCGCGCTGATCGTGGCACCCACCGTGGTGATGTACGCGGACAACGTGGTCCTCCGGGTCGGAGTGACCGTCGTGGCGGTCGGCATCCTCGTCGGTGCGGTGCTCTGGTCGAAGAACAGGGGGTCGGGGACGGAGAACGACCTCGCCGAGGTCGATGGTCGGACCACCCCGAAGGGGGCCCCGGAAGCCGGTGGAGACGGCGAGGTCACCGGAGACGAGAAGACCGTGGTGGGCGACGCCGTCGCGGACGAGGGTGGGGACACCGAAGGGAACCGGAAGGAGGAGGCCCGCGCCGCCGACACCGGCAAGGGCTGACCCCACCGACCCCGGGTGGGGAGACCTCTTGCCTCCCCACCTTTTGTCTCCCCACCTTCGCCGAGCGGCCGTCCGGGACCTCCGGGCGGCCGCTCCGTTCACGCACCTACCCTGGTGGAACGGATGTCGGTGCTCTGAACGAAGGAGTTGTGTCGAGGTGTCAGGGGCAAAGGGACTGTTCATCATTCTTGGGGCCATGTTCGGCTTCATGGCGTTCATCGCCGTGGTCGCCACGGTGGTGTCCCCATGAGTCGCACACTCCTCCTGATGCGCCACGCGAAGGCCGAGGACGGGTTCGGGGCGATCGACTTCGACCGTGCCCTCACCGACAAGGGCCGAGACCAGGCCGAGAGGGTCGGGCGTCTCCTCAAGGAGAAGGGGTACGCACCGGAACACGTCATCTGCTCCGCGGCCGCCCGGACACGACAGACCCTGGACGGGGTACTGGGTGCGATGGATTCGGCCCCGGAGGTCGACCACACCGAGGCCGCCTACCTGGCCGGCCCGGAGAGCCTCCTGGAACTCATCACCTATGTGGACCCGGTGGTGAACACCCTCTTGGTGGTCGGACACAACCCGACCATCGCTCAGGTGGCCGCGTCGTTCATCGGAGAGCAGGCCATGGCGGCGTTCTCACCGGCCACCGTCGCGGCGATCGACCTGGAGGGGGAGTGGCTCTACGCGGCTCCGGGAACGGGCACCGGCCGGATCCTCAACTGATGTGACCCACGGCACAGGGTTTCCGGGTTGCACGGGTGGGAGGGCAGGGGTAATGTTCTCCGAGTCGCCTCCGAACGGCCCAAGGCCGAGAGGGGGACGAGATCTTCTCGATCGAAACGAACACGGGTTCTCCGTGGGCGTGATCGGATCTTCGAGTCAGACACTTCCTCTTCTTCACCGAAATGGTTCGGGCACTCCCCGAGACATGTAAGATGATGAGAGTCGCTTCAAAAGCCCAGCGTTCAAACCGACAGGTGAAAACGCAAAGCCGAAAGAAGCACAAACGGGCCTTTACCCCGATCAGGAACACCGAAACCGCCGATTCGACGGAAAACGGAACACCTGATAAAG
>NZ_JBSHCT010000035.1:0-48291 GCF_053615935.1 Nocardiopsis sp. NPDC055879
ACGCCGAGCTTGGTGAGGAGGGCGAGGAGATCGTGTGCCATCGCGAGGAGCTGCTGTTGTGGGACGGCTCCAGCGTGAAGAACCGCGAAACCCGTATCTTTCGGGCGGAAACGCGCATCGAGGAGCCTTACGTGGTGGGATCCTCCACCTGATGGGCGGAAACCTCATGCTCCAACGCGCTGACGGTTACGCCTACACCGAGCGGGCTGAGGCCGGGGTGGACGTGGACCCGGAGGCGGAGAAGGCCGCCAAGGCCGAGTAGAACGGCCCGGTGCTCTTCACGGGGCGGTGTGCGGGGAATCGACCCCGGCGCACCGCCCCGTCCTCGTGTGCGGGGACGGGGCGGGTGGGGCGAGGCGCGTCAGCGTTTGCCGGCGCCGCACTGCTGACAGCAGATGTCCTCGTCGTCGGGGTTGCTGTGGGTACAGAGGGGACAGGTCCAGTTCCGGATGAGGTGGGACGGGCGGGTTCTCGGAGCGGGGCGGCCGGTGACAGGGTCCATGAAGTGTGTCCTCGGGGGTGTTCGGCGAGTTCTCCGCTGGAGAATCGGTGCCCGGAAAGTCTCCTCTTTGAACTTTCTATATTCGGTCATATACCTGAAAATGGTGATTAAGTGACCAAAATGCACGTCCGGAATGCGGGTGTGGCCCGTACCTGGATGCGTTCGGGGCCGTCATCCCCTACCGTTGGGGGCGAATCACCCTCCCATACCGAGAACGGCACGCGTCCTGGAGTGAAGACGGTGCACCGGTGGGGCCGACCTCCTTTGGAGGCGCGGAGGGTGCGGAGTGCATTTGCGCGCCACACAGTCACGCGAGCGTAACGATTCACGCCTAGGTGTCGTCCGGGAGAGACGACCCCGGGTGGGGCCGACCGTGGATCATCCGTGTCGGCGGGGAGTGCGTCGGTACGTCGAGCGAGGTGACGCGCCCGAAAGCGAACGGGAGCCATCGTGCCCGTTCCGGTCCCTGCCCGGGCCGGGACCGCTTTCGGACACTACAATGAGCCGAATCGGAACGTTCCAGGGGTGACCGCGTCTGATCGCGGGTGTGGCGTCCGAGACGACATGAGGATGAGTCATACGTGAACGGAAAACGTGCTTCAGGCGATGGCTCCGAGGCAGCGCTCGCGGGAGCGTTCCGCCATGCGCCGGAGCCCATGGCCCTCACCGCGGCGGACGGTGCGATCCGGCACGCCAACCTCGCGTTCACCGAGCTGTTCGGCCGCACCGTCGCCGAACTCTCCGGTACGGCCTGGTTCGACCTCCTGGAGGGTGAGGAGAGCGAACGCGGCTCCGACCTGCAGCGCCGCGCGGTCGACGGCGACGTCCGCCGCATCCGCCTGCGCCTGGCCATCACGGAGAAGGTCTCCCGCCTGGCGGAGGTCGAGGTCCGCCCGGTCCGGCCCGAGGCCGACCACGACGCCACCGTGCTCCTGGTCCACACCCTCTCCACCGAGGAAACCGACCTGAGGGTCGTCGGGGACCTGCGCACCGACAACTCCGACTCGGTCCTGTGGAGCCTGGACCTGAGCAGCGGACGCATCCGCGAGCTCTTCGGTCCCACCCCTTTGGGAGCGCTCTTGGCCGGCAACGACTGCGAGCTGGAGAACATCCTGGAGCGCATCCACCCGGACGACACCGCCCGGGTCCGCGACGCCATCTCCGCGTCCTTCAACGGACGCGACTACGAGCAGCGCTTCCGGGTCTTCGACCGCCTCGGCGATGAGCGTTCGCTCCACGTGCGCGCCCGCTTCGTCCCCGGCGCCCCCGATCGCCTCGTCGGGATCGTCGACGACGTCACCGAGCACGTCCAGCTGGTCCGTCGACTGGCCGACCGCCGTCGCACCGAGGCCGAACACGGCCGCCTGGTCACGGAGCTCTCCTCCAAGTTGGTCTCGGCCACCACCGTGGACAAGGTCATGGACCTGCTCAGCGAGGAGTTCCTGCCGATCTTCGGCGGGTTCAACGCGGTGGCCTTCTACGTCGACGAAGGCCTGCTGCGCGCCTCGCCCAGCGTGCTGGAACGCGGCGGCGTCTCCCACATCGACGGGCGCCGCGCCGACGACACCGACTACCCGATGGGCGCGGTCATCCAGGACCGGCAACCCCGTTTCTTCGAGAGTCGCGCCGAGATCGTCAGCCGCTTCCCGTCCGCCGCCGAGATGATGCACAACGTCCGAGGCCAGGCCTGGGCCACCGTGCCGATCTTCGGCGACGGCAAGATCGCCCTGGGCGTGTGGCAGATGATCTGGGACCGTCCCCACCACGCCAGCCGCGACGAACGCGCGCTCATGCTCACCTTCGCCGGCCTCGCCGGGCAGGCACTGCAGCGGATAAAGGCCCAGCAGGCCGAACTGGAGTTGGCCGACGCCGTCCAGCGCCGCATGCTGCCCCGCCAGGTCGCCAGCTTCCCCGACATGGACATCGCCACCAAGTACCTGCCCTCGCGGGCCGAGTGGCGGATCTGCGGCGACTTCTACGACGTCATCGAACTGCCCGACAACAAGGTGGGGCTCCTGGTCGGCGACGTGCAGGGTCACGGTGTGGAGGCGGCCGCCGCCATGGGGCAAATCCGTGTGGCCTTCCGCGCCTACGCCACCAACCAGTCCGACCCCGGGGTCGTCCTGGGCGAGACCAACCGGCTGCTCACCGAGACCGGTGAGATCGTCTTCGCCACCTGTGGGTACCTGGTCGTGGACCGGGAGAGCGGGGTCATGCAGGCGGCCTGGGCCGGGCAGCCGCCCGCGGTGCTCGCCTCCAAGGGCGCCTACGAGCTGTGGTCGCCCGAGACCGGCCCGCCCATGGGTGTCATGCCCGACACCGAGTACACCGTCACCACCCGTGTGCTCGCGCCCGGCACCACCCTGCTGCTGTGTTCGGACGGGCTCGTGGAGAGCTCGGAGATGCCGATGAGTGAGGGGTTGGCCCTGGTGGGGGAGGCCCTCGCCGAACACGAGGAGAGCCCCAAGACGGCCGCCCAGGTCCTGGCCGAGATGGCACCCGCCGGGCGCGGCGACGACATCGCCCTGCTCATCACCCGGATGCCCCCGCGCGCGGCGGCCCCTTCCGAGTAGGGGAGCGCCCGGACCGTCTCCGATCTGGCCTACTCTGAATCGATGTCCGAAACACTGTTCGACGCCGCCGGGGACGATGCGGCCAAGGGCCAGGAGCCGTTGGCCGTGCGCATGCGGCCGCGCACCCTCGACGAGGTCGTGGGCCAAGGCCACCTCTTGGGCGAGGGCAGTCCGCTGCGCCGCCTGGTCGAGGACGACGCTCCCATGTCCGTCTTCCTGTGGGGGCCACCCGGCACCGGAAAGACCACCCTGGCCACCGTGGTCAGCCGGGTCACCAAGCGTCGGTTCGTGGAGCTGTCCGCCGTCAACGCCGGGGTCAAGGACGTGCGCGCGGTCGTCGCCGAGGCCAAGCGCCGCATGGGGATGAACGGCACCCGCACCCTGCTGTTCGTGGACGAGGTCCACCGGTTCAACAAGACCCAGCAGGACGCGCTGCTGCCGGCGGTGGAGAACCGTTGGGTCAGTTTCATCGGCGCCACCACCGAGAACCCGTTCTTCTCCGTGGTCAGCCCCTTGTTGTCACGTTCCCTGCTGCTGTCCCTGGAGTCGCTCGACGACAGTGACGTCAGGAAGCTGGTGGACCGGGCCCTGACCGAGGAACGCGGGCTGGACGGGCGCTACACCCTCACCGAGGAGGGCGCCGACCACCTCATCCGCCTGGCGGGGGGAGACGGTAGGCGGTCCCTGACCTACCTGGAGGCGGCGGCCCTGGTCTCGGGCCCACCCGTCGCCCGCCACCAACCCTCGACGGACGCCTCCGGCGCGGTGGTCCCCTCCGACAAGGATCGGGTGGAGATCACCGCCGACCACGTCGAACGCGCCGTCGACCGGCACGCGGTCCGCTACGACCGTTCCGGAGACCAGCACTACGACGTCATCAGCGCGTTCATCAAGAGCATGCGCGGATCCGACGCGGACGCCGCCCTGCACTACCTGGCCCGCATGGTCGAGGCGGGGGAGGACCCCCGCTTCATCGCGCGTCGGCTGATCGTGCACGCCAGCGAGGACGTCGGCATGGCCGACCCCAGCGCCCTGCAGACCGCCATCGCGGCGGCCCAGGCGGTCGAGCTCATCGGGATGCCCGAGGCCCGGATCAACCTGGCCCAGGCGGTCATCCACATCAGTCTGGCGCCCAAGTCCAACGCGGTCATCGCCGCCATCGACGAGGCGATGGCGGACGTTCGAGCCGGAAGGGCCGGGCCGGTCCCCGCCCACCTGCGCGACGCCCACTACAAGGGCGCCGCCGACCTGGGCCACGGCAAGGGGTACCGCTACGCGCACGACTACCCGGGCGGGGTGGCCCCGCAACAGCACGCTCCGGACGGGCTCACCGACCGCGAGTACTACCGGCCCACCCAGCACGGAACCGAACGTCGCCTGACCGAGGTCCTGAACAAGATCAAGGACGTCCTGCGGGGTGGCAGGACCTAATCCGAGAACAGCTCGGTCACCTGTACGACCTCGCGGGGGCCGTCGCCCTCCTGTTCCTCGGCGAAGGTGATCTCCACGATCAGCGCCGGCCCCCAGGAAAGGTAGCCCTCGAAGTCGGCGCCGGTCAGTTCCCAGGTGCCGCGCCCCTCCTCATCGAGGAACACGTGCTCGGGCGCCGCACAGAACCTGGCACACAGGACCTCGGCGTCGGGACTGATGATCGCCTCACCGGGCTCGCCGTCCTCGTCCCACTCCTCTGACCAGGCCTCGTGGCTGGGGATGCCCTGGTTGCGCGGGATCTCGCCCTCGCGCGTGACCGGTGTGTACACCCAGGAGCGCTCCTCCTCGCCGGGTTCGGGCTCCTCCTGCTCGGCGGGGTCGAAGCGCACCACCAGGGTCAGCGGGTCCTCTTCCTCCTCTGCCGCGCTCGCGTCCTCGGAGGGGTCCTCCTCCGCGTCGTCGGCCACCGGACCCGCCTCGGCGCTGTCACCGATCAGTCGGCCGATACCCCAGATCCCGCCACCGATCAGCGCCGCGGCCAGGACGGCGGAGCCGACCACGAACAGGGTGCGGGTCGGACGCTTGTTGGACATCCGGCCCTCCAACCGGATCACCTCGGGGACCCGGGGCGGTGGTTCCACCCCGTGCCACTCCCGTTCCAGGATCCGGTTGATCTCCTCGCGGTCACCCGGGGTCGGTGGCGCGTCCTCCGCGGTATCGGTCTGCCACACCGCGATGACCGCGCCGATCACCTCGCGCAGGCTGGGGCGGCGGTCCGGGTTCGGGTCCAGGGAACGACCCACGACGGGCACCAGCCCCTTGTACAGGCCGTTCAGGTCGAAGGAGCCCGAGGCCACCCGCTGGGCGATCTCCTCCGGTTCACCGGTGCCGAAGGGCAGCCGCCCGGTCCCGGCGAAGGCCACCACCGCACCCCAGGCGAACACGTCCGCGGCGGGGGTCGGGGGACCGCCCCGGTAGCGTTCGGGGCCGAGCCAGGTGGCCCCCGAACCGAGCAGCCGCTCGGAGTCGGCGGCGATGGCGCACTCCATGATGTGCGGACCGTGCGACTCCAGGAGGATCTCCCTGGGCCTGAGCGAACCGTGGGACACCCCACGGGCGTGCAGGGACGTCAGCCCCTCGGCCAGCCCGGTGGCCAACGCGATGAGCTTGCCGAAACCCAGGCCGCCCCGCTTGGTCACGAAGTGCGAGAGCCGTTCCCCCGCCAGATAGGGCATGGCCACCCACGGCGGGTTGGCGTCGGCGTCGAAGGCCAACGGCACCACGACCCGCTCGGGATCGGCCGCCGACAGATTCCGCAATCGTCGGGCCAACTCCGTATAGGCGTCGGGGGTGTCGAGTTCGGGGGCCTTGAGCAACTTCACCGCGACCAGGGGGTCGTCCGCGCTGGAGGAGGTGTCCACCGCGGCGTAGACGGTGCCGGTGGCCCCCTGCCCCAACCGGCCCAGGACGAGGTAGGGGCCGATCCGCGACGGGTCGTCCGGATACAGGGGTGCGAGGTCCGGTGGTACCAGTACGGAGATCTCTCGGGGAGAACGAGGGCTCATCAGTGTCCTGTCGGTGCTTCCGTTGGCAGGCGGGCGGCGTGGTGTCCGGACATCGTAGTGAAGATCCCGCTCTGGAGTGATTCTCGCGGAAGACCGTGACCCCGTCGATCCCCGCGGCCTCCAACGGACAGGAGGGAAGGGGGCCGGGGCCTCTCTCGTCTTCACGGGTTCCCGGCACACCGTGACGAGCCCGAGCGGACGTCGGGTGGACACGATAGGGTCGGCCGAAACCGGCTCGTCCCCGGCCCCTACCGGGCCCCGCGACGTTCCCGGACCGGGAGATCCGACCCGGCGCGATCGTCGGCTCCCCTCACCCCCGTGTGCCCCGTACTCGCCCCCAAGGCGCGTTCGCACACCCTCGAAGCAACCCTGCTATCTGCCTACGGAGCCTCAATGCTGACCGGAGGAGAGGTCGCCGCACTCGTCGCCGCGGTGGTCTGGGCGGTGCTGGCCACGTTCATGTGCGTGGCGCTCGTCAAACTGATCAAGCTCATCAACGAGACCACCAAGGTCGTCTCCGAGCTGGGCGAACGTACCCCGCCGCTACTGGACGACGTGGCCTCCACCATGGAGCGCACCCACACCTCGCTGGAGCGTGTGGAGGAGATCACCGCCAACGTGCAGGCCTCCTCGGAGGACGTCTCCACGATGACCGCGCTGACCCGTTCGGTGTTCACCGGGCCGTTGGTGAAGGTCGCGTCGTTCTCCTACGCCATCCGCCAGGTCCTGGGGCGCCGCAAGGCCCTGGCCGTGATGCGGGGACGCCGCCGGAAGGAGAGCCGGTGATCGGCCGACTGTTCTACGTCGCCGCGGGGGCGGTGGTGGGCGGCTACGTGGTCCACCGCGTCAACCGGGCCCGCAACGCGCTGACCCCCGGCGGCATCGCCGATCGGGTGGAGAACCGTGTCGGCGAGTACAAGGGCGCCCTGCGCGAACTCAACGACGACCTGGCCGAGGCCGTCAGGGAGGAGGAGGCCGAGCTGTTGCGGCGCTACTCCCCGAAGGCGGGCCGGCGTTCGGTGCGCGGGAACGAGGAGACCGACGCCGTCGAACGGTGACTGATGGTCATCGGGATTCGCGGAAATTATTGCGAGATGCCCGGAATTGTCATCTGGTCGGTCTCACACTGGGTAAGGGTGCCTCTATAGGGTTCTGGGAGTAGTCGCAGAGCAGACGGAGGCCCACATGTATCCGCCGCAACAACCTGATGACCCCTACGCCGCCGGAGCGTACGCCTACCAGCCCGGCCCGCCGGCCCCCGCGGGGATGCCCGGGACCGCCATCACCGTGCGGGTCCTGATGTTCATCGGTGGTGTGTGCGGGCTGCTCTTCGGCGCGCTCTTCTGGCTCGCCGCGGCGATGGCCTCCGGCGAGGGACAGTTCAGCCGGGACTTCCTCGACGGGATGCGCGACGCCGGGTTGCCGCTCTCCGGCGGTGAGGCGGGGGTGTTCTTCGGTGTCATGGGCGCGATCCCGTTCCTCTACGGGGTGGTGTCCATCGTCCTGGCCTCCATCATGGGCCGCCGCAGCGCCGGCGTGATGTGGTCGATCGTGGTCTTCCAGGGCCTGTCCGCGCTGCTTCTGGTCCTGGCCGTGATCACCGGCGGCTTCGCCTCGATCATCCCGCTGTTCTTCACCATCGGCATGATCGTTCTGATGGTCGTGCCCAACACGCGCGCCTTCTACGAGAGCAAGCCGGCCGCCCCCGGCCACCCGGGCGCCTACTGAGCCGGTGGGAGCTCGTTCGGGGTCGACCCCGCGGAGCCCGGTGCCGATGACCATCCCTTGGGGCCCGCTTCGGCGGGCCCCAAGGGCGTTCCACGGTCCGGCGGCGGTGTTCGACGGCGATAGCCTGGTGGAACGACCGGACCGTCGATGTCGTCCCGGACGACGGGACCTTCGACGGCGGTGACAAACCATGCGCGCCGGCGCGGGGTTCCCCTCTACGATGGGCCCCTATCGACCATGCGTGACCACGGTCCCACCCAGGGACAACCCCGCCGCCGTCCGCAGCGGCGGAGCCGAAAACAGGAGGGCATCACAATGGAGACGGCAGAGATCGCGCGCCGCTTCCTCGGTTTCTTCGAGAAGAACGGACACACCGTGGTGCCCTCGGCAAGCCTGATCGCCGAGGACCCCACTCTGCTGCTGGTGCCCGCAGGCATGGTCCCCTTCAAGCCCTACTTCCTGGGTCAACGCACGGCCCCGTGGGACACCGCGACCAGCGTCCAAAAGTGCATCCGCACCATCGACATCGAAGAGGTCGGCAAGACCTCCCGGCACGCCACCTTCTTCCAGATGCTGGGCAACTTCTCCTTCGGTGACTACTTCAAGGAGAAGGCGATCCCGCTGGCGTGGGAGCTCCTCACCACCCCCGTCGACCGGGGCGGTTTCGGCATCGACCCGGAGAAGCTGTGGGTCACCGTCTACCTCGACGACGACGAGGCCGCGGAGATCTGGCGGGACAAGGTGGGGGTGCGCCCCGAGCGCATCCAGCGCCTGGGCATGGACGAGAACTACTGGGACATGGGCGTGCCCGGTCCCTGTGGCCCCTGCTCCGAGATCTTCTACGACCGCGGCCCCGAGTACGGCGTCGAGGGCGGTCCGGCGGTGGACGACAACCGCTACATCGAGATCTGGAACCTCGTCTTCATGCAGTACGAGCGAGGTGAGGGCAGCGGCAAGGACTACCCGATCCTCGGCGATCTGCCCAAGAAGAACATCGACACCGGCATGGGCCTGGAGCGTCTGGCGGCGGTCCTGCAGGGCGTCGACAACATCTACGAGACCGACATCATGGGTCGGGTGTTGAACCGCGCCGCGGAGCTCACCGGAACCACCTACGGCGCCGACGGTGACACCGACGTGATGCTGCGTGTGGTCGCCGACCACGTGCGCAGCGCCGTCATGCTCGTGAGCGATGGCGTAAAGCCCGGCAACGAGAAGGCCGGCTACGTGCTGCGCCGTATCCTGCGCCGCTCGATCCGCAACCTGCGTCTGCTCTCGGGCACCGATTCCTTCTTCCTGCACGAGCTGACCGCGGTCGGCATCGACGCGATGAAGGACATCTACCCGGACCTGCTCGACAAGGCCGACGTGGTCCACAGCGTGATCGACAACGAGGAGAAGAACTTCGCGGAAACCCTGCGCGCGGGCACCACGCTGTTCGGCCGGGCCGCCGAGCGCACCCGCACCGCCGGCGGAACCGTCCTCTCCGGCTCCGACGCGTTCCAGCTCCACGACACCTACGGCTTCCCCATCGACCTCACCCTGGAGATGGCCTCCGAGCAGGGTCTGAGCGTGGACGAGGGCGCCTTCCGCGAGCTCATGCAGCGCCAGAAGGACACCGCCAAGGCCGACGCCAAGGCCAAGAAGCTCGGCAACGCCGACATCTCCCTCTACGGGCGGATCCACGAGGAGGCGGGTGACACCGACTTCCTGGGTTACGGAGACTCCGACAGCGAGTCCCACGTCAAGGGCATCGTCGTGGACGGTGAGGGCGCGCCGGCCGCGAAGGCGGGCGACCAGGTCGAGATCGTCCTGGACCGCACCCCGTTCTACGCCGAGAGCGGTGGTCAGCTCGCCGACAAGGGCACCCTGACCGTGGACGGACGCGGCGTCGTCGACATCGAGGACGTGCAAAAGCCCCTGCCCGGCCTGTTCGTGCACCGCGGCACCGTGCGCTCGGGCGAGGTCGTCCTGGACGACACCGTGCACGCGTCCATCGACACCGGCCGCAGGCACGCCATCGAGCGCTCCCACTCGGCCACCCACCTCATCCACTCGGCGCTGCGCAACGCGCTCGGTCCCACCGCGGGCCAGGCGGGTTCGGAGAACAGCCCGGGTCGGCTGCGCTTCGACTTCACCGCGGACAGCGCGCTGGGCGGCGGCCGTCTGGCCGAGGTCGAGGAGGAGGTCAACACCGTTCTGGCCGGGGACATCTCGGTCCAGACCGAGGAGAAGAGCCTGGACGAGGCGCTGAAGATGGGCGCCCTGGCCATGTTCGGCGAGAAGTACGGCGACCGGGTCCGCGTCGTGGAGATGAGCGACTACTCCGTCGAGCTGTGCGGTGGCACCCACGTGGGCTCCACCGCCAAGCTCGGCATCGTCAAGCTGTTGGGGGAGTCCTCCATCGGTTCGGGCGTGCGACGTGTCGAGGCGGCCGTGGGTGTGGACGCCTTCAAGCGCCTGTCCAAGGAGTCGGCACTGGTCGGTCGGCTCTCCGAACAGCTCAAGGCCCCGCGGGAGGAGCTGCCCGAGCGGATCGACTCCATGGTCTCCCGGCTGCGCGTCGCGGAGAAGGAGATCGAGAAGCTGCGCGCGGCCCAGGTACTGCAGGCCGCCGGCGAGATCGCCAAGGGCGCGCGCCGGCACGGTTCGGCGCTGGTCGTGGCCACCGAGGCGCCCGAGGGCGCGAGCGGCGATGACCTGCGCAAGCTGGTGTTGGACGTGCGTGGCCGCCTTGGTGAGGACGAGCCCGTCGTCGTCGCGATGACCGCGGTGCCCAAGGACCGCCCGGTCGTGGTGATCGCCACGAACAAGGCCGCCCAGAAGGCCGGGATCAAGGCCGGTGACCTGGTGGGCGTCGCGGCCCGCGCCCTCGGCGGCGGTGGCGGTGGCAAGCCCGACATCGCCCAGGGGGGTGGCAGCGACGCGGGCAAGGTGGATGAGGCCCTGCGCGCCGTCGAGGCGCGCGTGGCCGGCGCCTGAGACATCGGAGACGCCCCGCGTGGATCCGGGAGGAGACCGCGCGGGGCGTTCGCCACTCCGAACGCGCACGCTCCGTGGAGGACACCCGAACCACCCGTAGTGTGACTCTCCGTGATCATGTGGTTGTTCTCATGTGCCGAATCCGTGACCGTACCGAACCCGACCGGACCTGCCGGTCCGACTCGATGTGGAGTCCGGGTGATCTACACTCGGACGGTACGTGTTCGCCCTGGACACCCGCCGCAGCCCGACACGAGGCCCTCCACCCGGTCGGAGAACACCGAGCCGACGGTTGCCGAGGCCGAGGCTGCGCACCGTCATCGAATCGGGCATACTGTGGCGCGCCACAGCCGAACCCCATGGCTGTCTGCGCGGCTTTCCCGCGATCCCGCTGATGAACAGGACCACCGTGTTGAGGATCTCCCAACAGCGGTGCTGTGCCGTCGACCGCACAGCCCCTCCGCACAACGCCCCCGTACCGGAAGAGGCGTCCTCGTGAGGCATGGAGTTCGACTGGCGGTCGACCCCGGTGACGCCCGTATCGGCGTCGCGGCCAGCGACCCGAGCGGAATGCTCGCCAGCCCCGTCGAAACGATCCCCCGCGGAAAGGGGGACACCCAGCGCATCGCCCTTCTCGTGCTGGAGAAGGAGGCCCGTGAGGTCATCGTGGGTTACCCTGCATCACTATCCGGCAAGGAGGGACCGGCGGCCCGGTCCGCTCGCGAGTTCGCGAACTCCTTGGTCCGGCTCCTCGACCCCGTCCCCGTCAGGCTCGTGGACGAACGACTCACCACGGTGACCGCCCAGGGCCAACTGCTCGCCGGTGCCTCCTTCGGCAAGAAGGGCGCCAAGGGCGGCCGTGCCCGCCGTTCCGTGATCGACCAGGCGGCGGCCACGGTCCTCTTGCAGAGCGCTTTGGACCAGGAACGGTCGACAGGCCATCCCCCGGGCGAGATCGTCCGTGCCAGCCAGGGAGATTCATGACCGACAGGGATGACTACCCCGATAGTCCCTACCGTGGCCGTGCCGACCGTCAAGGCGGCTACGACTACGACCCGCTGAGCGACCCCCTGCCCGCGCAACCTCCGTCGCGCGGGCGCCGGGCACGCCCCGAACCCGAACAGAACGCCTGGAACGAGGCGCCGCGCACCGGTGAGTTCCGGCACACCGGGCCCCCGGCCCCCGGTGAACAACCCCCGCGCCGTTTCGGCGCCGCCGACGCACTGCGCGGCGGCCGAGCGGCCCGCGGCGGACAACGGTCCCAACCCGGGAGCGCCGGCACGGGAAGCCACCAAAGGCCCGGAGCCGACCCCACCCAGGAGGCACTCGCCGCCCTGGCCGGACTGGGCGGAACCCCCGAGACGCCCGGACGCCCCCGCCCCGAGGAACCCCCGGCGGAGCAGCCGCCCCGAAGGGCCCGTCGCGCGCGCCAGGAGGAGACCCCCGAGGCCCGCTCGCCCCTGTGGGGCGACGACGAGGACGAACCCACCCCCGCCTTCTTCGCCGACGAACCCGATGAGCAGCCCAAGGGCCGTCGCGCGCGCCGCCGTCGGGCCAAGGACGACGAGGCCCCCCGCGAGACCGGCTCGTTCGAGGCCGTTCCCGAGGAGCCGACCGGACGTCGTGGTCGGCGCCGCGCCCGTCGCGCAGCCGAGGAGGAACCCACCGAAACCGGGTCCCTCGCGGCCCCCGGCGGAGCCCGCGATGACACCGGCCCCTTCGAGAGCGGACCGGACAGCGGTGCCTTCGTCGAACCGGGCCCCCGCCGCGGTCGCCGTAGGCGCGCGGCGGAGCCGGGTAGCGGCGCCTTCCCCCTCCCCGACCTTCCCGAAGATCCCCGCGACCAGGAGGAGCCCCGCACCCCCACCGGTGCCCTCCCGCTGCCCGACGAGGAAGAGGAACCCCGGCCCCGTCGTGGCCGACGCCGAGGTCGCCGAAACGAACCCGAGCCCGAACCGGAGCCGATCGAGCCGGAGCCCGAGGCGGAAGCGGAGGAGGACGACTACGAGGAGGACAGCCTTGAGGACATCGCCGCCTCCTACGGCAACAGTCGGGCCAACCGCAAGCGCCTCAAGGCCGCGAAGAAGGCTCAGGCCAAGCGGCACGGATCGGGCAAGGGCGGTGGCCGCGCGTCGCGCCGCAGGCGCAAGGGCCCCACGATCCTGCTCGCCCTCGTCCTGATGCTGGTCATCGCCGGTGGCGGTTTCGTGGTCATGCGGACCTACGTGTTCCCGGATGACTTCGATGGGACCGGTTCCGGCGAGGTCGTCATCACCGTCGAGAACGGTCAGAGCGGCGGATCCGTCGCCGACGCCCTGGTGGATCAGGGCGTCGTGGCCAGTAGCCGAGCCTTCACCAACGCGCTCGGCGAGTCCGGTGGGGAACTCACCCCCGGCACCTACTCCCTGGCCGAGGGCATGAGCGGGGAGGCCGCCGTGGCCGCCCTGTTCGACCCCGACAACCGCGTCGGCGGTCGGGTCACCATCCGTGAGGGGCTGCGCGCCGACCAGATACTGGACGAGCTGGCCGAGAGCACGGGTGTGAGCCGGGAGGAGCTGGAGGAGGCCTACGCCCAGACCGATGACCTCGGTCTGCCGGACTACGCCGTCGAGGGGCCCGAGGGTTACCTGTTCCCGTCCACCTACCGGTTCGAGCCCGAGACCGACGCCGCGTCCATGCTGCGCACCATGGTCACCCAGCACCGCCAGGTGGCCGAGGAGATCGACCTGGAGGGAGAGGCCGAGGCGATCGACTACGACGCCAACGAGGTGATGGCGATCGCCTCCATCGTCCAGGCGGAGAGCGGTAGCGCCGAGGACATGCCCAAGATCTCCCGAGTGGTCCACAACCGCCTCGACATCGACATGCCGTTGCAAATGGACAGCACCTGCTTCTACGCGATCGGCGAGTACGGCATCGCGCTGAACAACGAACAGCTGGCCGCCTGTGAGGCCGACGACAGCGGGTTCGACACCTACCACAAGATTGGGTTGGTCCCGGGCCCGTTCGTGGCCCCGGGTGAGGACGCCCTCAGGGCGGCGCTGGAACCGGAGGAGGGGGAGTGGCTGTACTTCGTGGCCACCGACCCCGAGAACGGTGTCACCGAGTTCGCCGAGACCCACGAGGAGTTCGAGATCCTCAAGGAACGCTTCGAGGATACCTGGGGCGGTGGCGGGAGCTGATGCGCGCCGCGGTCCTGGGGTCGCCGGTCGCACACTCCCTGTCCCCGATCCTGCACACCGCCGCCTACGCGGAGATGGGCCTGGTCGAGTGGTCCTACGGTCGGTTCGAGTGCGACGAGAAGGGGCTCGCCCCCTTCCTCTCCGGGCTGGACGACGACTGGGCCGGTCTGTCCCTGACCATGCCGCTCAAGCGTCGGGCCATGGAACTGGCCGCACGGGTCAGTGACCTGTCCATCCAGGTGGGCGGGGCCAACACGATGCTTCGGGACGGCAACGGGTGGTCGGCGCACAACACCGACGTCGAGGGCATCGCGGTCGCGCTGGGCGAGGCGGGCGTCATCGCCCCGCGCGACACGGTCGTCCTGGGGGCGGGGGCCACCGCGGCCTCCGCCCTGGCGGCCCTGCGTGAGCTGGGGGAGATCGGCGCCGTCACGGTGCTGGCCCGCAGCACCGCCCGTACCGGAGAGGTGGTGGCGGCGGCCGAACGACTCGGTGTTCCGATCGAGGTGGCCCCGCTGGCCGAGGTGGAACGTCACCTGGACGCCGACCTGGTGATGTCCACCCTGCCCTCCGGTGCGACCGACGCCCACGCCGGGGCCTTGTCCGAGAGCCGTGCCGACCTGTTCGACGTCGTCTACGCGCCCTGGCCCACCAAGGCGGCCGAGGCCGTGGCCGGTCGGGGCGGACGTGTGGTCGGCGGGTTCCCGATGCTGCTGCATCAGGCCGTGGCCCAGGTCCGCCTGATGACGGGGGCCACGGACGTTCCGGTCGCCGCCATGCGTGCCGCCGGCGAGACCGAACTGAAGCGTCGGGCCGTGCTTCCCTAGGCGGTCCGAGCGTCTCGGAGTGCTGATACAATCGAGTTAAATCGACTTCGTTCCATCGTGCTCAGGCACGATGGAACCGCAAGCGGAGATGATCCTCCCACCTGCCGAGCCTCGCTCGTGTGGGTCTTCGGTCGGATGGCGAGTGCTCGACTCCCACCCCTGGGCTGTCGTTTCGGCCTCGGTGCGTCGCGCCTTCGTCTTCTTCGTCCGATCGGATCGCCCCGCTTGCACACGCTGGCGGGGTTTTTGCTTTGCACGGACCCCGGAGCGGGCGGGTGGCCTGAAAGCGCGGGCGACCCGGTCGAACAGGTCGACCACCAGGTGGTGGCCGACCGGTCCCAGGTAATCCGAGAAAGCTAGGGAGGGGTCTCATCAGCGCCGAGCCCCGCATCAATGACCGTATCCGGGTGCCCGAGGTCCGACTTGTCGGGCCCAACGGCGAGCAGGTCGGAATCGTCTCCGTGCCGGACGCCCTGCGTCTGGCCCAGGAGTCCGACCTCGACCTCGTCGAGGTCGCGCCGACCGCGCGCCCGCCGGTCGCCAAGCTGATGGACTACGGCAAGTTCAAGTACGAGTCCGCGGTCAAGGCCCGTGAGTCGCGCAAGAACCAGTCGAACACGATCATCAAGGAGATCAAGCTCCGCCCGAAGATCGACCCGCACGACTATGAGACCAAGAAGGGTCACGTCGTCCGGTTCCTCAAGGGTGGGGACAAGGTCAAGGTGACGATCATGTTCCGTGGTCGCGAGCAGTCCCGCCCCGAACTCGGGCGCAGGCTGTTGGCGCGTCTGGCCGAGGACGTCCAGGATCTCGGCATGGTCGAGTCCCAGCCCAAGCAGGACGGCCGCAACATGGTCATGGTGATCGGTCCGCACAAGCGGCGTTCCGACCACAAGGCCGAGGCCCGTGCGGCGGCCGGGGACAAGCCCCGCCGTGAGAGCAGCGACCAGGCCTAGGTAGTCCCCCACCGTCCGGCCGCCTTCGAGACGGCCGGACGGTGGGGTGGGCTGTGCGCGAACAGCCCACGATGCACAGGCGTGCGAGACCCGCCTAGCGCGGAACAATCGCGACATTCGTCCCCAGGGCGGATGCCGCGCCGACGGAGTAGGAGACGACGGCGACATGCCGAAGAACAAGTCCCACAGTGGAGCCAAGGACCGTTTCAAGGTCACCGGTTCCGGCAAGATCATGCGCCGCCGTGCCAACAAGAACCACATCCTTGAGCACAAGACCTCCAAGCGCAAGCGCAAGCTGAGCAACGAGGCCGAGCTCTCCCCGGCCGACACCAAGAGCATCAAGAAGCTCCTGGGCCGCTAGGCAACGGCAGTAACCTCAGCCCTTCTCGAAAGTGCCCCGCGTCCGACCCGGTCGGTTCGCTCTGAGCGCTCGAAGGGCGACCACCTGAAGCGAACACGGCCGCCGGGCCAGTCCTGGCCGGACCGGTCGGCGCGCCGTGCGCGTCGAAAGAACCTATGAGGGAGTCACTGTGGCACGCGTGAAGCGGGCTCTCAACGCCAAGAAGAAGCGCAAGGTCGTTCTCGACCGGGCCAGTGGTTACCGCGGGCAGCGCTCGCGCCTTTACCGCAAGGCCAAGGAGCAGATGCTCCACTCGATGACCTACTCCTACCGGGACCGCAAGGACCGCAAGGGGCAGTTCCGTCGTCTGTGGATTCAGCGCATCAACGCGGCCTCCCGCGCTCACGGCCTGACCTACAACCGTCTCATCCAGGGTCTGAAGCTGGCCGAGATCGAGGTCGACCGTCGCATCCTGGCCGACCTGGCCGTCAACGACGCCGCCGCCTTCGCCGTCCTGGTGGAGAAGGCCAAGCAGGCCCTGCCGGCCTCCGTCGCGGCCTAGTCACGGCGAGACGAGACGGGTAGCTATGGCGAGCCACGAGTTCACGAGCGTCCGGTCACCCAGGATCAAGGGGGTTCGGCGGCTCGCCAAACGCACCTTCCGCCAGCGTGAGAGGCGCTTCCTCGCGGAGGGCCCTCAGGCTGTGCGGGAGGCGCTCGCCGCGGCGAGCGGCGACGGGCACGGCGTGCTGGAGGTCTACGCCACGGCGGAGGCCATGCAACGTCACATCGACCTGATGGACGCCGCCCACACGGCCGGCGTCCCCACCCATCAGGTCAGTCTGGACGTGATGTCCGAACTGGCGCAGACCATCACCCCGCAAGGGGTCATCGCGGTCTGCGAGTTCGTCGACGTCCCCTTGGAGCAGGTCACCGACGTGCGGCTGGCCGTCATCCTCTCCCACGTGCGCGACCCCGGCAACGCCGGAACGGTACTGCGCACCGCCGACGCCGCGGGGGCGGACGTCGTCGTCTTCACGGACGCGTCCGTGGATCCCTACAACGGCAAGTGCGTGCGCGCCTCCGCCGGAAGCCTGTTCCACCTGCCCGTGGTCGTGGGCGTGCCGGTCGCCCGGGCGATCGACTTCCTGAACGAGGCGGGCGCCAAGGTGTGGGCCGCCGACGGCGGGGGCGACAAGGACCTGCACCAGGTCGCCGACGACGGTGACCTCGATGGTCCGGTCGGCTGGGTCTTCGGCAACGAGGCCTGGGGACTGCCGGAGGAGACCGTCCGTCTGACCGACGGCGCGGTCAGCGTTCCGATCTACGGCGGGGCCGAAAGCCTGAATCTGGCCACGGCGGCAGCGGTGTGTCTGTACACGACCGCGCGCCAACAGCGGCGCTCCTGAAGCATCCCGGCCACGGGCGAACGACTCCACGGGTGACTACTCCCCGTGTTCAAAGAGTCCTCCTGGGGCGCTCGGAGTTCCCTCGGTGTACACACTCGGTAACAGGTCGTGGCAACCTCGCCGAATGCACGTGCACGAGCCTTGAGTGTCGATAGGGTCGGACCGGCACCACGGTGGCCATGCGGATTCCGCGTGGCCACCCTCACACGACCCGTGTCACGGGTAGAAGGGTGCGCCCGCCCGGCCCACACGGCAGGCTCGGCCACACGGTGTGAGCGTTCGGACGAGGACCGCGTCCGAGGGAGGTGCCCGTCCGCGACCGGTGGACGGGCATCGGTGCCCGTACGCTCGGACTCCCATCCGGGTACGCCTGGACGAGTGAGGCGTACCAGGTGGGAGAGCAGGGTAGACCTGCGGTGGTGTCCAGGGAGAGTCCGCTGAGGACGGACACCACCGAACACAGATCCGCGGCCCAGGACGCCTGAGCCGCGGACCTTCGGAGGGGAGCTGGGGCAGGCGTGGGCAGCGGCCGGCAGGTGGATCGACCGGCGGAGGACTCCGACGGCGCGGCGGCGCAGCCGACGGACGAACCCGTCACCTCCGACCTCGACATCGTCGCCACCGGCGGCATCCCGTTGCACGCGGACGACCTGCCCGACGGCATCGTCGTCGCCGACGCCCGGGGTCGTGTCGTCCTGTTCAACACCCAGGCCGCCCAACTCGTCGGCGTTCCCATCACCTCCGCGCTCGGCCGCGACTTCCGCACCGCCGTGCCCCTACGAGGCCTGGACGGACACGACTGGTGGGAGGCCAGCGACCCCTACGGTGGGGACCGCGACCGCACCCGCCAGATCGAACGGGTCCTTTGCCTGCCCGACGAACGCGAGGTCCTCGTCGCGGCCCGCTACGTGCGGGCCCGCCCCGGAGGTGACCTCGTCCGTCTCGTGGTCAGCCTCAGGGACGCCTCCGCGCGGGCCGAGCGCTCCCGTGCCGACCTGGTCTCCGAGGTCGCCCACGAACTCAGGTCGCCCCTCACCAGCGTCAAGGGCTTCACCTCCACGCTCCTGACCAAGTGGGAACGGCTCACCGACAAACAGAAGCTGTTCATGCTGGAGACCGTGAACGCCGACGCCGACCGCGTCACCCGCCTCATCCACGACCTCCTTGACGTCTCCCGTATCGAGTCGGGACGCCTGGAGGTGCGCCGGCAGGTCGTCGACCTGCCCGAGGCCGTCCGTCGAGTGGTCTCCGGACGGGTCGCCTCCGGTGAGTCGGAGGAGCGTTTCCGGGTCGAAACGCACGGGGACCTGCCCCAGATGTGGCTGGACCCCGACAAACTCGAACAGATCCTCGCCAACCTCGTGGAAAACGGGGTGCGGCACGGCGCTGGTACTGTCAGTATCGTGATCGAGCCGTGTGAAGGAGGAGCAGCGGTGTCGGTGCGCGACGAAGGCCAGGGCATAGCGCCCGAGACCATTCCGCGCGTCTTCCGCCAGTTCTGGCGCAGCAAGCGCCGTGGTGGCACAGGACTCGGACTGTTCATCGTCAAGGGTCTCGTCGAGGCCCACGGCGGCACGATCACCGTCGGCCGCGCCCCCAACGGTGGCGCAGAGTTCCGATTTACCATGCCCGCCGGGACACCCGAGTTCGTCTGATCCCTCAGACTCTTCGGCCCCGGTGGGCGCACGCGGTCCCGTCCCGTCATCCCTTCGTGGATTCCGTCCGGCGCGGCCCGTCAACCCTGGGCTTGCTGTGACACCTGGGTCGACTTCGCACCCGGCCCGCGGTAACCCCGTGCTTCTTCCTGTCGGCTTGGTCCGCCCCCGCGCGGACCCGTGACCACCGCCCGCCTCCGCCTCGCGCGGACGCGGTGACGGCGAGGCAACCACATGTCTGCACCGAACAATTCCTTCGACCCGGTCGAGGTGACCCCCCTGCACCCCGACGAGGTCGCCCGCATGCGCGAGGAGGCGCTGGCCGCCATCGAGGCCGCCGCCGACCTCGCCGAACTCAAGGAGGTCCGGCTCGCCCACGCCGGCGACCGTTCCCCACTGGCCCTGGCCAACCGTGAGATCGGTGCCCTGCCGCCGGCCGCCAAGGCCGAGGCCGGCAAACGCGTGGGCGGCGCCCGCCGCGACGTCGGACAGGCCGTCAAGGCCCGTCAGGCCGTCCTGGAGGCCGAGCGCGACGAACGCGTCCTCGTGGAGGAACGCGTCGACGTCACCCTGCCCTGGGACCGTGCCCCCCGCGGCGCCCGGCACCCGCTGACCACGGTCGCCGAACGCATGGCCGACGTGTTCGTCGGCATGGGCTTCGAGATCGCCGAGGGCCCCGAGATCGAGGCCGAGTGGTTCAACTTCGACGCCCTCAACTTCCAGCCCGACCACCCCGCGCGCACCATGCAGGACACCTTCTTCGTGGAGGGTCCCGACGGCGGGGAGTCCGGCATGGTCCTGCGCACCCACACCTCCCCGGTGCAGGTGCGCTCCCTGCTCACCCGTGAGCTTCCGGTCTACGTCGTCGCGCCGGGCAAGACCTTCCGCACCGACGAGCTCGACGCCACCCACACCCCGGTCTTCCACCAACTCGAAGGCCTGGTGGTCGACAAGGGCATCACGATGGCGCACCTGCGCGGCGCCATCGACACCTTCGTCGAGTCCTTCTTCGGTGAGGCGTTGCGGACCCGCTTCCGTGCCTCCTACTTCCCCTTCACCGAGCCCTCCGCCGAGGTCGACATGGAGTGCTTCGTGTGCCGGGGCGCGTCGGTGGGAGACCCCGACGCACCGTGCCGCACCTGCTCCAGCGAGGGCTGGATCGAGATCGGCGGCTGCGGCGTGGTCAACCCGCGCGTGCTGACCGCCGCCGGGGTGGATCCCGAGGTCTACAGCGGATGGGCCTTCGGCCTGGGAGTGGAACGAACACTGATGTTCGCGCACGGTGTGCGCGATATGCGCGACATGGTCGAGGGTGACATGCGTTTCACCTCGGCGTTCGGGAGTGAGATCTGATGCGTGTTCCCCTGACCTGGCTGCGCGAGTACGTCGAGCTTCCCGCCGACGTCACCGCCCGCGAGCTGGCCTCCCGCCTGACCCTCGCGGGTCTGGAGGTCGAGACCGTCGACGAGCTCGGCACCGACCTGACCGGCCCCATCGTCTTCGGTCGCGTGCTGGAGATCGAGGAGCTCACCGGCTTCAAGAAGCCCATCCGCCACTGCAAGGTGGACGTCGGCGAGGCCAACGGCACCGGTGAGCCCCAGGAGATCGTCTGCGGTGCCCGCAACTTCTCCGAGGGCGACCTGGTCGTCGTCTCCCTGCCCGGCTCCGAACTGCCCGGCGGGTTCAAGATCGGTGCCCGCAAGACCTACGGCAAGATGTCCGCCGGCATGATCTGCTCGGCCACCGAACTCGGCCTGTGGGAGGACCACACCGGCATCGTCGTGCTGCCCGAGGGATTCGGTGCGGTGGGCGACGACGCCATCGCCGTCCTCGGCCTGCGCGAGGACGTCCTCGACATCGCCGTCACCCCGGACCGCGGCTACGCCCTGTCGATGCGCGGCGTGGCCCGTGACGTGGCGGCCCTGTACGGGGTCGACTTCCACGACCCCGCCGAGATGAGCGTCGACGAGCCCACCGGCGAGGGCCACCCCGGTGCCATCGCCGACCCGGCCCTGGCCGACCGCCTCGTGCTGCGCGGTGCCACCGGCTTCGATCCCGAGGCGCCCACCCCGCTGTGGATGAAGCGCCGCCTGCACCAGAGCGGGATGCGCCCCGTCTCCCTGGCCGTGGACGTCACCAACTACGTGATGCTCGAACTCGGTCAGCCGCTGCACGCCTGGGACCGTGACCGGCTCGACGGCACCGTCACCGTGCGCGCCGCGGAGGCGGGCGAGAAGCTGGAGACCCTGGACCACGTCCAGCGTTCCCTGGACGTCGACGACATCGTCATCGCCGACGAGTCCGCCGCCCAGGCGGTGGCCGGCGTCATGGGCGGGGTGGACACCGAGATCGGCTCGACCTCCAGCTCGGTGCTGGTGGAGTCCGCGCACTTCGAACCGCGCCACATCGCCCGTGCCTCGCGTCGACACCAGCTCTCCTCGGAGGCCTCACGTCGCTTCGAGCGTGGCATCGACTCCCAGGTGCAGCTCGCCGCCGCCACCCGCGCGGTCCGGTTGCTGGCCGAACTGGGCGGCGCCACGGTGGAGTCGGCCTACACCCACGTCCACCACGCGTCCGAGCCCACCACCATCACGGTGAGCACCGGGCACGCCGGATCCGTGGCCGGGATCGACTACCCCGAGGGCACCACCGAGAAGTGGCTGCGCGCCATCGGGTGTTCCTTCGAGGCCGACGGCGACGTGCTCACGGTGACCCCGCCGTCCTGGCGGCCGGACCTGACCGACCCCAACGACATCGCCGAAGAGGTCATCCGCTTCGAGGGGTACGAGAACATCCCCTCGATCGGTTTCAAGGGCTCCGGTCGTGGACTCACCGAGAGCCAGCGGCTGCGTCGGGCGGTGGGCCGTACCCTGGCCGCCGTCGGATACAACGAGGTGCTGGCCTACCCGTTCGTCGGCGAGCGCGACCTCGACGGGCTCCAGTTGGCCGCCGACGACCCCCGTCGTGACAACGTGCGCCTGGCCAACCCGCTCAACGACGAGGAACCGCTGCTGCGCACCACGCTGCTGCCGGGGCTGTTCAAGGCCTTGGCGCGCAACGTGGGTCGCGGCCTGACCGACGTCGCCCTGTTCGAGATGGGCCTGGTCTACCGGCCAAGGCCCGGGGCCGGACGCGCCCCGCTGCCCCCGGTGGACCGTCGTCCGAGCGACGAGGAACTGGCCCGCATCGACGCGGCCCTTCCAGAGCAGCCGCGCCGGGTGGGCGTGGTGCTCACCGGGGCCGCGGAGCGCACCGGCTGGTGGGGTCCGGGGCGACAGGCCTCCTGGGCCGACGCGATCCAGGCCGCCCGTGACGTCGCTCGCGTGGCGGGTGTGGGGTTGGAGATCGAGGCCGACACCCGGGCGCCCTGGCACCCGGGGCGTTGCGCGGCCTTGTACGTGAGGGTGGGCGGCGAGCGGGTGCTCGTCGGACACGCCGGTGAGCTGCACCCGCGTACGGTCAAGGCGTTCTCCCTGCCCGAGCGCACCGCCGCCATGGAGCTCGACCTCGACCGGGTCGAGAGCGCCCGCGCCAAGGTCTTCGCGCCCGAGGTCCGCACCTACCCGGTGGCGACCCAGGACGTGGCCATGGTCGTGGACGAGTCCGTCCCGGTCGGCGACATCGGCTCCGCCCTGGCGGAGGGTGCCGGTGAACTCCTTGAGAGCGTGCGTCTGTTCGACGTCTACACCGGTGAGCAGGTGGAGGAGGGGCGTAAGTCCGTGGCCTTCGCGCTGCGCTTCCGCGCCGGTGACCGGACCCTGACCGCGGAGGAGGCCGGAGCGGCCCGCGACGCGGCCGTGGCCCTGGCGACCGAACGCACCGGGGCGGTCCTGCGCGGCTGACCTCGGCGACACGCCGTTCACGCGTGGGCGGGGCGGGTTCTCTCGGAAGGGAGACCCCGCCCCGCCCTTTGCGTCAGGACGGTGACACGACCTTCGACGGGGGTTCTCGGCGTCGCTCGAAACCCCCGGTAGGTTTGCGAAACGTCCGATGAGTGACCCCGGATTCCAAGATTTTTTCGGCCTGTTTTTCCTGCACAGCAAGGGTTTTGGGGATCATGGCCGGGGGTAGCCGGCATGAAGTTTGTGTTTCGGGGCATGAGCCTTCGTTTTGGCTCTTGCTGAGAAGCGGGTCGACAACTTAGCCTGCAATCACCTGACACAACCTGGGCGCCCGGGTAAGGGGTCGGATCCGTTTTCCACTGCGCGTTTTCGCGCACGTCACGGCTCGGAGGTCGCCATATGACCGAAACGGTTGTCTCGTCCGCGCTCACTCCCAAGGAACACCGGGAGCCCAGCCGTCTCTGGCATACCTTCTGCGATATGAACACCGTGGCCAAGGGCCCGGAGTTCGTGGTGGCCCGCGCCGAGGGCGTGTGGCTGTGGGACCGGTCCGGAGACCGCTACCTCGATGGCACGGCCAGCCTCTGGTACTGCAACGTCGGGCACGGTCGCACCGAGATCGCGGACGCGGTCCACCGCCAGATGAACACGCTGGACGCCTACACCGTCTACGGGGACTTCGCCAACGAACCCGCACTTGAGCTGAGCGAACGCCTGGCCGCGCACGCCCCGATCGAGGACCCGCGCACCATCCTCACCTGTGGGGGAGGGGAGTCGATCGACACCGCCGCCAAGCTCGCACGCAGCTACTGGGCGGCGCTGGGACAACCCGACCGGCAACACCTGATCAGCCGCACCGGCGGTTACCACGGCCTCAACGGCTTCGGTACCAGCATCATCGGGATGGAGCGGTTCCGCAGCGGGCACGGTCGCCTCATCGAGGACACCTCCGTGATCCCGCACGACTCCGCGGCCGCGCTGGAGGCGGAGATCCTTCGGGTGGGGGCCGACCGGGTCGCCGCCTTCTTCGCCGAACCCGTCATCGGGGCCGGCGGAGTGTTCCTGCCGACGGACGGATACTTCACCGAGGTCGCGCGGATCTGTCGCAAGTACGGTGTGTTGTTCGTGGTGGACAGCGTCATCTGTGGGTTCGCGCGCATGGGCAACTGGTTCGGGATCGAGCGCTTCGGCGTGAGCCCGGACATGATCGTCTTCGCCAAGGGTGTATCCAGCGGTTACCTGCCGCTGGGCGGGGTCATGGTCAACGGCAGGGTGGCCGACCCGTTCTGGAACCAGGAGGGCAACCCCTTCCTGCACGGCACCACCTACGCCGGCCACCCGTCCGCCTGCGCGGCGGCCCTGGCCAACCTGGACATCCTGGAGCGGGAGGACCTGTTCACGGTCTCTCGCGAGGTGGAGACGCACCTGGACTCGGCGCTGCGCGGACTGGCCGACCACCCGCTGGTGGCCGAGGTCCGCTCCGGTGTCGGGGTGATGGGCGCGGTGGAACTCACCGAGGAGGCGCTCACCGAACGGGGGATCACCACGGCGGAGGTCTTCGCGGAGGCCCGTACCCGAGGGGTGATCGTACGCCCGATCCCAAGGGCCCTGCTGGTCTCGCCACCACTGGTGATCACCTGGGAACAGATCGACCACATGGCCAACACCTTGGCGGCGTCACTGGACGCCGTGATGGCCCGACACTGAGACGGGAGCCCGGGTGGGCTCCCGTCCACAGGTCCGGCACCCACCCGTCGGCGCGAGCGCGCCGACGGGATATTTATTTTTCTAGGAAACTACTGTCCCTGACTGCTATATTCGAGTAATATTTACTCGGAAGATACTTCTCTGGGGTGTGGCCTGGTTCGTGCGCCCTGGGCTACGAACAGGGGGACATATGACCGCGCAACCGATCGACGGTGTCGAGAATACGCACGCCGAGAACCGTCCCGACGACGACGACCTGATCACCGCCTGGGGGCTGGTCTCCGAGGCGATGCACTCCATCGAGCCCAAGCTCCTGAAGGGAATAACCCCCGACGGCAAGGACATGGCCGGTCCCTGGTTCGAAGTGCTCATCCGGCTCCAGCGCACCCCCGAACACCGGTTGCCGATGAGTCGCCTGGCCCGCGAGGTCAGCCTCAGCACCGGCGGCTTCACCAAGCTCGCCGACCGGCTGGAGAAGGAGGGTTACCTGGTACGGAACAATTGTGCCGAGGACCGACGGGTCGTCTACGCGACCCTGAGCGAGAGCGGGTTGGCCTTCATCAGCGCCGCGCGCGACAAGCACGTCCAACGACTGCACGAACACGTGCTCGCCCCACTGGGGAGCGAGGGCGTTCGACAACTCGCCGCCATCGCGCGTACGCTCCGTGACAGTTCGAGCTGAGGGTCTCGGAACCCTACGTAGTCGAATCCCCGTTCAATTGGCTCGGAACCCTCTCGAATGTGCAGAAATCATCCCACGCATGGTCGTTGCCCATGTAGGTTGTCCAGAGGTCGGGGCCCAGAGCGGGGTGGGTCGGTGACACGGATGTTCCGGGGGGAATCATGAGGCTTTTCACCACTGCTGCCCAGCTGAGGCCGATTCCCCGGTCCACACGCTTCGCCAACGGCGGCGTCTCCCACTGGTTCCGTGACATCGGATTGCCCCAACGTCGTGACCCCCTCTCGGGCGACACCGACTACGACGTTTGCGTGGTCGGAGCCGGTTATACCGGTCTGTGGACCGCCTACTACCTGAAGAAGGACCAGCCCGACCTGCGCGTTTGCGTGGTTGAACGCGAGTTCGCCGGCTTCGGTGCGTCGGGCCGTAACGGAGGGTGGCTTTCGGCCGAGTTCGCCGGTTCACGGGAGAGCTACGCACAGTCACATGGCAAGTCGTCCATGGTCGCCCTCCAACGCGGCCTGATGACCACCGTCGACGAGGTGCTCTCGGTCCTGGAGGCCGAGGGCATCGACGCCGACCAGGTCAAAGGCGGTATGTACCTGGTCGCCGGCAACGAGGCCCAGCGCACCCGCCTCCAGGGTCACATCGAGTACCTCCAGGACTGGGGCTACTGGCCCGACGACTTCCACATGGTGGACCCCGACCAGACCCCCCGCATCGCCGTGCGCGACGCCGTCGCCGCCGGCTACACACCGCACGCCGCCCGCCTGCACCCGGCCAAGCTGGTCACCGGGCTGGCCCGCGTGGTGGAGGACCTGGGCGTGGACCTGTTCGAGGGCACCACGGTCGAGGAGATCCGCCCTCGCCAGGGATCCGAACGCCCCGCCGTGGTCACCGACCACGGCACCGTGCGCGCCGACCACGTCGTCCGCGCCACCGAGGGCTTCACCGGAACCCTGCGCGGTCAGAGCCGCAAGTGGCGCCCCATGCACTCGTCGATGATCGTCACCGAACCCATCCCGGACACATTGTGGAAGGGGATCGGTTGGGAGGGCGGCGAGGTCCTGGGCGACGCGGCGCACTTCTACGTCTACGCTCAGCGCACCCCCGACGGGCGCATCGCCGTCGGCGGTCGAGGCGAGTCCAAGCGGCCCGGAGCCTCCCCGGTGGACGAGGGCGCCACCCAACCGCAGGCCATCGTCGAACTCTGGCGCGCCCTGACCCGCATGTTCCCCGAGGTCTCCGACGTTCCGATCGAGCACGCCTGGTCCGGGGTGCTGGGGGTGCCCAAGGACTGGTCGCCCACCGTGCAGCTGGACGCGGAGTCCGGCCTGGCCTGGGCCGGCGGCTACGCCCACAGCGGCGTCTCGATCAGCAACCTGGCCGGGCGAACCCTGCGCGACCTCGTGCTGGGCCGCCGCACCGACCTGACCCGGCTGCCCTGGGTCGGCCACGAGGCCGGCGGTTGGGAGCCCGAGCCGCTGCGCTGGGTCGGCACCCAGGTCGTGAACGGCCTGTACCGCACCGCCGACCGCCGCGAGTTCCGTTCCAGCGGCAAGGGCAACACCTCACGCCTGGCCGGTATCGCCACCCGCATGCCCGGCCGCTGAACATCGAGCCCTGGGCGACGCGGAGTGACCGTGTCGCCCATGTCACGTGAGCGATGGTGGCCACCTTCGAACTTGGTTGCATAAACTTGCAAGGGCATGCATGATGGTCCAATCCATTTCGAAGAGGGGGTCTCACCATGGGATACACAGCGGCGATCGCCGGGGCCAGCGGCTACGCCGGAGGTGAGCTGCTGCGTCTGCTCCTGGGGCACCCCGAGATCGAGATCGGAACCGTCACCGCCGGCGGCAACGCGGGCACCCCCCTCATCCAGCACCAGCCCCACCTGTTTCCGCTCGCGGACCGGATCCTGGCCCCTACGACGATCGAGGAACTGCGCGGTCACGACGTCGTCTACCTCGCCCTGCCACACGGCCAATCCGCCGACATCGCCCGAGAACTCGGCGACGACGTCCTCGTGGTCGACTGCGGCGCCGACTTCCGCCTCGACGACGCCGCCGCCTGGGAACGCTTCTACGGCACCCCCCACGCCGGAACCTGGCCCTACGGTCTGCCCGAACTCCCCGGTCGGCGCGAACAGCTCACCGACGCCCGCCGGGTCGCCGTCCCGGGCTGCCACGTCACCGTCGCCACCCTCGGACTCTTCCCCGGTCTGGCCGAACAGCTCGTCGAACCCGACCTGACCGTGGTCGCCGTCACCGGCACCTCCGGCGCGGGAAAGGCGCCCAAGCCCAACCTGGTCGGCAGCGAGATCATGGGCGCGCTCAGCCCCTACGGGGTCGGCGGCGCCCACCGGCACAACCCCGAGATCATCCAGAACCTCACCTCCGTCACCGGAGAGCCGGTCCGCCTGTCCTTCACCCCGGTCCTGGCCCCGTTGCCCCGCGGCATCCTCGCCACCTGCACCGCGCCCCTCAAGCCCGGCGCCACCGCCGACCAGGTCCGTGCGGCCTACGAGACCGCCTACGCCGACGAACCCTTCGTCCACCTGCTGCCCGAGGGCACTTGGCCCAACACCGCCATGACCCTGGCCGCCAACACCACCCTCGTACAGGTCACCACGGACGCGGAGGCCGGCCGCCTGGTCGCCGTCGCGGCCCTGGACAACCTCACCAAGGGCACCGCCGGTGGCGCGATCCAGAGCACCAACCTCGCCCTCGGCCTCCCCGAGACCACCGGACTGCCGCTCGCCGCGGTCGCCCCCTGAGGAAAGGAGACACCCGATGAGTGTCACCGCGCCCCAGGGATTCCGCGCCGCGGGCGTCCACGCCGGCACCACCTCCGGTAACCGCCGTGACGTCGCCATCGTGGTCAACGACGGGCCCTCCCCGGCCGCCGGAGCGGTCTTCGCAGACCACCCGGACCCGGCCGCGCCGACCCTGTGGTCCCGCCAGGTCGTCGCGGGCGGACGCGTGCGCGCCGTGGTCCTCGACTCCGGCTGCGCCAACGCCGGCACCGGACCGCTCGGCTTCCAGGACGCCCACTCCCAAGCCGAACGCGCCGCCGAACTGCTCTCCGACTCCGCCGCCGAGATCGTGTTGGGCGCGGCCGGCCCCGTCGGGACCAGACCACCCCTGGACACCCTTGGGAAAGGCCTGACCAAGGCCGTCGCCGAGGCCGGACGAGGCGGGGGCCTGGCCGCCGCCGACGCCATCCGCACCAACGACACCGTCGCCAAGATCGCCTTCCGACGCGGAGGGGGGATCACCGTCGGTGGCATGGCCAAGGGCCCCGACCCCTCCCTGGGATCGGTCCTGTGCGTGCTCACCACCGACGCCGCCCTGGAACACCACCAGTGTCAGGCCATGGTCGAGGAGGCCGCAGCCGAGGCCTTCGCGCCGCTGACCGGCACCAACGACATGGTGCTGTTCATGGCCGGCGGAGCCGCCGAGGGCCCCACCGACGAGAACGTCGTCCGGGACCTCCTGGCCCGGGTATGCACCGAACTCGCCGCCCAGCTCGACGCCGATCCCCCCACAACCGAAGACAGGCAGGTCACCGCATGAACTCCCGCTCCGCACAGGACCAGGCCCGGGCCCTGGACAAGGCGGCCAACCTCATCGAGGCGCTGCCCTGGCTCTCGCGCTTCCACGGACGCACCGTCGTGGTCAAGTACGGCGGCAACGCCATGATCAGCGAGGAGTTGCGGGTCCGCTTCGCCGAATCCATCGTCTTCCTGCACTACGCCGGACTGCGTCCCGTCGTCGTCCATGGCGGCGGCCCCCAGATCAGCGCCATGCTCGAACGCTCCGGAGTGGAGTCCACCTTCACCGCCGGTCTGCGCGTCACCACCGACGAGGCCATGGACATCGTCCGCATGGTGCTCACCGGCCAGGTCAACCGTGAGATCGTCGGCCTGATCAACCAGCACGGCCCCTTCGCCGTGGGCATGTCCGGTGAGGACGCCAACCTCCTGTACGCCGAACGCAAGAACGTGGAGGTCGACGGAGAGAGGGTCGACATCGGCCGCGTCGGCGAGGTCCGCGAGGTCGACCCCGGCGCGATCTCCGCGCTCATCGCGGACGGGCGCATCCCCGTCGTCTCCAGCGTCGCCCGCGCCGACGACGGCGGTGTCTACAACATCAACGCCGACACCGCCGCCTCCGCCCTCGCGGTCGCGCTCGGCGCCAGCAAACTCATCATGCTCACCGACGTCGAGGGTCTGTTCGCCGACTATCCGGCCAACACCGACCTCATCAGCCGACTGAACGTGGACGAGCTGCGTGCCGTGCTGCCCTCCCTGTCCTCCGGCATGCTCCCCAAGATGGAGGCGTGCCTGAACGCGGTCGAGGGCGGCGTCCCCCAAGCCCACATCATCGACGGCCGGGTCCCGCACTCCCTGCTCCTGGAGGTCTTCACCGACCGGGGCGTGGGCACCATGGTCGCCGACGAAGTACTCGAAGCCGAGCTGCTCGGCGGCCACGGCCACTACCCGCGCCCCTGGCGCCCGACCCACACCGACGCTACGAACCCGGGAGAGACAAAGTGACCAGCAGCGAACTGAGGGAGCGCTTCGAAGCCTCGCTCATGCCCAACTACGGGGTCCCCCCGATCGCCCTCACCCTCGGGCGCGGCTGCGAGGTCTACGACGCCGACGGCCGCCAATACCTCGACCTCATCGCGGGCATCGCCGTGTCCGCCCTGGGACACGGCCACCCCGCCCTGGTCCAGGCGGTCGCCCGTCAGGCGGCCACCCTGGCCCACACCAGCAACCTGTTCGTGCACGAACGTGAGGTCCAACTCGCCGAACGCCTCATCGGCCTGGTCGGCGGGGACGCCAAGGTCTTCCTCGCCAACTCCGGCACCGAGGCCAACGAGGCCGCCCTGAAGCTGGTCAAGCGTGCGGCCGGCCCCGCTCGGCACTACTTCGTCGCCACCGACAAGGGCTTCCACGGCCGTAGCTCCGGCGCGCTCGCCCTCACCGGCAAGGACGCCATCCGTGAACCCTTCGGTCCCTTCGGCATGGACGTGCGCTTTGTCCCGCACGGTGACCTGGACGCGCTCACCGAGGCCGTGGACGAGCACTGCGTCGCCGTGTTCCTCGAACCCACCCAGGGAGAGGCCGGGGTCGTCCCCGCGCCGGAGGGCTACCTCACCGGCGTACGCGCCCTGTGCGATCGCACCGGAGCCGCCTTCGTCCTCGACGAGATCCAGAGCGGCATCGGCCGCACCGGCGCGTGGTTCGCCCACCAGGCCGAGGACGTGCGCCCCGACGTGCTCACCCTCGCCAAGGGCCTGGGCGGCGGCCTGCCCATCGGCGCCACCATCGGTTTCGGCCGCTTCGCCGACGCCTTCCACAAGGGCGACCACGGCTCCACCTTCGGCGGTAACCCGGTGGCCTGCGCCGCGGCGCTCGCGGTCATCGACACCATCGAGGAAGAGAACCTGCTGGAGCACGTTCAGGTGATGGGCGGGGTGCTCGCCGAACACATCGAAGGCATCGACCACCCCCTGCTGGCCGGCCAACGCGGCAGCGGATTGTGGCGCGCCCTCGAACTCACCGGCCCGCACGCCGCCCACGTCCAGGAACAGGCCGCGGTCCGCGGGTTCCTGATCAACGCGGTGACCCCCGACACCATCCGCATCGCCCCGCCCCTGGTCATCACCCCCGAGGAGATCGGGGTGTTCATCGAGGCCCTGCCGACCATCCTGGACGCCGCCGAGGCCGCCGCGACGAAGGAGCCGCAGTCATGACCCGTCACTTCCTGCGCGACGACGACCTCGACCCTCAGGAACAGGCGCGAGTCCTGGACCTGGCCGACGAGATGAAGAGGGACCGTTTCGGCCACCGGCCCCTGTCCGGCCCGCGCACCGTCGCCCTCATCTTCGACAAGCCCTCCACCCGGACCCGCCTGTCCTTCTCGGTGGGCGTGGCCGACCTGGGCGGCAGCCCGCTCGTCCTGGACTCCGGCAGCACCCAGATGGGCCGCGGCGAACCCCTGGAGGACACCGCCAGGGTCCTGGAACGCCAGGTCGCCGCCGTGGTCTGGCGCACCTTCGCCCAGGCCGACCTGGAGAACCTGGCCCGCCACATCAACGTGCCGGTGGTCAACTCCCTCACCGACGAGTTCCACCCCTGCCAGATCCTCGCCGACCTGCAGACCATCCGGGAGCACAAGGGCGCCCTGGCCGGCCTCACCCTCGCCTACCTGGGTGACGGCGCCAACAACATGTCCCACTCCTACCTGCTGGGCTGCGCCACCGCCGGCATGCACGTACGGATCGGAGCGCCGGACGGATTCCACCCCGACCCGGTCGTCCTCACCCGCGCCCAGGAGCTCGCCGCCACCACCGGGGGTTCGATCACCGTCACCACCGACGCCCGTGAGGCCGCCGAGAACGCGGACGTGGTCGCCACCGACACCTGGGTCTCCATGGGCCAGGAAGGTGAGAAGGAGTCCCGCGAGGCGCCCTTCCGCCCCTACATCGTCGACGAGGCGCTCATGGAGGTCACCCACCCCGAGTCGATCGTCCTGCACTGCCTGCCCGCCTACCGCGGCAAGGAGATCACCGCCGGGGTCATCGACGGCCCCCGGAGCGTGGTCTGGGACGAGGCGGAGAACCGCCGCCACGCCCAGAAGGCCCTCCTGGCCTTCCTCCTGGACGAGAACGACAAGCTGCCGACCCAGGGATGACGAACAACGACGGCGGCGCCACCGCACCCATGACCAAGGCCGCCAGACACGCGAGAATCACGGACGTCCTCACCCGCGAGGACGTCCGCTCCCAGGGCGAACTGGCCAAACGCCTCTCCGAGGGCGGCGTACAGGTCACCCAGGCCACCCTCTCCCGGGACCTGGACGAGCTCGGCGCGGTCAAACTCCGCACCGCCGACGGCAACCTGGCCTACGTCCTGCCCGGGGAGGGCGGCGAGCGCCTGCAACGCACCCGCCCCGACAGCCTCGACCTCGAACAGGTCTCCGGCGCACGCCTGAACCGACTCGCCGAGGACCTCCTCGTCTCCGCCGAGGCCTCCGCCAACATGGTCATAGTGCGCACCCCGCCCGGGGCCGCGCAGTTCCTGGCGTCGGCCATCGACCACACCGACTTCCACGCGATCCTGGGCACCATCGCCGGCGACGACACCATCCTGGTGATCTCCCGCGACCCCCAGGGCGGGGAGGACCTGGCCGCCGCACTCCTCCGACTGGCCGACCGCAGACCCTGACGGCACGCACCCGCACCGTCCACACCGACCGAAACACTCAAGGAGAACACCATGGCCGACCAGCCCGAGGCCCTGCGCCTGTGGGGCGGCCGCTTCGAGGGCGGACCGGACCAGGCCCTGGCCCGCCTGTCGCTGAGCACCCACTTCGACTGGCGGCTGGCCCGCCACGACATCGCGGGCTCGCGCGCCCACGCCCGCGCCCTGCACCGTGCCGGGCTGCTCGACGCCGACGAACTCGACCGCATGATCGAGGGACTCGACCGGCTGGAGGTCGACGTGGCCTCGGGCGAGTTCACCCCCGTCCTGGCGGACGAGGACGTGCACACCGCGCTCGAACGCGGCTTCATCGAGCGGGTCGGCGCCGAACTCGGCGGTCGGCTGCGCGCGGGACGCTCCCGCAACGACCAGATCGCCACCCTGGTCCGCATGTACCTGCGCGAGGAGGCCCGCACCATCACCGACGGGCTGCTCGACCTGGTGCGCGCCCTCGCGGACCAGGCCGGGGCCCACCCCGACGCCGCCATGCCCGGCCGCACACACCTGCAGCACGCCCAACCGATCCTGCTCGGCCACCAACTGATGGCCCACGCCTGGCCGCTGATCCGCGACGTCGAACGGATCCGGGACTGGGACCGCCGCGCCGCCGTCTCCGCCTACGGGTCCGGTGCCCTGGCCGGTTCCTCCCTCGGGCTGGACCCGGAGGAGGTCGCCACCGAACTCGGGTTCCCCGACTCGGTGGAGAACTCCATCGACGGCACCGCCTCGCGCGACGTCGTCGCCGAGTTCGCGTTCGTCACCGCGATGATCGGCGTGGACCTGTCCCGGTTGTCCGAGGAGATCATCCTCTGGGCGACCAAGGAGTTCTCCTTCGTCACGCTCGACGACGCCTTCTCCACCGGTTCGTCGATCATGCCGCAGAAGAAGAACCCCGACGTGGCCGAACTGGCCCGAGGCAAGGCCGGTCGCCTGGTCGGCGACCTCACCGGCCTGCTCACCACCCTCAAGGGTCTGCCGTTGGCCTACAACCGGGACCTGCAGGAGGACAAGGAACCCGTCTTCGACGCCGTGGACAGCCTCCACCTGCTGCTGCCCGCCATGACCGGGATGGTCGCCACCCTGACCTTCCACACCGACCGGATGGCCGAGCTCGCCCCCCAAGGCTTCTCCCTGGCCACCGACATCGCCGAATGGCTGGTCCGCGAAGGGGTGCCCTTCCGGGACGCCCACGAGATCGCCGGTGGTTGCGTGCGCGTGTGCGAGGAACGCGGCATCGACCTGCCCGACCTGACCGACGCCGACTTCGCCGCGATCTCCGGGCACCTCACCCCGGCCGTCCGCGAGGTCCTCACCGTCCCCGGCTCCCTCGCCTCCCGTTCGGGCAAGGGCGGTACCGCCCCGGTCCGGGTCGCCGAACAGTTGGAGCGGCTGCGCTCCGCCGTCGAGGAACACCGCAAGGGCTTCACCGCGTAGACGCCGTTCGGTGACCACGGTGCCCGAACACACCGAAGCGCTAGCGGAGGCGCTCAGCGGTAGCGCGTCCGCATCACCCGAGGTGACGCGGTTTCCACGACCGATGTGGAATTCCCCGTACAGCACCGAGGGCTGTGCGATAGCGTCCTGACACTGCGGGCACCACACGTGTTCCCCTCTGCACGCGCCGTCATCGCTCGCGTGGGGGCGGCCACGTCGTCAGGCGTCGTTCGGTGCCCGCGGCCATGGCCGGGGGAGGAGCGCAGTGGGACAGTCCGCAGGCCCGAGGTCCGGGATCAGAACACAGCTCAATCGCATCGTGTTGATTCCCGGCATCACCTTCCTCGTGCTGTTCGTCGTGCTCAGCTCGGCGACCCTCGCACAGGCGGTCTCCCTGCGCTCCTCGGTCACCGACGGTCGGGCCGCGGCCGAACTCACCTCCGTGCTCACCGCGCTCCAGCACGAGCGACGCGTGAGCGCCGAGTACCTGGCCGCCCCCGACGCGGAGCGCCGTGGCGAGTGGGCCGCGGCGGCGGGGGAGACCGACACCGCCCTGGAAGGGGTCCGCGAGGTCTGGGACACCCTCGCGGTCGATCCCGACGACCCCGACCCGCGCGCGAGCGCCTTCCGAGAGGCCCTTTCCGCGGTCGAGGCCAGGCGCGCCGCCGACCTCGTCGAACCGGGTGAGGCCACGGAGACCATGCGGGTCTACACGGAGGCCGCGCGACTGGGAGTGCGCCTCTACGAGCACACCGTTGGAGGGTTCGACGACGGTCCCGCCGCGCTCGAAGCCGCCACCACCGGTGACCTGCTCTGGGCCCAGGAGGGCTTCGCCCACGCCGACGCCGTCGTCAGCGGCGCGCTGGCCGAAGGCGAACTGGATCCGCGCCGCCGTGCCGACCTCGCCTCCCTGAACGGGGAGGTCTCCGGACGCCTGGAATCCCTGGCCACCTCCGAGGGCGAGGCCTCCGCCGACATCGCCGGGCTCCTGGACTCCGAGCACTGGGCACGGGCGAGGGAGATCACCGACGCCTTGGCCCACCACGAGGCCACGGTCGGCGTCGACCCCCTCACCGGCGAACAGACGAGTGACCGTTCCGTCCCCGGCGGGCTGGACGACTGGCGTGACGTGGCCGACCGGACCGAAGAGGCCTTGTCCGCCACGGTCGCGGACCGCACGGTCGCCGTGGTCGCGGCCACCGAGTCCTCCAGTTCCTGGATGTTCACCCTGGCCGTGGGCGGCGGCATCATCTCGCTGTTCGCCGGCACCGTCGCCTACGGTGTGGCGTCCCGCTCGGCCGGTCGGCTCACCCACCGTCTGGCCACCCTGCGGGCCCAGTCCCTGGCCATGGCCCGCACCGACCTGCCCAGGATCGTGCGCCGCCTGGAGGCGGGGGAGTCGGTGGACCTGGACACCGAGATGAAACAGCTCGACCACGGCAACGACGAGGTCGGCCAGGTCGCCGACGCGTTCAACACCGCCCAACGCACGGCCGTGGCCGCGGCCGTCAAACAGGCCGACATCCGAGCCGGGGCCAACCGGGTCTTCCTCGGCATCGCCCATCGCAACCAGTCGCTGGTCCAACGCCAACTCCAGCTCCTGGACCGGGTCGAACGCGAGGAGGAGGACCCCGACCTGCTCGAAAGCCTCTTCCAACTCGACCACCTGGCCACCCGCGGCCGCCGGCACGCCGAGAACCTCATCATCCTGGGCGGGGGACGACCGGGTCGACGCTGGCGCCACCCCGTGCCCCTGGTCGACATCCTGCGCGGCGCCATCTCCGAGACCGACGAGTACGCCCGCGTCGAACTCACCTCCGTACCCGACCTGTCCCTGGTGGGATCCGTCGTCGCCGACGTCATCCACCTGCTCGCCGAACTGGTGGAGAACGCCACCGCCTACTCTCCGCCGCACACCGACGTCACCATCGACACCGGCACCGTCCCCAAGGGCGTGGCGATCGAGATCGAGGACCGTGGCCTGGGCATGACGGAGGAAGTGCAGCGCGAGGCCCAGCGGACCCTCACCGACGGCCACGAGTTCGACATGATGACCCCCGGGACCGACGGACGCCTGGGACTGTTCGTGGTGGCCCGTCTGGCGCGCAAGCACGACATCGGGGTGCAGTTGCGCCCCTCGCCCTACGGCGGGACCAGGGCCGTCGTGCTGGTCCCCGGCGACCTGGTGGCCTCCGGCCCCTCGCACGACCTGGTCGGGATCACCACCCTGGGCCGGTCCGGCACGAACGGATCAGAGGGCCCCGAGGCGGAGGCCGACGCCACCGACCTGCTCGCCGCCGAGGCGGGGACCAGGCCCGGACGCCCGATCCTGCGCCCGGTGCCCGATCCACAGGGCACGAACGAACCCCGGGCCGACACCGATCCGGGGACCATCACCGCGCCCGCGCCGCTGCCCCGCCGCGGGCGAGGACGCGGCACCGACGACCGGGTGTCGGAGATCGAACCCGCGCGGGTCGGCGCGGGCCCCGGTCGGGAGGGACTGCCCCGACGCCGTAAACAGGCCAGCCTGGCGCCCCGCCTCCGGGACGGCGCCCCCACCGAGTCCGCATCGGTGGCACAACGCAGCCCGGACCAAGCACGCCGCATGATGAACGCCTTCAGCGCCGGAACCCGGCGCGGTCGGGCCGAGGAGATCGGTGCCGACGGGCTCGGACACGGAAGTGAAGACCAGGTCGGTGCAGCTGCCGACGACCACAGGGGAGAGAACGACTGAGATGGTGGGCAAGAGCAAGGCCGCGGACAACCTGGACTGGCTTCTCGACGATCTGGTCGACCGCGTCGTCGGCGCCGGTCACGCGATCGTGCTATCGGCCGACGGGCTGCTGCTCGGCCGATCCCGAGGCCTCGGAGCCGAGGACGCCGAACACCTGTCGGCCCTGGCCTCGGCCTTCCAGAGCCTGGCACGGGGCACCGGACGGCACTTCGGCGGCGGTGACGTCCGACAGACCGTGGTGGAGATGGAGCACTCCTACCTGTTCGTGACCGCCGCGGGCGAGGGCGCCTGCCTGGCGGTGTTGGCCTCCGAGGACGCCGACGTCGGACTGGTCGCCTACGAGATGAACCTGCGGGTCAAGCGGGTGGGCCAGTTCCTCACCGCCGCGCCCCGCCGCCCCGGACAGCTCACTCCCACGGGAGGTGTCGGATCATGAGCGCCGCGTACGATCGGCGAGGGGCGCGGGGGCGGGAGCCGTTCCACGGACGGGACCGCACCCGGCACTGGGGGAGAGGCCATCCGACCTCCGAAGGACCCGCCCCGGGTGTGCGCACCGGCGACGCGCCCACCGGTCCGTTGGTGCGTCCCTACACCATCACCAAGGGCCGCACCCGCCCGCCCACCGCGGGCGGACGGCTGGACATGATCACCATCGTGATGGTGACGGGCGATCACGAAGGACGCCCCCAGGACCCCGAACGACAGGAGATCCTCGATCTCTGCCGTCGCCCCATCTCGGTCGCGGAGATCTCCGCGCGCCTGGACATCCCCCTGACCGTCGTCAGGATCCTGCTGGGCGACCTGATCGCCCAGGGCGAGGTCCGGACTCGGGCGGCCACGCCCATGACCCAGCTCCCCGAGAAGAAAGTGCTTCAGGCGGTACTCGATGGCATCCGCAGACTCTGAGAACCGGCCGGGCGCCCAAGAGGCGATCCCGCAGGCAGTCAAGATCATCGTCGCCGGAGGGTTCGGCGCCGGAAAGACCACCCTGGTGGGGGCGGTCAGCGAGATCACCCCGCTCAGCACCGAGGAGGTGATGACCGAGGCGGGTTACGGCGTCGACGACCTGTCGGGGGTGGAGGCCAAGTCCACCACCACGGTCGCCCTCGACTTCGGCCGTATCACCATCAACCAGGACATCGTTCTCTACCTCTTCGGCACCCCCGGCCAGGACCGCTTCTGGTTCATGTGGGACGAACTCGCCGAGGGCGCGTTGGGCGCGGTGGTCCTGGCCGACACCCGCAGACTCGACACCTGCTTCCACGCCGTCGACTTCTTCGAACGTCGTCAGGTCCCCTTCGTGGTGGCGGTCAACCGCTTCGACGGCGCCACCGCCTACGAGACCGAGGAGGTGCGGGAGGCCCTGGACATCCCGGCGCATGTACCTGTACTGATGGCGGACGCGCGCGAACGAGGATCGGCGAAGGATGTCCTCGTCCGCTTGGTGACCCACGTCATCGATGGCCGCAGGCCCGCATTGAGCGGCTGACCGGGGCGCCCCCGGGCGACGAGAGGGGGCCGAACCGGTATACGTTCAGGACATACACCCCTGAATGTGGTGTTGAACGCTACAATGTCGCCGCAGCGACCCCTGATTTGTTCATGCGCACCCATCCGCCCTCTCGTCTGAATCCTGGTATGCGAAACTCTGACCGACTTCCCCCACGTGAACTGCCCAAGCGGCGCTCTGGACGTCACCGCAACCCGTTGTCCTTCGACAACTGGTTCGGAACCCCGGCTCTGATCATGGCGGTGCCGGGCACGGCCGAACAGGCCCGGGGGGCCGACGGCGAGTCGATCGGCGCCCGGATGGCCGACCTCGTTCGGGCCTACCGCCCCGAGGTCACCATCCGCTACGGACACATCGAGGGCGATGATCAGACCCTGACCGAGGCCCTCGCCGAGCTGGACGACGGCGATGACCGTCCGCTGGACGGTGTGGTGGTCCCGCTGGTCACCGCCCCGCACGCGGCCACCAACCACGCGATCGAGGCCGCCGTCTCCGAGGTCGACGCCAACGTCCGGGTGACCGAGGGGCTCGGCCCGCACCCGATGCTCGCCGAGGTCCTCCACCTTCGCCTGGCCGAGGCCGGGTTCGTCCGCGCCGACCGAATGCGACTCATCAGCGTCACCGCCCGCAACACCACGATGGCCGACGGCGTCGTCGTCGGTGCCGTCGGTGGTGAGGGCGCGGTGGGCGCCGCCGGTGTGACCGCGGTCCTGCTCGCCGCCCGCCTGGGCCTGACCGTCCTGCCCGCCGACCTGGAGGACGAGGCCTCGCTCGAACAGGTCATGGGCCAGATGCGCCAGGGCGGCAGCCGCCGCCCGGTCATCGCGCCCAGCGCCCTGGGACCGGAGTTCCCGGCCGAGCGCCTGGCGGATCTCGCGGAGCGCTTCGGCGCCAGACCGAGCGCGCCGATGGGCTCCGACAGCCTGCTCGGCAAGATCGCCGCCCTGCGTTACGCGGAGGTGCTCAACTCCCTGGGCGTGGAGCAGCCGCCGACCGCCGAGGAGCTGCCCGCACCGGTGGGTTCGCGGCACCGTCCCGACGACTGAGGGCGCGACACGCCCATGGCTTGAGGGTTTCAGAACAGGACCGTCCGGGGACCCGGGCGGTCCTGTTCTGTTCTCATCCGCTGTGACCTGGATGTTCATCCGGGGGTTCCGGTCCACCTAACACGTTTCGGCCCGGTTTTCGCGCCTGCGCGGATAACTGTTTGTGATTATTCGACAACTTAAGGCAATGATTTTTCGATAGCCTCGGCAGGACCCAAAGCCGCCGTGGCACCACTCCAGGGAAGCCTCGGCACCCGCACGGGCTGGAGGGGGCCATGCGCAGAAACCACGCGTCCACCAGGACGATCCGCGGGCAACTCACCCGCATCGTCCTGATTCCGAGTCTGTGTTTCCTCGCGCTCTGGTTGATCATCGCCGCCGTCGGCACGGTCCAGGCCGCACAACTCGTGGGCGACATCGGCCAGACGCGCCAGGGCACCCTGACCCTGTCCGAGGCGGCCGAGGAGCTGCGCGCCGAACGTCGTCTGTCGGTCGTGCACCTTGGCGCCCAGGACGCGGGAAGGACCTCCACCGTCCAGGAGGAGCTCGAAGGGCAGCGCGAACGCACCGACGAGGCCCTGGCGAGCGCGATCGACCTGGCCGCGGGCTTCGAGGACCGGGACAAGGAGGTACGTCGCGGCGCCGCCGAGGTCGCCGGGGCCACCGAGGACCTCACCGCGTTGCGCGCGTCGATCGACGACCGGTCCGCAGATCGCCCGAAGGTCCTGGCCGGATACGGCGGCCTCATCGAATCCGTCCAGGCCACCTCCGTCGCACTGGTCCACTCCACCGGGGCGGGGGAGAACCTCGGCGACGCCGTCCTCACTCGCGAACTCCTCAACGCCCACGAGGACTACGCGACCGCCGACGCGCTCCTGGCCGGGGTCATCGCGGCAGGTCGGATGAGCTACGAGGAGACGGCCCACTTCACCTATCTCACCGCCTCCTACCGGGCCACCCTGGACGGCACCGACCACGAGACCATCACCGAAGACGCCGCCTGGACCGAGACCGAAAGGCTCAGCCGGCGCGTGGTCACCCGCCCCCCGGTCGCCGAAGGCGTCGACGGGGTCGACGGGGGACCGTTGAGCGAGTGGAACTCCGCGGTGGAGGTGGGCGCCGCCGAGTGGGACGCCTCCTCTCCCGTCTCCGTCGAGGCCTTGGGCGAGTCGACCCGCGCCCAGACCGCGCGCACCGTCGACCTGGCGTGGAACGCCGCCGTCCTGGAGATCTGGATACATTCGGCCGGAGCCGCCATCCTCCTCCTCGGTGGCGTGATCGCCATCGCGCTGGTCGGCCGCTCCTCCCGCCGCCTCAGCGAACGTCTCTCCGCGCTGCGCGAGCAGATCATGGAACGGGACGCGGACCTGCCCGACATCGTCGAGCGCGCCCAGCAGGGCCACAAGGTCGACGTCATCGACGAACTGCCGCCCCTGGACGAACAGGGCGACGACGAGGTCGGTCAGGTCGCCGAGGCCTTCGACAGCGCCCAGATCACCGCGGTGGAGGCCGCCGTCCGCCAAGCGGAGATCCGTCGCGGCGCCAACCGCGCCTTCCTCGGCATCGCCTTTCGCAACCAGACCCTCGTCCAGCGCCAACTGCGCCTGCTCGACGAGATCGAGTACAACGAACAGGACCCCCAGGCCCTGCGCCGACTCTTCCGCCTGGACCACCTGGCCACGCGGGCGCGCCGCTACGCCGACAACCTCATCATCCTCGGCGGCGGCCAATCCGCCCGACGCTGGCGTCAGCCCCGCCCCCTGGTGGACGTGCTGCGCGCGGCCATCGCCGAGACCGAGGACTTCGAACGGGTCCGACTCACCTCCGCACCCCGGGTGCTGATGCACGGACAGGCCGTCGCCGACGTCGTCCACCTGCTCGCCGAACTCGTCGAGAACGCCGCCCAGTTCTCCCCGGCGGGCACACCGGTGGACGTCGGCTGCGCCCCGACGGCCGAAGGCTTGCTGGTGGAGATCGAGGACCGGGGCCTGGGCATGTCCGAACAGGGGTACGCCGCCGCCGAGCGGACCCTCACCCAACCCCCGGAGTTCGACGTGATGGCGCTGCCCGACGACCCGCGTCTGGGTCTGTTCGTGGTGGCCCGCCTCGCCGAACGTCACGGCGTCAGGGTCTGGCTCCACCCCTCACCCTACGGGGGCACCCGAGCCACCGCCCTGATCCCCGACGGCCTGCTCGAACCGGTCGACAACCCGCTCACCGTCTCCGGCGCCGTCAACGGCCACCCCGTCCAGAACGGGGTCGGCCACTCCGGGCCGCAGTGGACCGTGGGAGCTTCGGGCCCACAAACCCACCTCGGTCCGTCGGGCCCCCAAGGGATCGCGCCGCTCCCGACCCAGACGCCACCAGGAGGACACCGTGAACGCTGAGGGCCGGCACGCCCGCCGTCCGCAACGAGACACCCGTGACCGAACCGGCGCCTCCAAGGGCCGGGCCATCGAAGAGGCCGCGGAGAACGAACGGTTCCTGCGCCCCTACGCCATTGACGCGGGCGCGGCGGAACCGGACATCGTGCCCGGGCATGGACGCGGGCCGGTCGACCTCGACCTGCTCTCCCTGGTCGTGGCCGCCAGAACCCCGGGCCCGGCGGAATGGCTCAGACCCGAACGTGAGGCCATCCTCGCCCACGCCCTGCACGCCCGCACCGTCGCCGAGATCGCGGCCGAGATCCGCCTGCCGGTCGGTCAGGTCCGCGGCATGGTCGCCGCGATGATCGACGAAGGGGCTCTCCAACGCTGCGGTCCCTCGCGACCGCTGGAACGTCAGGACATCCTGCACGCCGTTCTCGTCGGGCTGCGTTCCCTCTAGGACCCCGGGTGTTGCTAGCGTGCGCCCATGCGCAGCACCGAACACATCGGCGTCATCGGAGCGGGGATCGTCGGCCTGGCTCTGGCCCGCCACATCACCCTCCACCGCCCCGGCACCCGTGTCACCGTCCTGGAGAAGGAGGACCGGGTCGCCGCGCACCAGACCGGACACAACAGCGGTGTCGTGCACGCCGGTCTCTACTACCGGCCCGGCTCCCTGAAGGCCACCCTCTGCCGTCGCGGCGTCGGCATGCTCCGCGAGTACTGCGCCGAGCACGACCTGCCCTACCGCGAGGCGGGCAAGCTCCTGGTCGCCGTCGACGCGGCGGATGAGGACCGCCTCGACGACATCGAACGCACGGCGCGCGAGAACGGCGTTCCCGGCGTCACCCGCCTGGGTCCCGACGGTATCCGCGACGTCGAACCCCACGCCGTGGGCCTGGCCGGACTCCACTCGCCCACCACCGCCATCACGGACTTCGTCGCCGTGGCCGAACAGCTCGCCGACGACGTGCGCCGAGGCGGGGGCCGGGTCCTGCTCAACACCCCCGTCCTGGACCTGCGTCAGGACTCCGACGGCGCCGAGGTCCTCACCGGAGACCCCAAGGGCGAGCGGGTCATACACCGCTTCGATCAGGTCGTGCTCTGCGGTGGCCTACAGAGCGATCGACTCGCGCGCATGGCCGGCGCCGACCCCGACCCGCGCGTGGTCCCCTTCCGCGGGCACTACCACGAGATCGTCCCCGAGCGCCGTGACCTGGTCCGTGGCCTGCTGTACCCGGTGCCCGACCCCCGCTACCCCTTCCTCGGGGTCCACCTGACCCGCCACGTCCACGGTGAGGTCATGGCCGGCCCCAACGCGATCCTGGCCACCGCCCTGGAGGGATACCGCGCCCGGGACCTGCGCCCACGCGAACTCGGCCATACCCTGACCTGGCCCGGTTTTTGGCGCCTGGCCCGCCGACACTGGACGGTGGGCGCACGGGAGACGGTCGTCTCGGCGTCCCGGGCGGTGTTCGCGGCCCAGGCGCGTCGACTGCTGCCCGAGATCACCACCGCCGACCTGCGTCCCGCCCCCGCGGGGGTGCGGGCCCAGGCACTCGGACGGGACGGCTCCCTGCTGGACGACTTCCACGTGGACACGCAGGGGCGGGTGGTGTGCGTGCGCAACGCGCCCTCACCGGCGGCGACCTCCTCGCTCGCGATCGCCGAGTTCCTCTACGACTCGCACCTGGACGGGCACCGTCCCACCCGGACCTAAGGTGTGTCGGACCGGAGTTATCCACAGGTTCGAGGACACCCTGGTACCGGGCCGCCGCCGCGCCGACCATGGAAAGGGTGGCGCGGGACGGTCCCGTGGCCACCGGTGGAGGCGCAATGTCCCTGACCAGGTGGGCCCCGGCGGCCCTGGCCGTCGTACTCGCGCTCGTGCTCACCGCGGCCACGCCGGCCGCAGGAACCCGAGGAGGACCCTTGGACGGATTCGCCGTCACGCACCTGCCCGAACAGGTCGGGGCGCAGGCCTCGGCCGCCGACTTCACCTACGAATGGGAGGACGTCGCCTTCACCTCACGGGCCTGGGAACAGGCCAAGGAGGGCGGCGGATTCCAGGTGGTGCTCCAGGTCCTGGTGATGCGCGGCGACGAGTTCGTCGACCTGGACGCCGTCCGGTCCTTCCTCACCCGCTACCACGAACGCGACCCCGAAACCTGGGAGCTCACCGACCTGAGCAGGGACGACGGTGCCCCCGCCCTGCACGGTGAGCGGGAGGCCTTCTGGACCCCGGGCGAAGGTGTCGCGGTGGAGGTCCGCGACACCTCGGGGCTGCTGGGCCGGGATGAACTCCTCGCCACCGCCAGGGGAGTGGTCGAGGAGAACCCCGCCTGACGTCCTAGCAACCCTCCAACACCTCGCGCACCGCGGTCTCCTCGTCCGGGTCCATGCTCAAGTCCCACTCGTGCTTGACCTCGATCCACGAGACCACGTAGTCGCAGTGCGAGGACTCCAGCGGGGGCAGCCAGTCCGACGGGTCGGCGTCGCCCTTGGAACGGTTGGTCGAGGCGCTCACGGCCCACAACTGGGTGGTGTCCAGATCGTTGGCGAACCGTCCGCGGTCCTCGGTCGACCACTCGTGGGCGCCCGACCGCCACCCCTCCTTCAAGGCGACCATGTGGTCGATGTCGAGATCCTGCGCGTCGTCGAACGTCTCGCCGTCATAGGCGCTGTACCAACTGCCGGAGGTCGAGCGGCAGTCCTCGTCGATCTCCACGCCCTCGCCGTCGCGCTTCAGCACGGTCTCGCGAGTCGAGCAGCCGTCCTCTTCGCTCCAGTGCGGGAACAGCGACCGGTCGTAGCCGCCCGGGTCGTTCTCCTCCTCGACACGGATCTCCTCGATACGCTCGCGGGCCTGGTCGACATCGGAGGCCGAGACGTCGCCGGGTGCGCCCTGCGGCTCGCTGGGGGACCCTCCGGTTTCGAGGTCGATCACCCCCAGCTGCTGCAACACGATGACGGCGACCACGACCACGCCGACCAGAGTGCTGACGACGGCCGCCAGTTTGGACTTCGGCTTTCGACCCTTGGGGGAGGACTGCTTCGACATGCGGGAGACTCCAACATCTGTGCACCCCGACCGGCGGGGAGAAGGTCACGACCACTCCAAGCTTGGACCATCGAGGCGCCCCGGAGAACTCGAAGGCGGACTCAACCGAGGAGGTCGAAGGCCAACGAACCCACCAGGAGGAGTGCCACACCGGCGGCAACTGGATGTTCGGCGAGCATCAGGTCCCCTCCGCCTCGGGCCACTGTTCGAGGATCCGAACGAAACCGTCCACCAGCAACGTGTAACTCTCGTCGAGGTTCTCCGGCATCTGGAACCCGCCGTGCGTCTCCAGGTCGATGAACCCGTGCAGAGCACTGCGCAGCGCCCGGATGACGTGCACCAGGCGGTCCTCGGGGATGTCGAACCCCCGCAGGACCGAGGCGATGACCTCGACCGGGCGGGCGAACGCCGCGTAGGTCTCGGCCTCCTCCGGCGGCGGGGCCTCCCGCTGCAACGCGGTGTAACGCCCGGGATGCTCGTGCGCGTAGGTCCGGAACGCCGCGAAGAGCGCGCGTACGGCCGCGCCACGCGAGAGACCGACCGCGGCCGCGCGCAGCCGTTCGGACAGGTCGGACACGGCGGCCAACGCCACCCGGCGGCGCAGTTCGTCCAACCCCGGCACGTGTTTGTAGAGGCTGGGCGTGGCCACGCCCAGGCGCTTGGCCACCGCCGCCAGGGAGAGAGCCCCGTACCCCTGTTGGTCGCACAACCGGGAGGCCTCGGTGACGACCACCTCCGGGGTCAGACCGGCCCTAGGCATCGGCGGCCACCTTCTCGATCAGGTCGACAAGGACCGGGGTGACCACGTCGGGTCGCTGTGCCTGGGCGTAGTGACCGCAGTCGGGCACCATCACCGACCGGCCGCCCACCACCGAGGACACCCATCGAGCCTCGGCTCGCGGGTCCTTCCAGTCGGGGTCCGACTCGCCCATGATGACGACCGCCTCGGCCGCCATCCCCTCCGTCGTGTCGATCGTCTCGTTGCGCGCGTTGATGGTCGCCGCGATCGCCCGGAACCGCTCCTTGGGTCGCAGCATTTGCAGGACCCGCTCCTTCTGTTCGGCGTGGTCCTCGGGGGTGCGTCCGACGTGCAGCCGGTCGTACCAGAGGGTGAGCGCGCGGGGTGCCCACGGTCGGGTGAGCAGGAGCCGCATCATGGCGCGGGTCGCCGGGTCGAGAGCCGGTTGTCGCAGGAACGGGCCGAGCAGGGCGATGCCGGCGACCAGGTCCGGCCGGTCGATGGCGGCGATGGTCACCGCGGCGGCGCCCATGGAGTTGCCGACCATGATCACCCGTTCCCCGCCCAGTTCCTCGGCCAGGGCGATCGCGTCGGTCGAGGCGGCGCGGCTGTCGTGGGCGGTGAAGGTGGTGTCGCTGTCCCCGTGGCCGCGCAGGTCCATGACGGCGACCCGGTACTCGGCGGCGGCCAGGGCTCGGCCCACGAAGCGGAAGGACGCCCGGTGGTCGAACATGCCGGGGACACAGACCACGAGGGCCCCGTCGTGGTCCCCGTCCCCGTCGTACAGGTCGTAGGCGATGCGCCCCTCGGGGCGCTCCAGAAGATGCATGGTCGATTCTCCCTCGCTTTGGCTATTGCTATTACCCTAAAAGCTAATGGCATTAGCTTCGATGGTCAAGGGGTGCCTCGATCGGGTTTCGGGCGGGGCACGATGGGGCGGTCGGGGCGCGGCCCGCTAGCGTGACCCATGACGGAAAACCGGGTGAGGCACCCGGTGAGCCGACCTAGACTGCTAGGCAGATCGGGCCGTGGGCCCGCCTATCCGACAGAGAGCTACACAGTGATCGACATCATCGACGAACTCCAGTGGCGCGGGCTCATCGCGCAGACGACCGACCTTGACGCACTCCGCAAGGCGCTGGCCGATGGTCCGATCACCCTCTATTGCGGTTTCGACCCGACCGCGGGGAGCCTGCACGTCGGCCACCTCACCCAGGCGCTCACCCTGGCCCGCTTCCAGCAGGCCGGCCACCGTCCCATCGCCCTCGTCGGCGGCGGCACCGGCCTCATCGGGGACCCCAAGCCCAATGCCGAGCGACAGATGAACTCCGTGGAGACGGTCCAGGAGTGGGTCGGCAACCTCGCCGGTCAACTGTCGGCCTTCCTGCGCTTCACCCCGGAAGGGGAGCAGGCCGGTCCCACCGACGCGATCCTGGCCAACAACGGCGACTGGCTCGGCGAGATCAACGCCATCGAGTTGCTCCGCGACGTCGGCAAGCACTTCAGCATCAACCAGATGCTGGCCCGAGAGACGGTCAAGAGCCGCCTCGACGGTGAGGGCATGAGCTACACCGAGTTCAGCTACGTGTTGCTCCAGTCCTACGACTACGTGCAGCTCTACCGCCGCTACGGCTGCGTCCTGCAGACCGGTGGTTCCGACCAGTGGGGCAACATCACCGCCGGCCTGGACCTGGTCCGCCGGATCGAGGGCAACGAACCGCACGGGTCCGCGCACGGCCTCACCACGAACCTGCTGACCAAGGCCGACGGCACCAAGTTCGGCAAGACCGAGTCCGGCACCATCTGGCTCGACCCCGAACTCACCTCGCCGTACGCCTTCTACCAGTTCTGGTTCAACGCCGACGACCGCGACGTCGCCCGCTACCTCAAGGTGTTCACCTTCCTGTCCCAGGAGGAGATCGCCGACCTGGAGCGCCAGACGGAGGAGCGTCCCCAGGCCCGCGCCGCCCAGCGCGCCCTCGCCGAGCAGCTCACCACGCTGGTCCATGGTGAGGAGGAGACCCGCAAAGTCAAGGAGGCCAGCCTGGCTCTCTTCGGTCGCGCGGACCTGCGCGAGCTGGACGCGCGCACCCTGGAGTCCGCTCTGTCCGAGGTGCCCAAGGCCGAGGTGGAGGGCCCGGTCACCGACCTGCTCGTCACCGACCTGTTCGCGCAGAGCGGGCTGACCCCGAGCAAGTCCGCGGCCCGCCGCGCGATCCAGGAGGGTGGCGCGTACGTGAACAACGTGAAGGTCACCGACGTCGAGGCCAAGCTGTCCACCGAGGATGTGCTCCAGGACCGCTTCGTCGTCCTGCGCAAGGGCAAGCGCAACGTCGGCGGTGTCGTGCTTCGCGGCTGACGTCGAGCAGCTTGTAGAGGGGCCGATCTCGTGGAGATCGGCCCCTCGCGCGTTCGGGGAAAGCCCGGGTTTGGTCGCGGAGCGAAGAGGGCAAGAAGCCCATGTCTGACAACAGCCGATGTGACGCGTGGGCCTGGTGTGAGGACCGCGCACGTCAGGGGCCTTGAGAAGCCGCCCGAACCGGGGCGATCGAGGCCCGGATCGCCGTAACGGCACCGGATCCGGGTCCTGAGTTGACGTCTGCCCCCGACACCCCTACACTCGAAAGAGTCGCTGCGGGACGGAGAGCGCACGAACCTTCTGGTTCGCGCTCGGCACCGGACCGCGATCACAGACATCCTCTTCAAAGCAGCCTGGTTCGAGCGGTGCTCGGAGCATGTAAACTCGA
>NZ_JBSHCT010000036.1:0-37814 GCF_053615935.1 Nocardiopsis sp. NPDC055879
AGGTCGGGCGTCGCGGCATGGGGCTCATGCTTGCGGCCTGACAGCAGCAGCGTGGGGGAAGTGCCCGGACCGTTACCCCTTCTCAAACACGCTCTGAGACGGGTGAAGTCGACGCGTGTGGTCGCGCCCAGGATCCCGATCGCCTTGTTCTCGGCGTCCTCGATGGAGAGCTCCGTGAAGTGGACCACGGATCCGTTGGTGGCACGTACGACGTAGTCCACGGAGGCCGTCTCGTTGAACCCGCCATCAATGATCACGCAGTCGGTGATCCTCGCCCGAGACCAAGAGAACTCCAGGGTCGGCGCGCCCACGTCCCCGCCCTCGAAGCCCGAGAACCGGAGTACGTCGGCCACCACCGCAGCCCCTTCCCTGAGGGACATACCCGCCTGGTGGAAGACGCAACGGTGCATCCGGCCGGTTCCACCACGCCATTCCAGCCCGGTGCCGACGAACCGACAGTCGACGAACTCGCTTTCGCCCTTCCCTCGCAGACGTACCGGGACACGGCCCACGAACCAGCTGTCGACCGCCTTGAGCCGGCCACCGCCCCGCACCTCGATCTGCGGTCGGTCCCGGCTCTTGGAGCGGATCAGCATCCCGTAGAGCTCAAGGGGGTGTTCGGTTTCGATCACCGCGCGGTCCCCGTCCACGGCGAGTTCCACGGTCTCCGGCCCATGGGTGGGCACGATCATCAGCGGCCCGGGGTAGGAGAGCGGTCGTTCCTCCTCGTAGGTGCCGGGCTCCACGTGGAGGTAGAGGCCCTCCGTCAGGTTCCGGATCCGAAAGGCCGTCACCGCGTCCGACAGCGAGAGGTAGGCGTTGGGGTCGGTCTTCGACACGCGTACCGAGTGCATGAGTCGGCTCCTGGAGGGGCTCAAGGGGAATGTGGCGCTTCGTACCGTAGCGCCGCTTTCACCCCCACCCGCCGCCCCGCGACGCCGAAAAAAGAACGCCGCCCCGTGACCGGGACGGCGTTCTGGTGGAGCCGCCTATCGGAATCGAACCGATGACCTATTCATTACGAGTGAATCGCTCTACCGACTGAGCTAAGGCGGCACACCGGCACGCGTTCGTACGTGCCGAAGCAGGAACCAGTCTAGCGCCTCCCGCGAGTGGGCCGCACACCCGGAGCCGGCCGGCGGCTCCGGGTCGTCTCGGTCAGCCGGCGAGGTTCGGGGCGCAGGCCATCCCGTCCTCGGGCACCGCCAACTCCAGCAGGTAGTCGTCCACGATCTGGTCGACGCACTCGTCGCCCATCCGGTAGCCGGTGTGACCGTCGCCGTCCCGGGTGACCAGGAAGGCGGACTCCAGCTGGTCGGCCAGCGACTCGGACCAGGCGTAGGGGGTGGCGGAGTCGCGGGTGGTGCCCACCACCATGATCGGGTCGGCCCCCGCACCGGTCAGGTCCGGCGTTTCGGCCACCGCGTCCTCCGGCCAGAACGCGCATGGCAGGGCGCCCCAGGCCAGCATCGGACCGAAGACCGGGGATTCCTCCCCCGCCATGGCGGCGGCCTCGGCGTAGGCCTCCACCTCGCGTGGGGCCGGGGAGTCGGAGCAGTTCACCGCGGTGAGCGCGGAGGTGGAGTTCTCGTACTCGTCCAGGTCGCCCCGGCTGTACAGGTCGTCGCCCAGCAACAACAGCCCGGTGCCGTCGCCGCCCTCCATGGCGTCGGTGAGCGCCTCGCGCACCCGCGGCCACCAGTTCTCGGTGTACAGGGCGGCCAGTACCCCCAGTTCGGCGCGGGCCCGGTTGACCTCGCGGCCGTCGTCGGTGGTGGTCTCCAACGGCTGTGTCGCGGCCTCCTCCAAGAACGCTTCCAGGGCGGCGATCCCCTGGTCGACGCCGTCGCCCGAATCACCGAGCGGGCAGTCCTGTTGGTTCAGACAGTCCCCGACGAAGGCGTGCAGCGCCGTCTCGAAACCGGTGGCCTGCTGGACGCTCACACTCAGCTGGTCCTGGGCCGGGTCGACCGCGCCGTCAAGGACGAGCGCGCGCACGTTGTCGGGGAACTGCTCGGCGTACTGAGCACCGATGTGGGTGCCGTAGGAGGCTCCGAGGTAGGTGAGCTTCTCGTCGCCCAGGAGCCCGCGCAGCAGGTCCATGTCACGGGCGACGTCGGCGGTGCCGATGTTGCGCATCAGGTCGGGCGCGCTCTCCTCACAGGCTTCGACGAACTCGCGGCTGCCCTCCTCGATCTGGGCCAGTCCCTGGGGGCTGAGGTCGGCCATGTCGTCGGCGCCCGGCCCGGTTCCGTAGTCGGTACCGAGGAACTCGTCGATCTCCTCGGCCTCCAGACAGGTCAGAGGGGTGCTGCGGCCCACTCCCCTGGGGTCGAAGCCGACCACGTCGAACTGTCGACGCACCGTCTGGCTGAGCGTGTAGGGGCTGTGGTCCACGAAGTCGTGGCCGGAACCGCCCGGACCGCCCGGGTTGACCACCAGGGAGCCCAACACCTCGTCTCCGGTGGCGGGTACACGCTTGACCGCGATCTCGATGCGTTCCCCCTCCGGTTCCTCGTAGTCCAGCGGAACCTCGAAGACCGCGCACTCGCTCTCGGGCAGACCGCTGTCGCACTCCCGCCAGTCGAGTTCCTGCTCGGCGAAGTCGACGGAACCCGTGACCGCGCCGTCGTCTTCGGCCCCACCGTCACCGGAGGTGCAGCCGGTGACCAGCACCGCCACTCCGAGCAGCGTCGCCCCTACCCGCGCCCTCAGCCCCACCCGAATCCGCCTCCACTCGTCCAACACGTCGCGTCCCGATTGTCGCGGACCCGGTCGCGTGCTCGGCCCCGGGCCCTACAGGGCCCCGACCGGTTCTCGTTCGGTCGGTTCTCAGCCCGCCAGCAGGGCGGAGGTCATGGCCTCCATGGCGATCTGCGGGTGCACGTTCGCGGCGATCCGCTCCCGGCACGCCATGATCGCGTCGATCCGGCGCAGGGTCGCCTCGGGTGGGCCGGAGCGGGCGATCCGTTCCAGGTCCCCGGAGCGTTCCACGGTGGACAGTTCCACGGTCGCGCCCAGTTGGAGCGCCAGGACGTCCCGGTAGAAGGCGGCCAGGTCCAGCAGGGCACGGTCGTAGGAGTCGCGCTTGATCCGAGTGGCCCGGCGCTTCTGCCGCTCCTCCAGGTCCTTGAGCGCCCCGGCGGCGCCGCGGATGGCCTTGGCCACGCCCTTACCGGTGGAACCCTCGCCGAAGGCCGCCTTGAGTTCGCCCTTCTCCTTCTCGTTCAACGCCGTGGTGAGCGCCTTGGACTCCTCCTCGGCGATCTCGTACAGCCGGGCGGCGGCGGTGACACAGGCGCCCAGGCCGGTCAGCCCGACCGGGATGGACAGGACCTCCTCCCGGCGGCGGCGCGCCTCGGGCTCCGTGGCCAGTTGCCGGGCCCGGTCCACGCGGCCCGCGGCGGCCCGGGCGGCGGCCTCGGCGGTCACGGTGTCCACCCCGTCGCGCCGCACGAGGGAGTCGACGATCTGCCGGGTTCCGGGGGTGGCCAGGGTGACCAGACGGCAGCGGGAGCGGATCGTGATGAGCAGGTCGTCCGGGGTGGGGGTGCACAGCAGCCACACCGTTCGTGGCGAGGGTTCCTCCACCGCCTTGAGCAGGGCGTTGGACGCGGCCTCGGTGGCACGGTCTGCGTCCTCGAAGAGCACGATCCGGAAGTTGCCGCCCGAGGGCTTGGATCCGGCCCGCAGCACCAGGTCACGGGTGGCCGACACACCGAAGCTGAGCCCGCTGGGGCGTACGTAGAGCACGTCCGGATGGGTGCCGGTCAGGACCTGGTGACAGGAGTCGCAGTGGCCGCAGCCGCCCTCACGGCATTGCAGGGCCGCGGCGAAGGCACGCGCGGCCTCCTCGCGGCCCGAGCCGGGTGGGCCGGTGAACAGCCACGCGTGGGTCATGCCGGCGCCCCGTCCCCCGGAGAGGAGGTCGGCGGCGCCCTGGACCGCGCGCCCCAGTTGGGCGGCGGCCACCTGTTGGCCGACGAGGTCGTCGAAGACCGTCACGCGCTTCCCCTATCCACGACTCACTGATCCGGTCTCCAGGATAGGAGCCGGCACCGACGCCCGGACCGTTTTCCACAGGCCCTCCTTCTCGGATCCGAGGGGGACCCACGCCCTCCCAGGGAACCCGACGCGACCCTTCCCTTCCGGTTGCCATCGGGGCCGGACCAGGTCAGAAGGGGTTTCGGGGTGAACCTCGACCGGGGGTGACGGATCTCTCTTTGGAGAGGGCGGCCGCGACGGGGGCGCCGCCCGAACCACAGAAGGAGTACACATGTCGAAGGCACGAGGGATCACGATGCTGTTCGCGTCGGGGGCCATGGTCGCCGGGTTCGGCCTCGCGGGGGCGCCGGCCGCGCTGGCGGACGGACCGAACACGCCGCCCGAGGTGGTCGCCGCGATCGAGGCCGCCGCGTGGCCCGAACTGGAGGAGGGCCAGGAGACCTGGGAGGTCGCGGTCGTCAAGTTCCTGCTGGTGGAGTACGGCTACCTCGACGTCACCGAGGCCACGGAGGTGTTCGACGAGCGGCTGACCGAGGCCGTGACGGACTATCAGGGGGACAAGGGCCTCGACGCGAACGGGGTCGTCGACGAGCCGACCTGGGAGGCCCTGACCGAGGACCTGGGCATCGTCCGCCAAGGCGCCGAGGGCAACCGGGTGAAGGCCGTGCAGTACGCGCTGGTCTCCGGCCACGGCTACGACCTGGACATGGACGGTCTGTTCGGCGGGGCCACGCGTGCGGCGGTGGTCGACTTCCAGACCGGGGCGGAGATCGACGCCGACGGTGAGGTCGGTCCGATCACCTTCCAGGCCCTGCTGACCCCCGAAGAGGTCTCCGTCGACTGATCCCCGACCGAGGACACCGTGTCCCGGTCCTCGGATGGGTCCTCGACCGGGACACGACCACACCCTCACGGAAGAGCGTAGGGGCCTCCCACCGGATCGGCGGATCCGATGGGAGGCCCCTACGCGTGAAGCCCTCTGTCCCCGGCGCTACTCCGGTCTGATCACCGGGATCATGCCGGTGACGGCCTCGGATTCGGCGTCGATGGGGTCGGGCAGCAGCGGGCGCACCCGACGCTGGATCTCACGGGCGATCCGCTCCCGGCTCTCGCTCGCGTCCAGGACCAGGTAGCGGTCCGGTTCGGCTTCGGCCAGGGCGCGGAAGCCCTTCCGAACGCGCTCGTGGAACTCGGCCGACTCCGACTCGATCCGGTCGGCGGGGCCACCCAGCCGCGCGAGCCCCTCCTGGGGACGCACGTCCAGCAGCACCGTCAGGGTCGGCACCAGCCCCTGGGTGGCCCAGTCGCTGATCTCCTGGATCTCGGAGACCGCCAGGTCGCGCCCGGCTCCCTGATAGGCCAGCAACGAGTCGACGTAGCGGTCGCTGATCACCACGGCGCCGCGGCGCAACGCCGGCAGGATCTCCTGCTGCACGTGGTCGGCCTTGTCCGCCGCGTACAGAAGCACCTCGGCACGGTCGGTGATGTGCGAGTTCTCCCGGTCCAGCAGGAGGCCGCGCAGTCGCATGCCCAGTTTGGTGGCGCCCGGCTGGCGGGTGCCCACCACCTCGAATCCCTGGTCGCGCAGCCACACGGTCAGGTCACGGACCTGGGTGGACTTGCCGGCGCCCTCTCCTCCCTCCAGGACGATGAAGGCCCCGGCGACGGAGGCCTCCTCGGCCTCCTCGGTACGCGGACTGACCCCGCGCAGGGCGGCGAACAGCTCCGGGATCAGACCCGGGCCCGCGTCGGGGTCCTCGGCGTTGGCCTGGTGGTAGGTGACGAAGCCGAGCGCGAGGGCGATGAGACCACCCACGAGGAGGACCAGTCCACTGCCGTACAGGGAGTAGGTGAGGGGCCCGCCGAGCGGGAACTCGTGGTCCCCGGCGAATCCGGCCGCGATCGGGGCGAGGACGGCGGCGGCGAGCAGCGCGACCCGTCCGGTGGCGTGAAGGAGGGCGAACGCGCTCTCGCGTCGGTCCTCCTCGACCTCGACGTTGATCAGCCAGGTGCCGGTGGCCCAGGCCAGGCCCGCGCCCAGACCGAACACGAACGCGAGGACGGCCGACAGGACCATGTCCGTGACGGCGCCGGCGATGAGCAGTGCCAGAGCGGCCAGTACCACGGACAGTCCGAGGAAGCGGCGACGGCTGAACTGCTTGAGCACGCGCGGCGCGGAGACCACGCCCAGACCCAGACCCAGGAAGAGCGCGGCCACCAGGACGCCGAAGCCGGCGTTGCCCGCTCCGAGGTTCTCCACGTGCGGTCGACCCAGGCCGATGACCAGACCACCCGCGGCGGCGGTGGCGGCGAGCCCGAAGAGCACGCCTCGGATGAGCGGACCGGCGCCCACCGCCCGACGCCCGTTGCCGAGCGCACTCATCAGCGCCGCGTCCCGGTTGGGGCTCAGCGACGTCTTGGACACGGTGTGCTTGGGCAGCGGCAGCCCGGCCACCACGATCGCGGCGACGAAGAAGGTGAGGGCGTTGAGGTAGAGGGCGACGTCCGCGGCGGGGTCGGCCATGGACGGCACCAACGCGCCCAAGAGGTTGCCCACCGAGGCCAGGGCCGCGAAGAGCAGGGCCGCGACGGGCGCGGCGCCGTAGGTGGCCAACAGGGTCAGGCGGCCGGCCTGGCCCAGCATGCGTTTGGGAACGAGAACGGCGATGGTGGCGTCCCGCGCGGGGGTCCAGAACAGGGCCACGATCTCCGCCAGCAGCCCCGCGATCAGCAGCCACTGCAACGCGAACCCGGGGACCGACAGGCCCATGACCGGGATGGACGCGTACAGAAGGCCGCGCAAGACGTCGCCGCCGACCATCGTCCATCGACGGTCGAGACGGTCGGCCACGAGCCCCGCCAGGGGGCTGAGCAGGACCGCGGGGGCCAGCTTGATGGCGACGACCCCGGCGATGGCGAGGTACTGAACGAGTGTGGAGCCATCGGCGGTGAAGATGGCCGCGAGGGACACCAGTGCCAGAAGGCTCAGCCAGTCACCCAGGCTGGAAAGGGAAAGTGAGACCCACAACCTTCGGAAGGGTGTGATCGCGAGGACGTTCTGCGCCTCGGCCGGCGCTCCCAGGGGTGCAGATCTGCTCATAGCGCTCAAGATTATCGATGAGGGGGATCGGTACTGACAGGCGTCCATCGCCTGTCCGGGATTCGGGGATGCCTCCGGGGCTCACACACGATTCCGCGCCCTCATCAGCCCGACACAGCGTAGTACGGAAGATCATTCCCCGACAGGGGATGAGGTCCCGTCTCCGTTACGAAACAGCGGAAACCGCCCATCCGAACTTCTCTCATGAGAGATACCCGGGTGGGCGGTCACCAAGACACACAGGACGTCACTCCGTGGCGGTGCTCTTCGGCTCGCCGGTCTTCTTGGCGGCGGGCTTGCGCGTCGCCGCCTTCTTGGTGGTGGTCGTGGTCGTCTTCTTCGCGGTCGTCTTCTTGGCCGGGGCCTTGGCCCGACGCTCGGCCAGGAGTTCGGCGGCGCGCTCGTCGGTGATCGACGCGACCTCGTCGTCCTTGCGCAGGGAGGCGTTGACCTCCCCGTCGGTGACGTAGGGGCCGAAGCGACCGTCCTTGATCACCATCTTGGCGCCGCTCTCCGGGTCCTCACCGAGCTCGCGCAGCGGCGGAGCGGCGGCACGACGACCACGCTGCTTGGGCTGCGCGAAGATCGCCTTGGCCTCTTCGAGGGTGATCGTGAACATCTGCTCCTCGTTTTCGAGGGAGCGGCTGTCGGTGCCCTTCTTCAGGTACGGGCCGAACCGGCCGTTCTGCGCGGTGACGTCCTCACCGTCGAGCTCCCCCACCACACGGGGCAGGGACAGCAGACGGAGCGCGTCCTCCAGGGTGACCGTGTCCAGGTCCATGCTCTTGAGCAGCGAACCGGTGCGCGGCTTGACCTTCGCCTTGGCCTTGCTCTTGGGCTTGGTCTCGCCCTCGGCCTCCTCCGGCTCCGGGATGACCTCGGTCACGTAGGGGCCATATCGACCGGACCTGGCGAGGATGGTGCGCCCGGTCTCGGGATCGACCCCGAGCTCACGGTCACCGCTGGGCTGGGCGAACAGCTCCTCGGCCTTGGCCGGGGTGAGCTCGTCCGGCGCCAAGTCCTCGGGCACGTTCACCCTGGTTCCGTCACGGTCCAGGTAGGGGCCGAATCGACCGACCCGGAGCACGATGTCGGTGCCGGGCAGCGGCAGCGAGCTGACCTCCTTGGGGTCGATCTCGGACAGGTGGTCACCGACCACCAGGTCCTTGAGACCCGTCTCCTGCCGCCCCTCGGGGGTCTGTCCACCGAAGTAGAAGCGCCGCAGCCACGGCAGGCTCTCGGTCTCGCCCCGGGCGATGTCGTCGAGGACGTCCTCCAGACGCGCGGTGAACTCGTAGTCCACCAGGTTTCCGAAGTGGCGTTCCAACAACTGCACCACGGCGAAGGCCAGGAAGGACGGCACCAGCGCCGTGCCCTTCTTGAACACGTAGCCGCGATCCTGGATGGTGCCGATGATGGCCGCGTAGGTGGAGGGGCGGCCGATCTCCCGCTCCTCCAGCTCCTTGACCAGGGTGGCCTCGGTGTAGCGCGCCGGCGGCCGGGTGCTGTGCCCCTCGGCCTCCAGGCTCTGCGCCTTGACCGGGTCCTCCTCGCTCAGGGCGGGCAGGCGGCGCTCACGGTCGTCCAGGTCGGCGGCCGGGTCGTCGGAACCCTCGACGTAGGCCTTGAGGAACCCGTGGAAGGTGATGACCTTGCCGCTCGCGCTGAACTCGGCGACCTCACCGTCGGAGGAGGTGCCCTCGATGCGGACGGTGACGGACTCGCCGACGGCGTCCTTCATCTGGGAGGCGACGGTGCGCTTCCAGATGAGCTCGTAGAGGCGGAACTCGGGGCCGGACAGGCCGGTCTCGGCGGGGACGCGGAAGGTTTCGCCCGCCGGACGGATGGCCTCGTGGGCCTCCTGGGCGTTCTTGACCTTCTTGGCGTACACACGCGGCTTGTCCGGCAGGTGGTCGCCGCCGTAGAGACGTCGTGCCTGATCACGGGCGGCCTTGACCGCGCTGTCCGACAGCGTGGTGCTGTCGGTACGCATGTAGGTGATGTGCCCGTGCTCGTACAGCCGCTGGGCGACCTGCATGGTCTGCTTCGCGGACAGGTTGAGCTTGCGGGAGGCCTCCTGCTGGAGGGTGGTGGTGCGGAACGGCGCGTACGGAGAGCGGCGATAGGGCTTGCGCTCCACGGAGGAGACCGCGAAGCCGGTTCCGGAGAGGCGTTCGGCCAGGCCCCGGGCGGCGGCCTCGTCGAGGTGGCGCACGTCCCGGTCGGAACGGATCGAACCCTGGGGGGTGAAGTCGCGACCGGCGGCCACGCGCTTGCCGTCGACCGACAAAAGCGTGGCGGGGAAGCTGGCGGGGGCGTCGGCGACCGCTCCGGCGGCGTCGAAGACCGCCTTGATGTCCCAGTACTCGGCGGAGGTGAAGGCCATCCGCTCGCGTTCGCGCTCGACCACCAGTCGGGTGGCCACGGACTGCACCCGGCCCGCCGAGAGCTTGGGCATGACCTTCTTCCACAGCACGGGTGAGACCTCGTAGCCGTAGAGACGGTCCAGGATGCGGCGCGTCTCCTGAGCGCTGACCAGACGGGTGTTGAGCTCGCGCGTGTTGTCCGCCGCGTGCTGGATGGCGTCCTTGGTGATCTCGTTGAAGACCATCCGTCGGACGGGGATCTTGGGCTTGAGCTCCTCGCGCAGGTGCCAGGCGATGGCCTCGCCCTCGCGGTCCTCATCAGTGGCGAGCAGGAGTACGTCGGCCTCGGCCAGCAGCTCCTTGAGCTTCTTGACGTGGGCCTTCTTGTCGGTGTTGACGACGTAGAGCGGTTCGAAGTCGCCGTCGACGTCGACACCGAGCCGCGCCCAGGACTCCCCCTTGTACTTGGCGGGGATCTCCGCGGCCTTGGCCGGCATGTCACGGATGTGCCCGATGCTGGACTCCACGACGTAGCCGCGCCCCAGGTAACCGGCGATGGTCTTGGCCTTGGCCGGTGACTCGACGATGACCAGAGTGGTCCCCGTCCCCTGGCTTCCGTTGTCCTTCGAGCCGTTCTTGCCGGCGCTGCCCTTCGTGGCTGGCACGCTGTTTCCCCTACGTCTAGCCTTACGTTTTCTCTCGGCCGTGGTCCTTCGGCTCCCGTGGGAACCGACAGTAACCGAACTACAGGCACTCCCCCGTCGGTGAGCGGACCGGGTCGGCCGCACCCGAGTTCGCCTCGTCGTCGGTCACACGACCCCACACCCACCGGCACCCGCAGAATAAGCGCTCATCGGACCGGTACCGGCCCGTAACGTGTATTTGCGACCGTGGCAACCCTCTCCCCCGGCCTCTCGGTGGCTCTGACGAGCACCCCGAACACCCTAGGACAGTGACTTGCGTCACACTTATCGACTCCGGGGTGTTCTGCCCTCAAAATGCGACGAGTCCTCCCGGATATTCCCGGGAGGACTCGACTCGTGTTCTCGAACCGGTGGTCGCCACCTCCGCTCCCCCGCAGTCCACCGCGTTCCAAACGGAACGGGGGCGCGGAGGCGACTTCCTCCGACTCGTCGTGCGCGGCGCGTGTACGCCGCTCGCGGGAACGGTGTTCCCCGGCCATCGTCCGCCGTTCGCCTCGGGATGAGCGTGTCCACCGCAGTCCACCGCGTTCCAAACGGAACGGTGGGACGCACTCCCTGGGACGGACGGGTGTCCGTGTCCGGGTCACACCCCCGCGCGGGTCCGTCGACGGACCCGCTCAGGTACTACAGGCCAACGCCCGCGGCGCCCAGCAGGTCGCCCACCGGGTCGACCTCGGGCACCTCGGTGGCCTCGGGCAGCTCGGCCGAAGCCTGCTCCGCCACGGCCTGGTCCGCGGTCTCGCTCACGCTGTAGTCGACCGGCAGCATCTCGGAGACGGGGACCTCGGGCAGCTGGTCGACCCCCGGCACACTGTCCAACGCGGAGGCCTGGGCCTCGGTCTCGGCGCTCTGGTGCTCCACCACCTTGGAGTCGGCGTCGGTGGCGCTCGCACCGGCGATACCGGCCACGGCGCCCACGGCGTTGCCCGCGACGTTGACGGGGACGTCCGCGTCGGCGACGAGCTGGTTCCCGCCGGCCAACGAACCGTTGCCGGAGGTCGCGATGTCCTGCTCGACGTCCTTGACCACGGCGTCGCTGTCGGTGGTGGCCGCGCCGGCCACGCCGCCCACGGCACCGACCGCGTTGCCCGCGGCGTTCACGGGGACGTCCAGGTCCGCGACGAGCTGGTTGCCGCCCAGCGCGGAACCGTTGCCGGAGGTCGCGATCGACTGGTGCTCACGGACCGGGGCCGACTGACGCAGCACGCCGGCGTCCACACCGGAGGTGTCCGGCAGGATCTGGGCGTTCTCGACGGCCTCGTTGAGCAGGTCGGTGGCGGTGAACTGCCCGGCCTGGTGCTCGACCGGCGCGCTCTGGTGGTCGCGCACGATCGCGTCGGCGTCGGTGGCCGCCGCGCCCGCGACGCCGCCCACGGCACCGATCGCGTTGCCGGACACGTTCACCGGAACGTCGAGGTCGCCGACCAGCTGGTTGCCGCCGAGCAGGGAGCCGTTGCCGGAGGTCGCGATGTCCTCGCCACCGTGTCCGTGGCCGTGGCCGTGGCCGTGGCCGGACTCGTGCAGGACCTTGGAGTCACTGCCGGTGCTGGAGGCACCCGCGACGCCGCCGACCGCGCTGATCGCGTTGCCCGTGACGTTCACCGGGACGTCGCCGTCGACCACGAGCTGGTTGCCGCCCAGCAGCGAACCGTTGCCCGAGGTGTGCACCTCGTTGTGCTGGTGGTCGATCACCTTGGCGTCGGAACCGGTGCTGGAGGCACCCGCGACGCCGGCGACCGCACCGATGGCGTTGCCGGTCACGTTGACGGGGACGTCGCCGTTGACGACCGCCTGGTTGCCGCCCAGCAGCGAACCGTTGCCGCTGGTGGCCGCGTCGCTGTCGGCGAGCGCCACGCCGCTGCCCAGGGCGACGAAGCCCGCGGCCAGAAGCACGGTCTTCGCGGAGGTGCTGGCCCACTTACGCATGTGGGAAGTCCTTTCGAGAGAACGAGTAGTAGAGAAGGTGTCGTGCATGGGGCCACAGGCCGTTCCACACCCCTGGGTGGGATGTGGGCCTTCGACCAAGGCCGGGGATCATCCGGTCGGCTCCGCACCTGGGCGGTGCGTCTTCGCCGGTCTGTTGGGTACGGTCGCGTCGCGTCCTCGCTGGCTGCGTACGGACGCCCGCACCCCGTCGATCAGCTCCCGCTCTGGTTGAGCGGCGGCTGACGTGAACCCCGAGCACAAGGCCTTGGCCGGTGCTGCGGGACTCGCGTCAACCCCCGGACCCGAGGGCCCGGGAGTCCGATCAGGCCCGGGCCTTGTGGCGCCGGCCGTAGAAGATGAAGCCGACACCCGCGGCGATGGCGAGGACCGCGGCGGCGACCAGGCCGGTCAGCGCGCTCTGGTCGGCACCGGTGACCGCGAGGCGGGACTCGTCCGCGGGGGGAGCCGAGGGGCCCTGGTCCGCGGTCTCCGCGTTCGGAACGGAGCCCTCGTCGGCGGGGTCCTCCGGGTCCTCCTCGACCTGCTCCTCACGCTCTTCCTCGGGGGTCTCCTCCGGCTCCGGCTCCTCCTCGGAGATCTCTTCTTCCCGCGGGGGTTCTTCCTCGGGGGTCTCCTCCGGCTCGGGCTCCTCCGGGTCGTAGCCCTCGTAACCGTCGTCCGGTCGCTCCGGCTCGGTCACCTCGGCCTCACCGTCGGTGCACTCGGCACCGGCCACGCCGAGAACCGCGACGGCGTTGCCGCAGACGTTGACGGGAGCGTCGACGTCTGCCTCGATCTGGTTGCCGCCACCGATGGAACCGTTACCGCTGGTGGTGGTGTCGGCGTAGGCGGTCCCGTAGGCGGTGGTGGCGAGGAGGCCTGCGGCGATGAGGGCCGCGACACGGGTGTGGGTTGATCGGGTCATCGGGTGTCATGTCCTTTGGTCGACGAGAGTCGGATCTGCCACTCATGGACCACGGACGGTCACCCGGCGTGAAGCGCCTGGGGTGAGACGCACACCCACCTCGGAAACGATGGGGTGCTCGTGCGCGAAGGCGCACCGACCGGCCGCGATCCCTGCGGGAAGCGGCTAGTCAGGCGAGAAGGAAGGGTCGTCCGCGGCGTCGCGCACGACCAGGGTGGGGTCGCCGGGAAGGGCGACCCGCTGGGCCCGGAGCTCCATGTGGCCGGACCGGTTCATGAGGAAGCCGGCGGCACCGGGAGCGGGGAAGGACGGGGCCGACGCACCGGTGGCGTCGGGTCCGACCTGGTGGTGGGAGCCACCGCCGATGAGACGGATGCGCTCGGCGTCGTCGTCCTGAGCGGTCTGCGCCGTGGCGGCCTGAGCGGCCTCCTCGGCCATGCGCAGACCGGTCTCGGTGACGTGGACGGGCACGCCATGGTCGGCGTGCGGTCCCATGCGCGCGGGCTCTTCGTCCGCTTCCTCGTCCTCTTCGTCCTCGTCCTTGGGACGGTCGACGGAAGAGGAGGAGATGGGGTCGTCGGCACCGAGGAGCGGCAGGCCCAAGGGGCCGCCGGGTTCGGTGACGGAGTCGATCCCGTGGTGGCCGACGGATTCGTTCAGTCCTGCGGTGACGCCGTCGACGAGGTCGCCCTCGCGCAGCGACTCGTCGGTGGCCCGAACCATGTCCTTGCCGGTTCGGGCGACCCCTCCGACCAGGTCGGAGGCCCCGCGAGCGGTTCCGTCGACGGTCCGCGCGGTGTCGTCGACCGCGGTCTCGGCGATGGAACCGACCCGGCTCTCCTGCAGGGCACCGGAGACACCGGTGTCCTCCAGCGCGGTGGCGGGAAGCGAGGTCGCCTGCGGGACGACCCTTTCGGTGACGGCCTCGGTGGAGGCGGTGGCGTGGGCCGCGGTTTCGGAGATCCGGGCCTGCCGGATCTCCTCGGTCGCGGCCTGACCGGTGCGTTCGGCGGCGTCGTCGACACCGAGCACGCTGTCGACGAGGCCACCGGATTCGGCGCCGGTGTCGCTGTACGCGACCCCGACACCGCCGGCGATCCACGCGACCGCGACGATTCCGGACAGGAGCAGCAGTCGGGCGTAGACACCACGGGTGTTGCGAGCAGCGCGACTGGAGGACACCAGCCACTCCCGGCTCGCGAGCACCATGGATGCCCCCTTGTCTCGACTACTACTGGACGGTCCCGCGCGGCGTTGTCGCCCACGGTCGGTCGTCGGCCCCCGAAAAGACGGAGTCACCTTCGAACTGAAAGCAACCGTAGCATCACACCGAGTGACCACAACCGGAAAAACGAACCGCACCGAGAAATTCTCGGTGCGGTTCGTCCAGGTTCAGGAGCGGTCGTCCCGAATAATTCCGGTCAGCTCATGTCGATGAATCGGTCCAACACACGGACTCCGAATTGGAGACCGTCCACGGGGACACGTTCGTCCACCCCGTGGAACATGCCGGCGAAGTCCAACTCCGGCGGCAGCTTCAGCGGGGAGAACCCGAAGTTGCGGATACCCAGCCGCGAGAAGCTCTTGGCGTCGGTACCGCCCGAGAGGCAGTACGGGACGGCCTTGGCGCCCGGGTCCTCCGCCAGCAACGACTCCGACATCGCGGTGACCAGGCCACCGTCGAAGGAGGTCTCCACCGCGGGAAGGTGGTGGATGAACTCACGGCTCACCTTCGGACCGAGCAGTTCGTCGATCTTGGCGAAGTACTCCTCCTCGGTCCCCGGCAGGAAACGACCGTCCACCTGGGCGGTGGCCTCACCCGGGATCACGTTGGCCTTGTAGCCACCGCCCAGCACCGTCGGGTTCAGGGTGTTGCGCAGCGTGGCACCGATCATCTTCGCGATCGGACCCAGCCGCGCCACCGTGGCGTCCACGTCCTTCTCCTCGAAGGGGATCCCGAACTCCTCGCAGATCTCCTCCAGGAAGGTCCGGACCGTGGGTGTGAGCTGCACGGGGAACCGGTGCTCACCGAGCCTGGCGACCGCGGCGGCCAGTTCGGTGACGGCGTTGTCGTCGTTGGTCATCGACCCGTGGCCCGCGGTGCCGCGCGCGGTGAGCTTCATCCACGCGATGCCCTTCTCCGCGGTCTCCACCAGGTACACGCGCCGGTTCTCGTTGACCGTGAACGAGAACCCGCCGACCTCGCTGATCGCGGAGTCGCAGTCCGCGAACAGCTCGGGGTGCTCGTCCACCAGGTACTGGGCGCCCCAGGTACCGCCGGCCTCCTCGTCGGCGACGAAGGCCAGGACGATGTCGCGCGGAGGACGTCGCCCCTCACGCAGTCGCTGCCGCAGCGTGGCCAGCACCATCGCGTTCATGTTCTTCATGTCGACCGCGCCACGGCCCCAGACACAACCGTCGGCGACCTCGGCGGCGAACGGATGATGCGTCCAGTCCTCCGCGGCCGCGGGCACCACGTCGAGGTGTCCGTGGATGAGCAGAGGGGGACGACCGGAATCCTCACCCGTGATCCGCGCCACCACGTTGCTGCGCCCGGGGTGCTTCTCGTAGATCTCGGACTCCACCCCGACCTCGTCGAGACGGCCCATGACATACTCCGCGGCCTTGCGCTCACCGGGGCCGGAATGGTCGCCATAGTTGGAGGTGTCGAACTCGATGAGCTCTCGGCACAGGTCGACGACCTCGACCTCCGCCGCGCTCGGATCACTGTCTTGCGCCATCTGGCTCTCCCGTCTGCCGGCCGCACCTTTCGCCCTAGACCTTGTCACGCTCTCCTCTCGTCTGGAAGCCGGTCACCCCCACCGAAAAACTGGTTCGGGGCCCCTCAGACCTTTGCTATGGTTGAACCTGTTCGGCGCTACGGCGCCAGACACCCACGTCCGGGTGGCGGAATAGGTAGACGCGCTAGCTTGAGGTGCTAGTGGCCGTTAAGGCTGTGGGGGTTCAAGTCCCCCCTCGGACACAATCGAAGGCCCCGCTCAGCGGGGCCTTTCTTGTTGGCCCGGGTTGCGACCGGACCGTCGAGCCACACGGTGCGGGGGCGGCCCTCAACGTGGACGGCTCACGAGGAGCCTTGAGACCCCTTCGGGCCCCGATCGTTCGTGTACGGCAGCGGACTTCGACAAGGACGCCGACTTTGGTCGAGTGTCCCCGAACCCTTCGACCGATATGCGGCAACGGACGGCTTCACTAGCGTCGAACCCATGTTCAGACCCATGTTCGGGTCCCGTCAGCCTGCGGGCGGGTCGGCCGCACCGACGCCGAACGCGGAACGCTTGTTGGCGCCGGATCTGGCGCGGGGATTGATGCTGCTACTCATCGCCCTCGCCCACTCCCGGATGCTGCACGCGGGGGGCCTCTCGATGGCCGCGCCCTCTGGCGGTGGCCCGCTCGACGTCGCCGTCCAGTGGCTGCTGACGTCCGTCGTCGACGGGCGGGCCGCTCCCTTGTTCGGGCTCCTCTTCGGGTACGGCCTCGTGCAGATGACCCGGCGCCGCTCCGGACCCGGCGGGGACTCGGCACAGGCGCGGAGACTGATACGTCGACGCGGTGCCTGGATGATCGTGTTCGGTGTGGCCCACGTCGTCCTGCTCTACAGCGGGGACGTCATCGGTGCCTACGGTGTGTTCGCCCTGATGTTCGCCGGGGCGGTGTCCTGGTCCGATCGTCGGCTGTGGACGATCGCCGCGCTCACCCTCGTGCTCGGCGCCGCGGCCTCCGCCGCACTTCAAGTAGTCGCCGGAGCCGACACGCCACTGCCTGTGGGACCCACCCTCGTGGACAGCGCGATGCTACGGGCCAGTGCGCTCCCGGTGGTGCCGATCGCCGGACTGGCCGTAATGCCTTCGGTCCTGATCGGTGTCTGGGCCGGCCGGATGCGTGTGCTGGAGCAGCCCGACCGCTACAGGCCGCTCCTGCGCGGTGTGGTGCTGATCGGATTCCCTGTCGCCGTGCTGGGAGCACAGCCGGTCGCCCTGCGGGCCGTGGGCGTGTGGACACCGGATACCCCTGAGGTCGGCGTCGTCGCCTCGGCGGTGTTCGGAGCGACCGGCGTCGCCGGTGGGCTCGCCTTCGCGGCGGCCATCGCGCTCGTCGCGGTCCGCGTCAACGACCGGCGCGGCCGGGTGACGAACGCGCTGGTGGCGTGCGGCCGACGGTCGATGACCTTCTACATCGCCCAGTCGCCGGTGTGGTTGGTGGCCACCGAACCATCGCTGCTCGACCTGGGCGGCGGTCTGGGCGCCGCAGCGGCCGCCGGGGTCGCCGTCGCCACGTGGGTGGTCACCGTCGTCATCGCCGACGTCCTGCGCCGCACGGGGCGGCGTGGGCCGGCCGAAACCCTCTTGCGGCACCTGACCTACCGCCCTGGGCCGGGACATCCCCGACCCGCACCGCCATAGACCGAAGAGCTCGGCGCGGGCTCGTGGGCGAGTGGCAAAAGCGTGAAACCGACAACAGATGAGGGCGAACATGGAACGAAGGCGTAGAGCAGGCCGGAGTTGGACCGTGATGGCGCTGATCGGCCTCGCCGGGCCGCTGGTCGCGGCACCGGCCATGGCGGACGACAGGGGCGAGGAACCACAGGCACAGGTGGAGTGGGGCGCCTGCCCCGAGGATGTGGCGGCCGAGGCGCCCCGGATCGAATGCGGCCTGGTACCGGTGCCGCTGGACTACGCCGACCCCGAGGGCCCCGAGATCGAGATCATGGTGTCCCGGCTGGCCGGCCGGGACCCGGACCAAAGACGTGGCGTGCTGCTGTTCAACCCGGGCGGCCCGGGCGGATCCGGGCTGGCGTTTCCGGCGGACCTGGTCTCTCGGGGCCTGCCCGCCGAGGTCTCGGACAGCTACGACCTGATCGGCATGGACACCCGCGGAATCGGGTACTCCGCTCCGGTGCACTGCGGCATCGGCGTCGACCAGGACTACCGGGGCGCCGTCCCGCCGTACGCGGTCGACGAGGCGGCGGTCGCCGAGCAGGCCGGTCACGCGGAGATGATCGCCGACCAGTGCGCGGACAACGACACCGACGGACGGTTGCGCCACGTGACGACGGCGAACACGGCCCGTGACCTGGACCGGATCCGGGAGGCGCTCGGCGAGCGGAAGGCCAGCTTCTACGGCGCCTCCTACGGCTCGGCGCTGGGCGCGGCCTACGCCTCGATGTTCCCCGAAGGCTCCGACCGGATCGTGCTCGACAGCAACATCGGTGACACCCACCTCGACCACGAGGGGATGCGCAGGTACGGCCTGGGCGTCGAAGAGACCTTCCCGGACTTCGCGCGATGGGTCGCCGAACGCCACGATGAGTACGGCTTGGGCGACTCATCGGAGGAGGTGCGCCGAACCTACTTCGAGCTCGCCGAGCGACTCGACGAGAACCCGGTGGACACGGACGAGGGCCACATGGACGGCGGCCTCTTCCGGCTGGCCACCTTCGGGTTCCTCTACCACGATTCGACGTACCCCCGACTGGCGGAGTTGTGGCAGGAGGTGCTCGGCTCCGACACGGCGGCCGGGGAGGCGTCGGACGGGATCGCACCCCTTGTGGTGTCGGCCCCCGGCGCCCAGCCGACGATGGGTGCCGAGCCGTCGCCCTTCGACAACAACTGGTCGGTTTTCCTCGCCGTGACCTGCAACGACGTGGAATGGCCCGAGGACGTCGGCACCTATCAGCGTAGCGTCGCCCAGGATCGGGAGAGGTACCCGCTGTTCGGCGCCGCCAGTGCCAACATCATGCCCTGCGCCTATTGGTCGCACGAACCGGCCGAGCCGCCGGTGGAGGTCCTTGACGAGGGGCCGAGCAATGTCCTGATCGTGCAGAACCAGCGCGACCCGGTCACGCCGCACCGGGGCGGGGAGATGCTCAACGAGAAGTTCGGGCAGCGGTCCCGGCTGGTGAGCGTCGACGGCAACGGACACGGCGTCTACGTCAACGGCGACAACGCCTGCGCGCAAGACACGACCACGGACTTCCTGGTCGAGGGCGACCTGCCGACCCAGGACACGCTCTGCCCGACCTGAGTCATCCCTGATTCGTGACTCGGCGGCGATGGTCGGCCGGCGGGGCCGGCGGGAGGAATCCATCGCAGGTCACCACCCGTCCAGCGACAGATCCGCACTCAGAACCAGCGGGCTCGGGTCCTGTAGGGGATGGTTCGAGTCCCCCTCGGACACGAAGGAAATCCCTGGTCACAGGGGAGGAGCGGTTCGGGTTCGTGCCCGGCCACGGCTTGGACCATGGCCCCAGGGTCGCCCACGAACACGAACCCTCCCCTTCCTTTCCCCCGGTCAGCGTGTCCTCAGCAGTGTGGTCAGGCGGGCCGCCGACGTACCGAGGCCGGTCGGTGCCCATGCGTGGTCGAGCGGCACGTGGTCGCGCACGTTCTTCGGGGTGCGCAGTCGACGCTGCTCCGCCTCGGTGTAACGGACACACCTGCGGTGCCACTCCAAGATCCCCGACATCCACTCCTTCATGTTCTCGGTGTCGCGCAGCAGTGCTCGGGAGGTCGCCTCGTCAAGGTCGAGGTCGGCCAACAGCTTCGGCAGGTCGTTGGCGAGGATGTGCTCGAACTGCTCCATGCGGGCCCGCATCAGGTCCGCCACGATGTCGCGGGCCGTGTGGAGGTCCACGTCGAAGAAGTGCTCCACGATGAGGACGAGGTTGTGCACCTCCCCCTCGAACTCGATCTCCTTCTGGTACGAGAACAGGTCGTTGGTGAAACAGGCGTAGTCCTGGGCGGCGGTCTCCAGCTCGCGTATGGTCCGGTTCTGGAACAGTGCCGGGTCCACATCGGGGAAGCTCGCCAGTTTGGCCAGGCTACGCGTCATGTCCGAACCGAACGTGCTCCGACGCATCTCCAGGTAGTCGACCGGGTCGGGCACCCGGTGGTAGGCCTGGTTCTCCAGTTCCCACACCCAGCTGGAGGTCATGTCCTCCACCGCCCGGCGGAACGTCGCCCGGGCCGCCGGGCGCATGGGACCCGCCGTGCGCCGCCACAGGTCGGCCAGCCCGCGTTCGATCTGATTGACGGGCGTCGGGGTGGCCCCCAGGTCCAGCGGCATGAACGACGACAGCCGTTCGTTGCACACCTTGGCCGCCGGCAGGTCGCGCGCCGCCCCGAACACCACGGGGAAGTAGTCGTCACCGTAGGTGCCCCAGGCCAACCAGTCCGAGGACAGGCAGAGCTGGTCGAACTCCGCGTCGGCGTGGATCATCGCGGCGCAGTGGGCCAGGTCCAGACCTATGAACTGCCGTTCGTCCCACACCCCGCCGATCTCCACACCCGGCACCGAGTCGAACAGGCCCATCCGCCGTGCCCAACCGACCGCGTAACTCCGGGCGTCGTCGATCCGCGAGTTGGTGCGGATGGGGTACGGCATGTACAGGTCGGGCTCCGCCAACTCCCCTACCGGACGGAACGCCTGGTGGGAGTGTTGCCGAGCACGGTGCCGCACCCCTGGAAGCAGCGATGTGAACACCGGTCGCGCCGCCGACGTGCCCAAGCCGGTGGGGCCCTTGAGTTCCCCGGCCGGTCGGGCGGCCAGGCCCTCGTTCATGTACCGGTTGGAACGCGCGTGCCACTCGTGACCGCCGGCCTGCCAGTCCTGGAGACCCTTGACGTAGGCGGCCACCCCGGCCTGCGCGTGCCGGGGTACCGCGTGTTCGGTGAGCAACTCGGGCACCTCGCCCAACGCGGTGTCCTCGAACTGGATGAGCCGTGCGGTGAGCAGGTCGTTGACCAGCACCGCCGCCTCCTGGGTGGAGTGGCCGAAGAACCGTTCGAACACGAGCACCGCGTTGGAGTTCTCGCCCTCCTCCTGAACCTCGCGCTGGTAGGAGAAAAGGTCGTTGCGCAGGTGCACCGCGTCGGAGAAGGTATCGGACAGCACCCGCAGGGGGCGGGATTCGGCGACCGCATCAGGGAGTTCGGCGCCCACGGCGACCTCCACGAGGTTGGCCGACCACGGTGCCCCACCGACCCTGCGCCTCATCTGGATGTATTCGATGGGGTTGGCGATCCGGTCCCGGTCGATGTTGTCCAGCTCCCACATGGACTCGACCATGAGGTTGTGCGTGCTGGTGACGAAGCGCCGCCGCCAGTCGTCCGACATCGACGGCACCGTGCGCCGCCACAGGTCGGCCAGGCCGGCCTCGGCCGGGTTCCGGGGTGCGCGCGGACCGCCCCCGTCCTCGGTCATGAAGGTTTCGAGGTCGTCGAGGAAGGTCTGTGCCCCCGCGAAGTCGCGGGAGTACTTGAACAGTTCGAGGAAGTAGTCGTCGAAGAAGAACACCCACACGTACCAGTCGGTGATCAGGTCCAACATGGGACCGTCACAGTCCGGGTGGGTGTAGGCGCACATCAGCGCGTAGTCCATCCCGGCCAGGGTGGCCTCGTCCCAGACCAGGCCGCCACCGGGCGCGGCGGAGTCGAGCATGCCCATGCCCCGGGCCCACTCCATGCTGTGTTCGCGGGTGCGCTCCAGGTGGGGGTTGAGTCGGGCAGGATGCGGCAGGTAGAAGTCGGGCAGGTCGAACGCTTGCATGGGAACGCCTGTTCTGATCGGTGGTCCTGTGGTCGGGCTCAGGGTGTGCGGACGGAGAGAGGCAGGGTGAAGCGCACCGTCTCGCGGGTGGTCTCGTGTTCGGAGACGCCGACGGGGCCCAGCCCGCTCAGAGCGCCGACGACCGCCTCCACCAGGTGGTGGGGCGCCGAGGCACCGGCGGTGAGACCGATCGTGGTCACTCCGGCGAGCCAGTCGGGGCGGATGTCCGCGGCGTCGTCGATGAGGTGGGCCGGGGTTCCGACCCGCTCGGACAGCTCCACCAGCCGTAGGGAATTGGAGGAGTTGGTCGAACCCACGACGAGGACGAGGTCGGCGTCTCGGGCGATCGCCCTCAACGCCTCCTGTCGGTTGGTGGTGGCGTAACAGATGTCGTCGGAGCCGGGGCCGCGCAGCATGGGGAATCGGGTGCGCAGGGCGTCGATCACCTCGGCGGTCTCGTCCGCGGCCAGAGTGGTCTGGGTGAGGTAGGAGACCTTGTCGGGGTCGGCCACCTCCAGACGGGCGACGTCCGCGGGGGTCTCGACCAGCATGATCCGGTCCGGGGCCTCGCCCATGGTCCCTTCGACCTCTTCGTGCCCGGCGTGCCCCACCAGCACGATGGTGTCGCCGCGATCGGCGAAGCGGCGGGCCTCGTGGTGCACCTTGCCCACCAGCGGGCAGGTCGCGTCGATCACGTCCAGTCCTCGACGCTCCGCCTCGGTATGGACCGCCGGGGAGACCCCGTGCGCGGAGAACACGACCGTGGCACCGTCGGGTACGGCGTCGAGTTCCTCCACGAACACCACCCCCTTCTCCTCCAGTTCGGCGACCACGTGGCGGTTGTGCACGATCTGTTTACGGACGTGGATCGGGCCGCCCCGCTGTTCCAGCGCCCGCTCCACGATCTCGACGGCGCGGTCCACGCCCGCGCAGAACGAACGCGGCGCGGCGAGCAGGACCTCGCGGGGGCGGGCGACCGCCAGCCACGCGTGCAGGGCCGCTCGGGCCGAGTCCGGGCCCCGGTCGCCACGCGCCGCAGCCGCTCCCAGACCCACCACACCCGGGTCCGTCGATCCGTCGGTGGCCCGAAGGAACGCCGCCGAGCCGAGGGCCGCCCGCTCCGGACCGGCCCGCCACGGCCCTGTCCGGAGCGGGCCGCGCACGGTGCGCGCGCCCCGTCGCCGGATCTCACCATCGAGCAGGACGGCGGCGGGGCAGGGGACACTCGGCAGTCCTTGGCGCCGCAGCTCGTCGGCGACCATAACCGTGTCCGGCTCCAACCGTTCGACGGTGTGCGCACTGGTCGTACGGGGCGATTTCGTAGTGGACATCCTGCTCTTCCTGTCGATGGGCGCTGTGTCAGTGAGCGCGGCGCGTGGCGAAACGGGCGAGGGCCCCGAGCTCCTCGGCGGGCCGTCGGACCAGGCCCGCGTCCCGAAGCTCACCCATCGCACGATCCATCAGTTCGTCGGCCTGGCGGCGGCTCCACTCACGCCCCCCGGCGGCCTCCACCAACTCCGCGGCCCGAGCGAGTTCGACGTCGGAGAGCTCCCGCTCCCGGAAGTAGAGCCCGGCCAGCTCCCGCCCCGCGGAGGTGCCCGACGTCAGGGCCGCCACCACGGGCAGGGACTTCTTACGGCTACGCAGATCCGAGTGGATCGACTTGCCGGTGGTCTCCGGACTCCCCCAGATGCCGAGGAGGTCGTCGACGTGTTGGAAGGCCGTCCCGAAGGCCAGGCCGAGGCGGCGCAACGGCTCCGCCTTGTCGGGTGCGCCACCGAAGACGGCGCCCAACGCGCAGGCGCAGCCGAGCAGCGCCCCGGTCTTGAGTTCGGCCATCCGGACGCATTCGGCGAGGCCGACGTCGTCGCGGGTCTCGAAGTCCAGGTCCGCGACCTGGCCATTGATCAGGTCCAGGACGGCGGCGCTGAGCATCCGCACCCCGTCCTGGGCCGCCGGGTGACCGCCGGCGGCGAGAACGTCCAAGGCCAAGGTCTGGAGGGCGTCCCCGGCCAGGATCGTGGGATTGGCCCCGAACACGGTCCAGGCCGCGGGGCGGTGCCGGCGTGTGGTGTCGCCGTCCATGATGTCGTCGTGCAGGAGGGAGAAGTTGTGGACCAACTCCACGGCCACCGCGGCGGACACCCCCGACTCGGAAGACCCGCCCACCGCCTCCGCGGCCAGCAGGGACAGCGTGGGTCGGATCGCCTTCCCCGAGTCGTCGTCGCTCGGCACGCCGTTCTCATCGCGCCAACCGAAGTGGTAGCCGACGATGCGGCGGATGGCGGAGGGCAGACCGTCGACGGCGGTGCGCAGGGCGGGATCGATCAGCTCACGGCTGCGAGCCAGGACCTCATGTGGTCGGTGACCTTCCGTGGTGTCCTCGATGGTGGTCATGGGTGTGCTCCTCATCGTGTGATGTCGACGTTCTCCAGGACCCCCAGCGCGTCCGGCACCAGGACGGCGGCGGAGTGGTAGGTGCTGACGAGGTAGGAGACGACCGCCCGGTCGTCGACCCCCATGTACCGGACGTTGAGGCCGGGTTCGTACTCATCGGGCAGACCGGTCCGGCGCAGGCCGACGACGCCTTGGGCGTCCTTGCCGGTACGCATGGCCAGGATGGACGTGGTCCGGTGCTCGGAGACGGGGATCTTGTCGCAGGGCAGGAGGGGCACGTTCCGCCAGGCCATCACCGGGTGCCCCTCGACCTCGGTGGAGTCCGGGTACAGGCCGCGACGGTTGCACTCGCGGCCGAACGCCGCGATGGCGCGCGGGTGGGCCAGGAGGAACCTGGTCTTCCGGCGGCGGGAGATCAGTTCGTCGAGGTCGTCGGGGGTGGGCGGGCCCCCTCGGGTGTGGATGCGTTGTCGCAGTGCGGCGTTGTGCAGCAGGCCGAAGTCGCGGTTGTTGATCAGCTCGTGTTCTTGCCGCTCGCGCAACGCCTCGATGGTGAGCCGGAGCTGCTGCTCCATCTGATCCATCGGGTCGTTGTAGAGGTCGGCCACCCGACTGTGCACCCGCAGCACCGTCTGCGCCACACTCAGCTCGTACTCACGGGGTTCACGCTCATAGTCCACGAACGTGCCCGGCAGTACCCTCTCACCGGCGTGCCCGGAGGCGAGGTCGATCTCCGACTCGCCCCACTTGTTGTGGGGTCCCGGGGTCGGGGGCCGGTCCCGAACGTGTGCGCGCAGCCGTTCGGACGCGGCGATCGCCCGTTCGGTCGCCTCCCGAGGCAGTCTCATGACGATGCACGGAGTGTTGGCCATGACCGTGAAGGCCCAGGGATCCGAGGTGTCGGTGAATACGGCGTCACCGAAGAACCCGCCGTCACCCACCACGTCCAGCACGATGTCGTCGCCGTACTTGCCCCGGCCGATCCGATTCACCTTGCCGTGCGCCAGGACGTACACCCCGTCCATGGGCCGTCCCGCCTCGACGATCAGGTCACCGGACGCGAACTCGTGCTGCTCGAAGCCTCCGGCCAACGCCTCCAACACCGCGTCGTCACCGAACCCGCGCAGCGCGGGCAACTCCCGCAGCTCCGCCGGCACCACACTCACCTCGGCACCGGTGTTCACACAGGTCACGTGCCCATCACCGACCGTGTAGGTCAGCCGACGGTTCACCCGGTACACAGCACCCCGGGTCTCCTCCCAGGGGAGCACGCGCGACAACCACCGAGGGGTCGCCCCCTGCATCTGCGGGGCGGACTTCGTGGTCGCCGCCAGGTTTCGTGCCACCGACGTCCCCAGACTCGACCGGGCACCCATCTCGGCCGGGTCCACGGCGTCCGATTCCATCTCTCTCATGGCAAGGGCCACCATTCCTACTGGGCTGCTTCGATCCGGAGGTCATCGATCCGAGCGCGCTCGGGCCGGGCCTCGTCGATGCGAGGCGGCCGCCCCGGTGTCCGGTCCCCGGGGCGGCGCGGGTCGGTGGGGGACGGTGCGAGAGCCGTCAGTGCTCGCGTCCGAGCTCGACGTCCTCCAGGATCCCCAAGGCGTCGGGTACCAGGACCGCCGCGGAGTAGTAGGTGCTGACCAGGTAGGAGATGACGGCGCGTTCGTCGATGCCCATGAAGCGCACGGACAACCCCGGTTCGTACTCGTCGGGGATACCGGTCTGGTGCAGGCCGACGACGCCCCGGTTCTGGTCCCCTGTACGCATGAGCAGGATGGAGCTGGTCCGGGCGCCGGTAACGGGGATCTTGTTGCAGGGCAGCATGGGGATGCCTCGCCACGAGGGGACCTTGTGGCCGGACACGTCGATGCTCTGCGGGTACAGACCCTGGTGGTTGCACTCTCGCCCGAACGCCGCGATGGTGCGCGGGTGGGCCAGCATGAAGGAGGGTTCCTTCCACACCGTGGCGATGAGCTCGTCGAGGTCATCGGGGGTGGGCGGACCGGTACGCGGCTGGATCCGCTGGTCCGGGGCGGCGTTGTGCAGCAGACCGAAGTCGCGGTTGTTGATCAGCTCGTGTTCTTGCCGCTCGCGCAACGCCTCGGTGGTCAGTCGGAGCTGCTGCTCCACCTGGTTCATCGGCTCGTTGTAGAGGTCGGCCACCCGACTGTGCACCCGCAGTACCGTCTGCGCCACGCTCAGCTCGTACTCACGGGGTTCACGCTCATAGTCCACGAACGTGCCCGGCAGCTCCGGTTCACCGTCGTGGCCCGAGGCCAGACCGATCTCCGCCTCACCCTCCGGGTTGCTCGGGCCCAGGCCCTCGGCCCGGGTGCGAGCGTGCTCCCGCAGTGCCTGGGAGAAACCGTTCATCTCGCCCAGGGCACGCCGAGGCAGGGTGAGCACCGTGCAGCGGGTGACCGCCTTCGCGGTGAAGTCCCACGTGCGTTCGTCGCCGATGAAGACGTCGTCGCCGAAGTAACCACCACCGGCCAGTACGTCCAACACGATGTCGTCGCCGTACTTGCCCTGGCCGATCCGGTTCACCTTGCCGTGCGCCAGGACGTACACCCCGTCCATGGGCCGTCCCGCCTCGACGATCAGGTCACCGGGCGCGAACTCTCGCTGTTCGAAGCGTCCGGCCAACGCCTCCAACACCGCGTCGTCACCGAACCCGCGCAGCGCGGGCAACTCCCGCAGCTCCGCCGGCACCACACTCACCTCGGCACCGGTGTTCACACAGGTCACGTGCCCATCACCGACCGTGTAGGTCAGCCGACGGTTCACCCGGTACACACCACCGCGCGCCTGCACCCACGGGAGCATCCGCAGCAGCCAGCGCGACGTCACACCCTGCATCTGCGGGGCGGACTTCGTGGTCGTCGCCAGGTTTCGTGCCGCCGACGTCCCCAGACTCGACTGCTGGTCCTCCAAGGCCAAGGGACTCGATTCGACCGTTTCAGTCACAGAACACCACCATTTCCAGACGGAATCATCACAGGCGCGTCCGGGGCGACGAAAGGTCCGATTCGCCGAACCGCACAACGACCGGGACCAACAACAACACAGGCGCCACAGGGGCGCAGCGGAAATGGAAATATTCCATAAGACACTGGAATCATGACATTCAGAAAGGCGTACCCGCGACACCTCGCGCCACACCCTCAACAAGGTCGAACACGCTGATCACCTGGCGCGAAGCATTATCACGAACCATGACATAACCCACCGAATCACAGTGACCGAAAAACCCCAAAAGAAATAAATGCCACGATCTTCTGCACCCCCTTTATCCAGAGAACACACACCATTCCCCTTTTCGGGTCAACCAGAAAATCTTCGAGAGCATACCTAAAAGGCACCGCACCGACGAAGAACCGGAGGCCTTTCAAGCGACCGGACAGGTCACCGACGTCCAGGGGGTCGAGCGCTCCTCGAACGGCCCTGTTCGCATGACCTTTCTCATGCCCTGAGCACCGACGTCGGCACGCAGGTCTCCAGGGCACGGCGCCAGGCACGGGTGTCCGCCCAGAAGGCGTCCGACGGTGTTTCGGGGGCGAAGAGCCACATACGCTGGTCGGCCTCTGCGATCCGGCCATCGATCACACCACGGACCGGTGGGGGCACCTCGTCCCCGAGTTGGTACCAGCCGTAGTCGAGGGGGCGCAGCAGCCTCATGAGTCGTTTCTCGACACCGCGCCCCGGCAATACCTCGCAGAGGATCCAGGGACGAAAGGCACGCAGTGCCTCGATACCGCCCGCGATGACCTCGGGTTCGGTGGTCTCGGTGTCGATCTTGACCACGGCCGGGACGGTACCGGTGCGCTCACACCAGCGGGACACCGTGTCCACCCGCACCTCGATCCGTTCGGCCGCGGTACGGAACCCCGCCGCCAGTGAGTTCGAGGCGTCCGAGGTGGAGGAGAGAGTGAAGGAGGCCCGCCCGAGCCGGTCGCCCAGCGCGCACTCCACCACCATGACCGGAAGGCCGTTGGTCTTGGCCAGTTCCCGCGCGGTGGCCGCGACCCGCGGAGTGGGTTCGAAGGCGTGCACCGCGCGCGTGCCGCGCGCGGCCGCGAGCAGGCCGTACACGCCCACGTTCGCGCCGATGTCGAGGACCGCGCCCGGGCCGGCGTGATCCAGGGCGGCGAGGAAACAGGCCAGGGTCTCGGGTTCGAACCCGGCCAGTCCCTCCCGTTCGAGTTCGCGCGGGACCCAGAGTCCGCCCGGCACGGTGAAGGAGAGCGTCTCCGGATCCGCGTCGGTGTCGCCCTCACGGATGGGGAGCGCCAGCTCGAAACGGCGTTCTTCCCTGAAGGACTCGATCCCGCCGAAACCCCGTGGGAGTCCAACGCGCACGCTTCGCACCGTCTCCCGTAGCGCCGGGTGGCGTCGCACGAAGTCACGAATCCGGTTCACGAGCACAGGACCTCCCGAAGCCTGGGTCTCTCGACCACGGGGGATGTACGCGGTGCCGTGCGGTCTCCGCGGGCCCCACTATGCCTCCGCGCGGCTCCGATCGGCACCCATGACACGAGGTTTTCGCGCACCGCTCACCGTCACGTCGTTGCACATCCGTATCCGCCGCTCGGCCATTCACAAAGAGAAGGATTCGGAGATCGGGGGTCGCACCACCCCTATTGGTATCAACAAAAAGACTGGGGGCAGACAGGGGTACCCCTTATTGCACCAAATGGGAAATACTGCCTTTCGGCAAGGGTTCGGGCTCGGCTGACCACCGGACTCGGTACCGCGGCCGAGACCCCCTCGCGCCCCGCTCCGGGTTCACCGAGACGCTCTCGCCGAAGATCGGCCGGCTCCCCGATCGCATCGCGTCCCCCGCACCGTGAGCTTCCGAAAGGCCGTACATGAGCAATATCGAGAAACCCGCTTGGGCACTGCTCGCTTCCGCCACCTTGACTTTCGCGCTCATCACCGCGGACGCGTCGGCGCAGCCCACGGAACAGCGAACGTACGAGCTTCCCGGACTCACGGACGATGTGCGCATCGCGGTCGACTCCTCGGGGGTTCCGCACATCTACGCGGACAGCACCGCCGACCTCTTCTTCGCCCAGGGCCTGAACGCCGCCCGGGACCGGCTCTTCCAGCTCGACCTCCAGCGGAGGCAGGGGTTGGGGGAGCTTTCCGAGGCCTTCGGAGCGGAATACCTGGAACACGACAAAGCCGCCAGGACCTTCATGTTCCGCGGAGATATGGACGTGGAATGGGAGAGTTACGGCCCCGGTGCGCGCGAGGCCGCCGAACGATTCACGGAAGGTGTCAACGCCTACGTGGGGCTGATCGAGGAGTACCCCGAGAAGGCGCCCCCCGAGTTCCAGGAACTCGGTTACTCACCGGCCTTGTGGGAACCCGAGGACATCGTCCGCATCCGGAGCAACAGCCTCGGAAGTAATTTCACCAGTGAGGTCACCCGTTCACTGTTCGCATGCGCCCAGGACCTCGATTTCGGAGAGGTCGTGACCGGCTCGGAACCCGAGCACGAGGTCACGATCCCCGACGGGCTGGACCCGTGCTCGGTCTCCCCCGAGGTCCTGACACCGTTCATTCTCGCGGTGAGCCCGGTCTCCCTCGGAGAGGAGGGGGCACCGGCCTTCGACGTCGAGGACGAAACGCTGCGACGCATGCTCGAAGCCGAGGGAAGCAACAGCTGGACCATCGCCCCGGAGCGTACGTCCACCGGCCGACCCATCCTCGCCGGCGACCCGCACCGGTCCGTCCAGGCTCCGTCCCTTCGGTACGCCGTTCATCTATCGGGACCGGAGTTCGACGTGATCGGCGCGGGCGAGCCGTTCCTGCCCGGCGTCTCCATGGGCCACAACGGGACCGCGGCGTTCGGCCTCACCTTTCTCAACGCCGACCAGCAGGATCTCTACGTCTACGACCTCGATCCGGAGGATTCCTCCCGTTACCGTTACGGTGACGGCTGGGAGACCATGACCACGGTCACCGAGGAGATCCCCACCGGCGACGGCGCTTCCGAACGGGTGGACCTGCGGTTCACCCGACACGGACCGGTCCTGCACCTCGACGAGGAGAGCGGAACGGCACTGGCTCTGCGCAGCACGTGGTCGGAACCGGGGACCGCGGCCTACTTCCACGGCATGCGGTTGCTCGGCACGGAGGACTTCGACGACTTCGAGGATGCCTTGTCCTCGTGGGCCGGTCCGCCGGTGAACTACACGTACGCCGACACCGACGGCGACATCGGCTGGGCGACCGCGGGTCTGATCCCCCGACGCGACGGCTACGACGGGCTCCTCCCCGTCCCCGGAGACGGCGGTTACGAATGGGACGGTTTCCTCGATCCCGATGACCTGCCGTCGAGCCTCAACCCGGAGGAAGGTTTCCTGTCCACGGCGAACGAACGCAACGTTCCCCTGGATCTGGGCATCGGGTACGAGTGGGACCCGGGCTACCGGCAGGAACGCATCGTGGAGGAGCTGGAGGATCGGACCTCCACGACCCTCACCGACTCAATGGCCCTGCAGAACGACCACCTGGACACCTCCGCACGGGACGTCCTGCCCCTGCTCGACGGTCTGGAGGCCGAGGGGGACGTCGGGGAGGCTCTCAGGGTCCTCCGGGAATGGGACCACGTCGCTTCCACCGATTCGGCGGGCGCGGCCCTGTACCAGACCTGGGTGAGTCGACACCTGGGGCCGACCTTCTACCGCGAGATCTCCCCCGTGCTGGGAGAAACCCTCACCTCGACCATGAATTCGGGCGCGCTCTACCATGCGCTCCAGGAACCCGAGCGGTGGCTCGGCGATGGGGCGAAGGACGAGCTGGACCGGATCCTGACGGACTCCCTGGGCGAGGCCTTCGCCGATGTGAGCTCCTCCTTGGGAACGAACCCCGACCAATGGAGGTGGGGCTCGTTGCACAACACGAGCTTCGCCCACCCCTGGAACCCACCGATCGGTCCGTTCGAGCGGGCGGGGGCCGAACACACCGTCGACAGCTCCACCTTCGACGCGGCCGATCACTCCCAGTTGTCGGGGGCCTCGTTCAGGATGGTGCTCGACGTCGGGGAGTGGGACTCATCGGTCATGGTGAACGCCCCGGGGCAGTCCGGTGACACGCGCAGCCCCCACTACCGTGACCAGGTCGACGACCTGCTCGACGGTTCCTATTCTCCGCTCCTGTACACCGAGGGCGCGGTGGACGAGGACACGGTGCTGGAGATCATCCTCCGTTCCGACGGCTGAGGGAGCGCCCACCGGGGGCGCCGGTCCGGGTCGACGCCCGGTCCGGCGCCCTCGGTGTATGCGTGTCACGGGGCCCGGGTCGGACACGGCGTCGCCTCCCACCCACATACGAGCGATCTCGAAGAATTCTCAACTTTCACCGAGTAAATAGCCACTCAAGCATCTCGTTAATTGTTGAACCATAAACGACCACTCTTCGAAATTGCTCAACTACACCCCGAACTCGAACTCAAACCTTAAGTGAATTTAAGGCTGGTTCTCGAACTTCACCGCCGCCACCACTGGATATTAGCGGAAGCAACATTTACGATCCCAAGACAGCAGCCCCCGCACACGAGGGCCCTAGCCAGCCAAGGGACCTCAAGAGAAACTGATACCCGGTGCCAAAATTACCCTGAGCCACCACTGACCCAGAAGCCCAGCACACAAGGAAATCCCACTCAACATACCCTTAAGGAAAACCCGTGAAGCCAGCGAATATTGCCGAACGCGAACAAGCGAAAGAAACCTTGGAATTCGCCTTGACCGAAGCCAAGGCGGGAAGATCTTCGTTTTTCATAATCGAAGGCGGAACCGGAACAGGGAAAACAGAACTCGTTCGCTTCGCCTCCGACTTGGCAACCTGCGCTCACATGCCCCACCTCTGGGCGACCAACTCGACGATCAACGCGGCAGCACCGTTCGGGGTGATACAGCAACTTCTCCTGCGCCCCTTCGCCGATGACCGGATCGACCCCGAGACGAGGGAAGAACTCACCTCGGTGGGGGACGCGATCGCGTCGGTCACCCACCAGGACCCGGACTGCTCCCAGCTTCCCTCCTCCCTCGGTGAACGGCTCAGGCAGGCCCTCACCAAAGCGGCGCACGTCTCACCGTTCCTGGTGACGGTCGAGGACATCCACAACGCCGACCCGGCCTCGCTGAAGTTGCTCCAACGAATCATCTGCGAATGGCGCGGTGGCGGCCTGGTCGTGCTGCTCAGCCAGTCTCACCACTTTCCACCGGTGGACCCCCTGTTCCACGTCGAGACGATCCGCTCGCCGTTGTACCGACGGATCCACACCCGACCCCTGTCCAAGAACGGCGTCCGCCAGACCCTCGTCGACCATCTCGGCGGGACCATCACCGACCGGTTGGCCACCGAGTACACCGAAGCGACCGGAGGCAACCCGCTGTTGCTGCGTTGCCTCATCGAAGACGCCAAGAACTCCGGCGAGGGGACCGAGCTCTTGCCCGGCCGCGAGTACCGGCAGTCGGTCCTGGCCTGTCTGCGCACGTGCGACCCGCACACGGCCCGGGTCGCGGAGGCCGCGGCGGTCCTCTCCACCTCGGCAAGGCTCAGGTCGGCGGCCCCACTACTGCTGAGATACATGTTCACGGAGGGGCAGAGCAGCACGGAAATGGCGCTGAGCGCCCTCCAGGAAATGGGGATCCTCGACGATCGTTGCCACTTCCGGTTGCCCACGGCCATGAACACGGTTCTCGACGGCGTGGCACCCGAGCGTTACCGCGGCCTCAGGATCCGTGCCGTTCACACCATGCACCTGAGCGGATCCAACAAGGAGCACCCCTCGGTGGTCAACAAGATCCTCGGGCAGTCCACGACGGGCTCCTGGACCGTGGAACTGCTCAAGGACGCCGCGACCGAGGACCTGGCACAGAACGAGACCAGCAGTGCCATCGCGCACCTGGAACTGGCTTTGGAGTCCTGCGATGACAGGGCGGAGAAGTCCAGGATCACCATGGCTCTCACCCAGGCGAGGTGGCGGATCGATCCGTTGACCGCGACCCAGCACCTGAACTGCCTGATCGACTCCTTCTACGAGGGCATCCTCCGTGTCACCGATTCGGTGGAGCTCATGCAGGCGCTGATCTGGCACGGCAGGGGCCGGGAGGTCCTGAAGATGATCCAGCACCTTCTCCGCACCGGGGAATACCGTCGGCGGCTGGAGTTCCTCTCCAAGTGCCGGCCACTGCTCAACCTCCAACCCTCCCTCCAAGAAGTACTGGAGGCCGAGGGGGCCGACGACACCTCCCTGTACGAAGCCGTCTCGACCAGCCGGCTCTCCCGAGCGGACTCCGTGCTGAACAGCCTGTTCACCGGAGACTCGCTGGAAGAGGCCGTCAACACCGCCGAACAATTCCTGCGGACCTCCCATCTGGCCGACTCCACGTTCATGACCACCGAGGCGGCCCTTCTCGTCCTCGTCTACTCCGGAAGTCTCACGAACGCCCGCCATGCCTGCGAGGTGTTGCTCGCCCAGGCCGCCGACCGCGACGTCCCCCTCTGGAACGCGGTGTTCTCCGCACACCGCGGTGAGATCGCCCTGCGCCAGGGCGACCCGGTCACGGCGGAGTCCCTTGCCCGTGAGGCCCTGAACACGCTGCCCTCCCGCAGCTGGGGGGTGGCCATCGGAGCGCCTCTGGGCACCCTTCTCCTGAGCACCACCCGACTCGGCAGACTCGACGAGGCCACGGCCCTCCTCCAGTACGAACCGCCCGAAGCCATGTACTCGAGCAGGTACGGCCTGGGTTACCTCATCGCGCGAGGCAGGTATCACCTGGCCTCCGGGAGCGCCTCCGTCGCCCTGACCGACTTCAAGCACTGTGAACGACTGATCCGTCAGTGGGGCCTGGACTTCCCCGGGTTCCACGACTGGCGTTCGGCGACCGCGGAGGCGCTCATCGACCTGGGTCGACCGGACGAGGCGAGGGCCTACCTCGACGAACAACGTGAACTGCTCTGTCAGAAGGACCACAGGGGCAGGGCCGAGGCTTTGTTGTTGTGGTCCCGTACCGAACCCGTCCAGAACCGTCCGGTGTTGCTCAACCAGGCGATCGATCTGTTCCGCGTGGCCAATGACGACCTCGCCCTGGGCCGGGCCCTGCTCGAACTCGGACACACCTTCGAGTCCCTCGGCGAGGTCAAGAAGGCCCAGCGGCTCAAGGAACGAGCCGACCGCCTCATAGCGAAGGTCCGCTCCAACGCGGCACCGGTCGACCACCCGGGACCCCACGAGCCCGTTCCCGCCGCATGTCTGACCAAGTCGGAGCGCAGGGTGGCCGAGCTCGCGGCGCAGGGGCAGAGCAACCGAGAGATCTCCCGGAACCTGTTCATCACCATCAGCACCGTCGAGCAGCACCTCACGCAGGTCTACAGGAAGCTGAACGTGAAGAACCGGCTGGCCCTCCCTTCCGTGATCGCCGAGACCGCGCCCGTTCACACCTCCGCGGTCCCCGACCCGTCCATAGACCCGAGTCGGGTCCTGAATTCCTCGGCCGTCAACGCCGGGTGATCGGTCGGATAGAAATGCCCACCCGGCATGTGGACCAACTCGAAACCGGATTCCGTTAGCTCGCGCCAACCCAAGAGGTCGGCCTCCCTCACACGGCTGTCGTCGTCACCCACGAAGCCGACGACAGGACAGGCCAGTGGGGGGCCGGAAGTGTAGACGTAGGTTTCGGCCGCCTTGTAATCCCCCCGGATCGCGGGCATCAAGGTGTCCAGAAGTTCTTTGTCGTCCAACAATGAGGTGTCGGTCCCGCTCAAACGACGCAGTTCGGCGATGATCCCTTCATCGTCCAACAGATGGATGTCGTGGGTACGGTGATCACTCGGCGCACACCTCGCCGACGCCCAGAGCGCGGCGGGACCGACGCCCGCCTGCTCCAACCGCCGTGCGACCTCGAAGGCCACGGTGGCCCCGAGACTGTGGCCGAAGAACACGGTGGGCTTCGCATCCCTCGGGTGGAGCTCTTCGACCAGCTCCTTGGCCAGGAGCTCGACGTTCTCACGCACCGGCTCCCGGCGACGGTCCTGGCGCCCCGGGTACTGCACGACGAACACCTCCACTTCGGGGGCGAGCAGTCGGGACAACGTGAAGAAGTAACTGGCGGATCCCCCCGCGTGGGGGAAGATCACCATTCGGACGGGGGCCTCGGGGGCGGGGTGGAACCCCCGTAGCCACAAATCGGCTCTCATTCGCACTCCTTGCTGATCCAGTCGTCGATGGCGAGGGCGGTCTCCGCCGAGTACTCCTCCATGATCGAGAAGTGGGTTCCACGGACGTCGACCACCTCGTGGGGGTGCTCCCACGTGGAGTGCCAGTTCTCTCCGTGGTTCCTCTCCGCCTCCGGGGTGAGCGGTTCCGAAGCCCTGACGAGCAGCGTCGGACACTTCGTGGGTTCCGCTCCCCACGACCCGAACATCTTCAGGTACCAGCCCATGGCCGTGAGGCGGTCCTCGGAGAGGGAGACGAAGACCCCCTCCCGATCGTGCATTCCGTCCATGAGGGCCAAGCCGAACTTGGCGAGGATGTCGTTCTGCGGGGTGTAGGTGTCGACCAGGACGACTCCCGCGACCCGAGACCCGGTCCGTTCCAGGTAGGCCGCCACGGAGTTCGCGAACCAGCCACCCGCGGACGAACCCAGGAGGATCGGTGGTCGGCCCTTGGCGTCGCTTCGGACGGCTTCACCGAGCAGTTCGATCACCGCGGAGATCTCCTCGGGAAGGGATTCCCCGTCCTCGAAACCAGGGCAGGGGAACGCCATGAAGTCACGCGATCCGCGAAGCCCCGCGGCGAACCTGGCGTAGCCCTGGATACCGGCCAGGGCCAGGCAGGAGGAGAATCCGTACACGGGGGCACGGTCACCCGGCCCTTGAGCGAGCGGTACGGGCCGTGTCTTCGGGCCGTCCTCGGCACCGGAGAACGAGTCGCGCAAGGCGGCGGCCGCGTGCAGGAACTCGAAGGCCTTCTCCCACTTGCCGACCTTGGTCGCCTCGGCGTAGAGCGATATGACGGTGGACGACCCGTCGTCACCGCCGCTTCGACCGGGTCGACGTTCATCGGACTCGGCGGTGACGCGCCCCAGCAGGTCTTCGGACAGTTCCAGCGGTGTGCCGTGGTCGAAGACCAGTGTGGACGGAAGCCGGAGCCCCAACACCTGTTGGAGACGGTTGCGCAGGTCCACCGCGGACAACGAGTCGAAGCCGGCGTCCACCAGGGAGTACTCCGGTGAGACGTCCTCCGGCAGGTGTCCGAGCACCGCGGCCACCTGGGAACGGACCAGTGAGAGCAGCGCGGATCGTCGCGCTTCTTCGTCCATGGACGCCAACCGGGTCGGGAAGTCCGTTTCCCTTCCCTCGTCGACGCTGTTGTCGACCACCCGCATCGGCGGTCGCACCATGCCCCGCAGCAGCCGGGGAACCGACGGGGATTCGTGGTTCTCCCTCACCGAGCGAAAATCCACGCGAAGCGGAACGGTCAGGGGACGAAGCGAGCGAAGAGCGGTGTCGAACAGCCTCAGGCCCTCCTCCACGGAGAGCGCGACCAGCCCGGTGCGCGAGGTCAGTTCCTCACCGTCCGCGTTCGTGTTCGCGGCCATACCGTCGCCCTCCCACGGCCCCCAGGCCAGGGAGAAGGCGGGTGTGCCCTCGGCTCGAATCCGCACGGCCAACGCGTCCAACGCGGAGTTGGCGGCCGCGTAGTTGGACTGGCCCGCACCCCCGAAGATCCCCGCCGCGGAGGAGAAACAGACGAACGCGTCCAGGTTCGAGTCGCGGGTGAGCTCCCACAGGTACAGAGCACCCAGTGCTTTGGGACGCAGAACCCCTTCGAGCCGTTCGGGGGTCAGGGAGGTGATGATGCCGTCGTCCAGCATCCCGGCGAGGTGCACGACGGCACTGATCGGACGGTCCGGGTCGACCGTCGCGATCACCCGGGCGAGGTCCTCCCTGTCACCGACATCGCAGGCCTCCAACCGCACGTCGACCCCGGCTTCGCCCAGCTCTTCGCGCAGCTCCGTGGCTCCCGGCGCCTCAGGCCCCCTCCTGCTGAGCAGGAGGAGGTCGCGCACCTCGTAGGCGTCGGCCAGGTGACGGACCACCGCGCGTCCCAACGCTCCGGTGGCGCCCGTGACCAGCACGGTTCCGCCGGCCCTCGGTTCGGGACCCGTGTCGGCGAGGTCGTCCGGGCCCTCCAGACGTTCCAGCACCGGACGCAGGGGGGTGCCCGAGCGCAGGGCAACGGTGGGCTCCTCGCTCGATCCGACGGACGTGAGCATGTCGAGGGACTCTTCCGAACCGTCGATGTCCACGAGGGTGAAGGCCCCCGGGTGCTCACTCTGCGCCGAGCGGACCAGGCCGTGGAGCGCGGCTCCGGCGACATCGGTGAGCTCACCGTCACCGGTGTCGACGGCCCCCGAGGTGAGGACGATCAGTCGAGTGCCGAACAGGTGACGAGCCTCCGTCCAGGAACGCACCAGGGAAAGGCCCTCCGTGGTGGTACCGACGACGTCGTCGGTACCGCGACCGGCCAGGGAGCCCTGGGCGACCACGGCCAGGTCCGGTGCGGCACCGCCCGCTCGAAGCGAGTCGTCCAGGGAATCCAGGTCGGCGTGGGCCTCGGTCCGCACTCCCATCCCGGAGAGGGTGTCGGACAGACCCGACTCGTCCGATCCGATGACGGCGACCCTGGACACGGTGTTCTCCGGTGTCTCGGTCGGTGTCCAGGACAAGCCGTACAACGGCCCACCACCCGACACCAACCCACCAGCCGGCCGCAACACCAACTCATCAACCGACAACACCAC
>NZ_JBSHCT010000037.1:0-14860 GCF_053615935.1 Nocardiopsis sp. NPDC055879
GCGAGCGACACCGTCGAGGTCGAGGACAACAACGGCACGCAGACGGTCGCCGTCCCGCCCGCGTCGGTGGTGGCGCTCGACAACCGCACCTTCGAGACCCTCTCGGACTGGGGCGTGGAGCTCTCCGCCGGTGCCGTGTCCCTCATGCCCGACACCATCGACTACACGCGGAACGACTCGATCATCGACCTCGGCTCGCACCGGGAGCCCGACCTCGAAGCGATCGTCGCCGCCGAACCCGACCTGGTCGTCAACGGGCAGCGCTTCGCCCAGTACCACGACGACATCGCCTCCCTGGTGCCAGACGCGACCATCCTCGAACTGGACCCGCGTGAGGGCGAGCCCTTCGACGCCGAACTCAAGCGCCAGGTCGAGGTCCTGGGCGAGGTCTTCGGCAAGCAGGACGAGGCCGAGCAGACCATCGCCGACTTCGACGCTTCGGTCGAGCGGGTCAACGAGGCCTACGACGGGGGCGACAGCGTCATGGCCGTCACCACCTCCGGCGGCGAGATCGGCTACCTGGCCCCGGGCGTCAGTCGCACCCTCGGCCCGGCCTTCGACATCTTCGAGCTGACCCCGGCACTGGAGGTCGAGGGCTCCAGCGAAGACCACCAGGGCGACGACATCTCCGTCGAGGCGATCGCCGACTCCGACCCCGACTGGATCCTCGTGATGGACCGCGACGCCGCCGTCGCCGCCGACGAGGAGGGCTACGAGACCGCCGAGAACATCCTGGCGAGCTCCGAGGCGCTCTCGAAGGTGACCGCCGTGGAGGACGAGCAGATCGTCCACATGCCCGTCGACACCTACACCAACGAGGGCATCCAGACCTACACCGAGTTCTTCAACGCCTTCGCCGACTCCCTGGAGGCTCAGGCTTGATCCGGCCCACCCGAATGTCTCGCGCCCGCGGTGATGCCTGGAGCACCACCGCCGGCGCGAGCCGCCGCGCGGAGGTCACCGGAACATGACGAACACCGCGACCCCGGCCCCGTCGCGCACACGGGACAAGGGCCGGCTCCTCGACTGGAAGCTGCTCATCGGTGTCGCCGTCGTGGGCGCACTGCTCGTGCTGTCGCTGTTCACCGGCGTGTACGACGTCTTCGGCGCCGACGACGGTGACGAGATGTTCGCGATCACCCGCATCCCGCGCACGATCGCCCTCGTACTGGCCGGCGCCGCCATGGCGATGTCCGGCCTGGTCATGCAGTTGCTGACGCAGAACCGCTTCGTCGAACCGACGACAACCGGCACCACCGAGTGGGCCGGGCTCGGCCTGCTCACCGTGATGATCCTGCTGCCGGGCGCGAGCATCGCCACCCGCATGTTCGGCGCGGTGCTGGCGGCCTTCATCGGCACGATGGTGTTCTTCCTCTTCCTGCGCCGCGTCACCCTGCGGTCCTCGCTCATCGTCCCGATCGTGGGCATCATGTTGGGCGCCGTCGTCAGCGCGGTTTCCACCTTCATCGCGTTGCAGACCGACATGCTGCAGAACCTCGGCGTGTGGTTCGCCGGCAGCTTCACCTCGGTGCTGCGGGGCCAGTACGAGATGCTGTGGATCGTGGCCCTGGTGGCCGTCGCGGTGTTCGTCGTCGCCGACCGGTTCACGGTCGCCGGCCTGGGCGAGGAGATCTCCACCAACGTCGGCCTGAACTACAACCGGGTCATCCTGCTCGGCACCGGGCTGATCGCGGTGGCGACCGGAGTCGTGACCGTGGTGGTGGGCAACCTGCCCTTCCTCGGCCTCATCGTCCCCAACGTCGTCTCGATGTTCCGCGGCGACGACCTGCGCGGCAACCTGCCATGGGTGTGTCTGTTGGGCGTGGGGATCGTCACGGTCTGCGACCTGATCGGCCGGACCATCATCATGCCCTTCGAGGTACCGGTGTCCCTCATCCTCGGGGTCGTCGGTGCCGTCGTGTTCATCCTTCTCCTGTTGAGGCAGCGTCGCCGTGGCTGAGACGACCGTTTCCCGTGTGACCGAACGTCCGCTCACCGCGCCGCCCTCGGAGCGTTCCTCGCGCACCCTGTCCACCCCGCGCGCCCGTCGCCGCTACCTGGTCATCATCGCGGTGCTCTCGGTGCTCGCGATCGGATTCGCCTTCGGCCAGCTGGCCTGGGACAACCCGATGCCGATCGGCTCGGACGGCTTCTGGCGCATCGCCGAGTTGCGCGCCACGAACCTGGTGATCATGGCCGTGGTCGCGATCTGCCAGGCCGTCGCCACGGTCAGCTTCCAGACCGTCACCAACAACCGCATCATCACCCCGTCGATCATGGGGTTCGAGGCGCTCTACACCGCCATCCAGACCGCCGCCGTGTACTTCCTGGGCGTCGCCGGGATCATGGCGGTCCAGGGCGTCTCGCAGTTCCTGCTACAGATCACGCTCATGGTCGGCTTCTCGATGCTGTTGTACGGATGGCTGCTGTCCGGCAGGTACGGAAACCTGCAGATCATGCTGCTGATCGGCATCATCATCGGCGGTGGCCTCGCCTCGGTCTCCACGTTCATGCAGCGGCTGCTCACGCCCAGCGAGTTCGACGTGCTGGCCGCGCGGCTGTTCGGCAACATCGCCAACGCCGACGCGTCCTACCTGCCGGTCGCGGTACCGCTGTGCCTGATCGCCACCGTCCTGCTGTGGGCGAGTTCGCGGCGGCTGAACATCGTGGCGTTGGGGCGTGACGCGAGCACGGGACTGGGCCTGAACCACCGCCGCGAGACGATGCGCGTGCTGTTCCTGGTGTCGATCCTGATGGCGGTCTCCACCGCGCTCATCGGCCCGATGACCTTCCTGGGCTTCCTCGTGGCGACGCTGGCCTACCAGTTCGCCGACACCCACGACCACCGGTACGTCTTCCCGGTCGCGGTGCTGACCTGCTTCGTCGTGCTCAACGGCGCCTACTTCGTCATGCGGAACATCTTCTACGCCAACGGCGTGGTCTCGATCATCATCGAACTCGTCGGTGGACTGGTGTTCCTGTTCGTCATCCTCAGAAAGGGCCGACTGTGATCACCCTGACCGGTGTGCGCAAGGAGTACAGCAGCGAGGTCGCGATCGGCCCCGTCGACCTGCGGATCCCCAAGGGCGGCGTGACCGCGCTGGTCGGTCCGAACGGCGCCGGCAAGTCGACGCTGCTGACGATGATCGGTCGGCTGCTCGGCCTGGACCAGGGCACCATCGACATCGCCGGTCACGACGTGTCGAAGACGGCGTCCAAGGACCTGGCCAGGGTCGTCTCGATCCTGCGCCAGGAGAACCACTTCGTCACCCGGCTGACGGTGCGCCAACTCGTCGCGTTCGGCCGTTTCCCCTACTCCAAGGGGCGGCTGACCGTGACCGACGAGGAGATCGTCAGCCGGGCCATCGACTTCCTGGCCCTGACCGACCTGGAACACCGCTACCTCGACCAACTGTCGGGCGGGCAGCGTCAGCGCGCCTACGTCGCGATGGTGCTCTGCCAGGACACCGAGTACGTGCTGCTCGACGAGCCGCTCAACAACCTCGACATGCGCCATTCGGTGCAGATGATGAAGCACCTGCGACGCGCGGCGGAGGAACTGGAGCGCACGATCGTGATCGTGCTGCACGACATCAACTTCGCGGGCCACTACGCCGACCACATCTGCGCCGTCAAGGACGGTTCGGTCGTCGAGTTCGGCACACCGGACGAGATCATGACCGACGAGGTGCTCACCCGGGTGTTCGAGACCCCGGTGACGGTCGTCGACGGACCCAACGGACCGCTCGCGGTCTACTACTGAGCCCCCGTTCCGGGCACGGGAGGGCGCGCCTCCCGTGCCCCATACTGGAACGATGCGCACCCCCCGAGCCGAAGTCGACGTCACCCCCGACCTCGTCCGCGCGCTCCTGCGCGAGCAGTGCCCCGAGTTGGCCGGGCTCCCCATCGAACCCGTCGCCAACGGGTGGGACAACGCGCTGTTCTCCCTGGGCGATGACCTGTGCGTGCGCATGCCCCGCCGCTCGATCGCCGCTCACCTGGTCCTCAAGGAACAACGGTGGCTGCCCGAGATCGCCACGCGCGTCGGCGTTCCCGTGCCCGCGCCGCTCCACGTGGGCCGCCCCGGCCATGGTTACCCCTGGAGTTGGTCGGTCAACCCGTGGTTCGAGGGCCGTACCGCGGCCGAGGTCCCACCCGCCGAGCGCGGCCCCCTCGTCGAACCCCTGGCGCTCTTCCTCTCCCGGTTGCACGTACCCGCGCCACCGGAGGCCCCACGGAACCCGGTCCGCGGGGTGCCCCTGCGCGAACGCCACGAGCGCGTCGTCCAACGCCTCGACGACTCCGACCACCCCCGCGCCGCCGACCTCCTCGACCTGTGGCACGAACTGGTCGACACCCCGGCCCGGGAGGGCCCGCCCCTGTGGCTGCACGGTGACCCGCACCCCGCCAACATCGTGGTCGACGACGCGAACGGACTCGCGGCCGTCCTGGACTTCGGCGACCTCACCTGCGGCGACCCGGCCACCGATCTCGGTACCGCCTGGATGACCTTCGAGGCCCCCGACCGCGTCCGCTTCCGTGACCGCCTCGACGGGCTCGTCGGCGTCGACGAACACACCTGGAAGCGCGCCCGCGCCTGGGCGGTCGTCTACGCGTCGGTGCTCGTCACCAGCACCGCCGACAACCCCCTGCTGGCCGGGATCGGCGAACACACCACCGCCCAGGTCCTCAAGGACGACTGACCCCGGGACCACGGGGCTGGGTCGATCACCGGTCTCAGCGGCCCCCGCGCGACCAAAGGCTACACGCCCTTATAGTTCACTACACGAACGTGTAGCCTGAAGTCATGGACATCGACCGCCTCACCAACGAAGACCTCACCGGACGGGCGCGGATCCGCGACGCCGCGCTGAAGGTCTTCGCCGAACGCGGGGTCAAAGGGGCCACCGTGCAGCTCATCGCCGCAGCGGCAGGTGTCTCCACCGGCCTGATCCGCCACCACTTCGGTTCCAAGGAAGGGTTGCGGCGGGCCTGCGACGAGTACGCGATCGGCACCCTCCTGGATCAGGCGCGGCGGGCCTTGGAGAAGGACACCGCCGCCCCCGGGTTCCTCGACTCGATGTACCGGGCCAGCGGTTCGAGCACCCGTTACCTGGCCCGCGCACTCGTGGAGGATTCTCCCGCCGCCTCGGAACTCTTCGACACCGGCGCGGCGCTCGCCGAACGCTTCCTCACCGAACAGGACCCCCACCGCTACCCGGCCGGAGCCACGACCACCCAGGACACCGCCACGGTCATGGGAGCCATGCAGTTGTCCACCCTCGCTCTGCACACCCACATCGGCCGTCGCATGGGCGTCGACCCCCTCGACCCCGCACACACCCCACGCCTGGTCGCGGCCATGGTCGAGGTCCACTCGGCCACCCACGCGTTCCTCTCCCAAGGGCGAGGGCGTCCCATCTCCGACGAGGCCACGGGCCCGTGGCAGGAGGAACCATGAGCACGACCGAGGCCATCCGCGTTCGCGGACTCCTCAAACGCTTCGGCCGCGCCACCGCACTGGACGGCTTGGACCTGACCGTACGAACCGGGGAGGTCCACGGCCTCCTGGGACCCAACGGGGCCGGAAAGAGCACCGCCCTGCGTGTCCTGCTCGGGCTGACCCGCGCCGACGCGGGCAGCGTGCACCTGCTCGGCGGCGACCCGTGGCGGGACACCGCGACCCTGCGGCGGCGCCTCGCCTACGTGCCGGGGGACGTCGCCCTGTGGCCGGGCCTGTCCGGTGGTGAGACGCTCGACCTGCTCGGCCGCCTACGCGGTGGCATCGATGAGCGCAGGCTCACCGAACTCGTGGACCGCTTCGCGCTGGACACCCGTGTCCGTGGGCGTGCCTACTCCAAGGGCAATCGGCAAAAGGTCGCCCTGGTGGCCGCGCTGGCCGCCGACACCGAACTCCTCGTACTGGACGAACCCACCTCCGGCCTGGACCCGCTCATGGAGGAGGTGTTCCGCCGCACCATCACCGAAGAACGCGACCGGGGTCGTACCGTACTGCTCTCCAGCCACATCCTTTCGGAGGTGGAGGCTCTCTGCGACCGGGTCTCCATCGTCCGTGCCGGACGCACCGTCGAGAGCGGCACCCTCGACGACCTCCGGCACCTGTCCCGCGTCACCGTCACCGCCGTTCTCACCTCCTCGCCCAGCGCGTTGGCGGATCTGGCCGGGGCGCACGACCTGGAGGTGTCGGGCGATCGGGTGCGTCTGCTCGTCGAACCGCGCTCCCTGACGGAACTGTGCTCCCGGTTGGCGTCACTGGGGGTCCGCGACCTCACCGCGCACCCACCGTCCCTGGAAGAACTGTTCCTGCGCCACTACGACACCGCCGGGGGCACGCGATGACCTCGATCGTCACCCGTCGCGTCGGAGGTTCGTCGACCGGAGCCGGTCTCCTGGCCCGGGAGATCCCGCGCAGGGAACGAGTCCTGCTCACGGCGTGGGTGCTGTCCACGATCGGTATCGTCCTGGGCGGTGTGGCCGCCGCCAGGACCACCTATCCGACCGCGGCCGACCGGGCGGACCGATGGGAGCAGCTCCAGCAGATCCCCATGTTCGTCCTGTTCCAGGGGCGGGCGTTCGCCGACACCGCCGAGGCGCTCGCCGCCCAGCAGGCCTTCGCGGTCGGGACCCTGTGCGCCGCTCTGGGCGCGGTACTGCTGGTCGTTCGCACCACCCGCGCGGAGGAGACCTCCGGAAGGCGCGAGCTACTCGGCGGTCTTCCACTGGGCCGACACGCTGATCTGGCCGCCGCCCTGATCGTGGCGCTGGGTGCTGGTGTGGTGATCGCCGCCGCGATCGCGGCCGGTCTGGTGGTCACCGGCGCACCCGCCACGGGTTCCACCGCGTTCGCGCTGGTGATCGGTTCCTCGGTGTGGGTGGGTGCGTCCCTGGCCGCTGTGGCCGTCCAGGTCACCACACGTACCGGAGCGGCGTTCGGGTTGGCCTTCGGCGCCTTCTACGCCCTGCACCTCCTGCGCGGACTCGGTGCGATGGCGGGCGGCGAAGGCCTCTGGACGACCTGGCTGGTACCGAACGGATGGCTGGAGAACGTTCGTCCCTTCACCGACGAGCGATGGTGGGCGTTGCTGCCCGTGCCGATCTGGACCGCGGTGGTGGTGGCGGTCGCCTTCGCCCTCGCCGGCCGTCGTGACCTGGGTGGGGGTCTGTTCCCCGACCGGGCCGGGCCCGCCCGGGCCGCACCTTCCCTCCGCTCGGTGTTCGCTCTGGCCCTGCGTTCGGAACGGGCGTCCCTCCTGCTGTGGGCGACGGTGATCGCCGGATGCGGCCTGGCGATGGGGTACGTCGGATCGGGGGCGATGGCGGAATACGCGGACACGGCCTGGGTTCGAGCGATGGGCGCCGGCATGGGGGTGGAGCCGGCGCGGGTCTTCTTCGTCTACACGGTGTTCGTGTTCGTGTTCCCGATCGCGGCCCAAGCCGTGTCGGCGACCCTGCGTCCACGCCGAGAGGAGGTCGCGGGAACGGGCGAACTACTGCTGTCCGGTCCCGTGGAACGCACTCGCTGGGCGGTGGCGCACCTGTCGGTCTCCTTCGTGTGCCCCACCGTGCTCCTCGCCGTGTTGGGCGTCGCGGTCGGAACGGGGTCCGCCCTGGGCACCAAGGACACCGCCGGCGACGTCATCCGCTTCACGGCGTTCACGCTGTCCCTGGTCCCGGCCTCGTGGGTGATCGTCGCCGTCACCTTCCTGGCCTTCGGAGCGGTCCCGCGCCTGTGCGTGGCACTCGGCTGGTCCGCGTTGGCGGTGGGTGTCCTGGTCGAGATCGCGGTCAAGGTCGGAACGGTCCCGGAGTCCCTGTTCCTACTCACCTCCCCGTTCGCGCACGTCAACCCCTACTACCGAACGACCGACGCCGCTCCTCTTCTCCTCGCGCTCCTGGCGCTGTCGCTCATCACGCTGGGGTGGTGGGCCCTGCGCCATCGGGACATCCCGGCCTGAGCACCGGACGCGGCCGGAGCGCCGAGCCGGGGGCTGGTCCTGTCCGCCGGCCCGGGCTAGACTTTCCGGAAAAATGTTAGGGACTAACATATTAATGAGGCCGGGCCATGACGCACTGGCGTGAGCGGAAGCGAGAACGCACCAGGAAGGCGCTGCGAGAGGCGGCCTTCCGGCTGTTCGTCGAGCACGGATACGAGGCCACGACTGTGGAACGGATCGCGGCCGAAGCGGGTGTCTCCCACATGACGTTCTTCCGGTACTTCCCCACCAAGGAGGACGTGGTCCTCCGCGACGACTACGACCCCCTCCTCGAAGAGCTGGTACGCGCCCAGCCACGCCGGCTCCCTCCGCTGCGACGTGTGCGCGACGCGGTCCTGAGCGTGTTCCCGGCCGTCTACGCCCAGGATCGGCGGGCCCTGTACCTGCGTTCCCGGTTGCTGCTGAGCACCCCCATCCTGCGCTCCCGAATGCCCGAAAGCCTGCGCGGCTCACAGGACGCCTTCGAGCGAGGGCTCGGCGATCCTTCCGGGGCCGAGCCGCCGCCACTGGCGGCGAGGGTGGTGGCATCGGCCTGCGTCGCCGCGCTCACCACCGCGATCACCGCCTGGGTGGAGAACAACGGTGACACCGACCTGATCGCGCTCGTGGAAGAGGCCTTCGACGCGCTCGAAGCACCGGGGACCGACGATGACTGAGCGACGAACCGAGGACGTCGTCTCCGTCACCGATCTACGGGTGCGCTATAGAGGGACGCGTGAGTACGCGGTGCGGGGCATGGACTTCACCGTGGGCCGGGGCGAGGTCTTCGGTTTCCTCGGCCCTTCGGGTGCCGGCAAGACCACGGTCCAACGGGTACTGACCCGGCTCTTACCCGACCACGAAGGCCGGGTGCGCGTATTCTCCCGTCCTTTGTCGGAGTGGGGTAGGGACTACTACGAGCGGATAGGCGTGGGGTTCGAACTGCCCGCCGAGTTCACCCGGCTCACCGCGAGGGAGAACCTGGAGGTGTTCGCCTCCCTGCACGGCGGCCCCACCTCTGGGATCGACGAGATCCTGGACCGCGTCGGTCTGGGCGAGGCCGCGCACCGTCGGCTGAGCGCGTTCTCCAAGGGCATGCGGATGCGTCTGAGCCTGGCCCGCGCCCTGCTGCACCGACCTCACCTGCTCTTCCTCGACGAACCGACCTCGGGTCAGGACCCGGTTCACGCGGCCCTCTTGCGCGACATCATCCGAGCCGAGGCGGACCGGGGCACCACGGTCTTCCTCACCACCCACGACATGCGCACGGCCGAAGAGCTGTGCGACCGCCTGGCCTTCGTCGTCGACGGCAGGATCGTCGCCCTGGACACCCCCAGGGGTTTCCGTCTACGCCACGGCGAACCCGGTGTCGTCGCCGAGTACTCGTGCGAGGGCCGCACGCGACGGCGGGTATTCGACCTCACCGCCCTGGGCCCCGACGGCGAACTGTCCGCCCTCGTGGGCTCGGGCACCGTCACGACCCTGCACACCCGCGAGGCCACACTCGACGAGGTCTTCGCGGCGGTCACGAAGGTTCGGCTGTGACACGGCTCCTCGGTGCCTGCGCCGTGGAGGCCAAGGTGGCGCGACGGTACGGGATCGTGGCGATCGCCGCGATCCTCGCCGTGCTCTGGACCGCTCTACTGGCGGCCCTTCCCGCGTCGACGGCGGTGGCGGTGGCGCCGTACCTGCTGTTCCTGGACACCGCGGGTTTCGGGGCGTTGTTCGCCGTCGCCCTGTTGATGTTCGAGCGGGTGGAGGGCACGGACGCGGCACGCGCGGTCACCCCCGTCGGCCCTGGGACGGCCACCGTCGCGCGCGTCCTGGTCCTCACCCTCGCGGTCATCGCCATCGCGATCCCGGTGACCATGGTGGTGCCGACCGGTGACCGGTTCTGGAGCGCGCTCGGACTCACCACGGCCGGAGTCCTGCTCACGTCCGTCCTCCTGGTGGGGATGTGCCTGGGTCTGGGAGCACGTACCCGTACCCTCCAGGGTGCCCTCATCGCCATCGCACCCGTCCTGGCTCCACTCATCTTCGTTCCCGTGCTGCACATGACCGAGATCGTTCAGAGCCTCCTGCTGTGGGCCGTCCCCACCACGGCGGGCGCCGAGTTGGTCCACTACGGCGTGACCGGGCAGGTGGGCGCGTCGGGAGGCCTCGGCATTGTGCTCGCGCTGCCGTACGCCCTGGGGTGCGCGATGGCCGTGTGTCGATGGGCGGCCATGGCCCCCGCCGATCCCACCGGCGGAGCACCACGGCGGCGCGGACCCGTGTCGAAGGCGGTCCGCGAACCGGAAACGGACCGTGTCCGGACTCAAGGTGCCGCAGGACGGCGCGGCCACGTGCGCACGGGCTCCGCGTCACCGTCCGGGAGGAGACGCCACCCACTCCTGGGATTGATCCGATGGGAACTGGTCGGCGCGCGACGCGACCCCCTGTTGACGATCATCGTCCTGGCGCTCGTCCCTCTGTTCCTGGCGCTCCGGTGGGCCCATCCCGTACTCGTCGAGTACCTGTGGTCGGTTCACCGATTCGACCTCCTTCCACACACCCCGGCCGTCTTCGGCGCTCTGCTCCTGCACATTCCCCTGATGGTGGGGGCCGCCGTGGCGTTGCGTGTGGTGGAGGACATCGACGACCGGATCCTCCTGCTTCTGCGGGTCTCCCCGCTTTCACCCACCGCCTACTTCGGCTTCTGGTCGGGGACGGCGGCCCTGCTCACCCTGATCGGCCTGATGCTCTCCGTGTCTCTGTCGGGGTTGGCGCCGGAGTGGTCCCCCGGGCTGATCACGGCCGTGGCGTTGGCGACGTCGGTCGCGCCTCTGGTCGTGTCGACCACCGCGGCCTACGCGAGCAACAAGGTGGAGGCACTGGTGGTGTTGAAGGGCGCGGCCGCCGTTTCGATCCTCGTTCCGTCGCTGCTCTGGATACTGCCCGCGCCCTGGTGGACACCACTGCTCGTCCTACCGCCGGCCTGGGCGTTCCTGGCCCTGACCGGGTCCGCGACCGACGCCGTCTCCACCACGTCGATCCTGATCGGCGGGCTGTCGACCACCGTGATCGTCTCCCTCCTGCTCGCGCGACGCATGGGTTCCCGACTACGGTCCTGAGACCAGGACGCCACGTGAGGCCGATGTCGAGCCACCCGAGTCCGACCACCACCCCAGGAGACCGTCGTGCCCCGAACCTCCCTCACCATCGCCATCACCGGGGCCAACTCCGGAATCGGCCTTCGCACGGCGGAACGACTCGCCGCCGAAGGACACCGCGTTCTCGCCCTGTGCCGCGATCCGGCCCGAGGTGAGAGGGCCTTGGAGCGCATCAACGACAGAGCCACCGTCGCGGCACGGCTCGTCGTCACCGACCTCTCCGATCCCGCGTCCATCGAGACCGCCGCGCGCCACCTCGGCGCGACCCTGGACCGACTCGACGTCTTGATCAACAACGCGGCGATCTTCGACCAGACGATGCGCGTACCCCGGTTCACCCCGGACGGTCACGAACTCGTCTGGGCCACCGACCATCTGGGACCGCACAGGCTCACCGCCGCGCTCAGCCCGCTCATGGCCACCGCCCCGGCACCGCGACTGCTGACCATCGCCAGCAAGGGTCTCGTCACGATGCCGTGGACCAGGATCCGCTTCGACGAACTCGACTCCCCACGCTGGTACAGCCCGACCAAGGCCTACTACCACGCCAAACTCGCCCAGATCATGACGAGTCTTCGGATCGCCCAGCACGCTCGTGGCTCCGTCGACGTGGTCTGTCTCCGGGTTCCGGCCGTACGCCTGGATCCCGATCGGCTGGCCTCGATGCCGCGTGTCCTGCGGGCGCTGTACGCCCCCAAGAACCAGGTGGCGCTTTCCCCGGAACGCATGGCCCGGACCTATGCTCGCCTGGCCACGCGGCAGGACGCCTGGAACGGCCGAACCGATGGTGAGACGGCCGACCGGAACCCACCGCGAGGGGTCTACCTGGACGAACGATGCCGTCCCGTCCCCCTGCCACCGTCCGCCCGTGATGGGAACGCCCGGGAACGCCTGTGGCGGGTCAGTCAAGAGCAGACCGGCCACCCGGAGTGGGCTTGGTGAGGCCGACCCCGACGACGATCAGGCCTTGCCGTGTGTCGGGGGGAGCAGACCCACCTGTCGGTAGATCGACCGCAGGTGCCGTTCCGCCCGCTCCCGGTCCAAGGGCTCCGGTTGCAGGACCCGGTAAATGACGGCACCGACCATCATGTCGATGAGCGCGTCGAAGTCCGCTTCGGCATCGACCGTTCCCTCCTTCACCGCGCGTTCCAACAGGAGCGCCGCGACGCGGCGGCGGGGCAGGATGTAGTGCTCCCAACTGGCCTCCATGATGCGCGGATGTGTCCCTGCGGACCCCAACATCTGGGCCAGCAGGGCGCGGAACCCGGGTTCGGTGATGAGTGCGACGGAGGCAGGCAGGGATTGTTCGATCACCTCGGCGACGCTCGCCGTGTCGTCCGGCGGTCGTTCGGGGTGGTCCCCTCGCCCGTGTTCGATGGCCTGGGCGATCAGTTCCTCCTTGGAGGACCCGCGTCGGTAGACCGTCGGTTTGCCGACCCCGGCGCGCGCCGCGATGGCCTGTATGGAGGCTCCCCCCGCTCCTTTCTCCAGGAACAACTCCAAGGCCGCGTCCAGGATCGCCCGGTCGGTCGCCGGGTCGCGCGGCCGCCCACGCCGGGGGCGCTCCGGTCCGGTGGTCATCGGGTCCGCCCTTCGTTCAGCAGGCCGTCCAGTACACGTCCGATCCGGTCGTCGCCGGTACGACCGCGCCAGAGCAGGTGTCCGTCGGGACGGACGAGCAGGAGGTCGCGGAGCCCCGCTGAACGGGGGGTGAGGACGGTGACGTCGTTCCCGAGACGCTCCCGGACGGTGTCCGCCTCGGTCGGTTCCCGCGTGGGTGCCAGCAGGACCCAGTGCGAGCCGAGTTCACCGTGCAGTCGGGTCGGTTCGCCGTCCTCTCCCAGGCACGGCAGGTCCGGAACCCGATCGCCCGGGCCGGGGCGTTTCGAAGGGAACGATGGACGTCGTCCGCCCAAGGGGCCCTTGCGGTAGCTCACGCTCAACTGGGAGGCGATCGAGGTCGCCCAGCGTTGGACCGCGGGCAGGTCGATGAGCTTGAGAAGGACGTGTTCTCGGAGGTAGCGCAGTACCCTTCCCTCTCCCAACTGAAGGCGGGAGTTGGCCGTGGTGGTGCGCAACACGACTTCGGCCAGCGGTCGCCGCTCGTCCTGGTAGGTGTCCACCAGGGCCGATCCCGCCTTCCCTCGCAAGACCAGGGCGAGTTTCCAGGCGAGGTTCTCCGCGTCACCGATGCCCGTCAGCATCCCCTGCCCGCCCATCGGCGAGTGGATGTGCGCGGCGTCCCCGGCGATCAGGACCCGGCCCCGGCGGTAGGAATCCGCCAGCCGTCGGTGGATGCGAAAGACCGAGGTCCAGGTGGCGTCGAGTACACGCGCCCTGGCGATGTGCGTGCGTTCGGGGAGCAAGGTGCGCAGTCGTTCGAGGATCTCCTCTTCGCCGGGACGTTGCTCTCCGAGCCCCGGAACGTAGGCCATCAGACGCCAGAGCACACCCTCACCGGCGGGGTCGCGCATGGGCAGGGCGCCGAGGACACCGTCGCGATGCAGCCACCCGTAGGAGCCGTCCGGTTCCAGTGACCAGTCCATGTGCACGTCGGCGAGCAACCAGGTGTCGGCGATGGGGGCTCCGGGAAATGCCTCGCCGACGAGCTTGCGCGTGGCGGAGTGGGCCCCGTCCGCGCCCACGAGCCAGCGCGCCCGGATCGGGTCGCCCTCCTCCACGGAGGCGACCACCCCGTCGAGGTCCTGTCGGATCCCGACCAGTCGCGTACCCCACCGCACCGAACCGCCCAGGTCCGCCAAGCGCTCCCGCAGGACCCTCTCGACCTCGGATTGGGGAGTGAGGAGCGCGGGGCGACTGGTGCGCAGGCCGACGTCCCCGAAGCGCACCACGGAGACCGGTTCACCGGCCACGTGCACCTTGATGGTCAGCGCGGAGATCGCCTGTTCGGGCAGATCCCCCAAGGCTCCCAAGCGGTCGAGCACCTCGGCTCCCCGCGCGTGCAGGAAGTTCGCCCGGGAGCTCCACGAGGGTCCCTCGGCGGCGTCGATCACCCGCACGGGGACACCTTGGAGCATGAGCGCGCACGCGGTGGTCAATCCTGTGGGGCCGGCTCCCACCACCAGGACTTCGGCGTCGTACATGGCCACCTCTTTTTATTAACGGGGCGGGATCGTAAACATATTAAGCCCCGAGTGGACGGGCACGTCAAGGCCGTACTCACCCGCCCGGACGCCGCCAGGAGTCCGGGAAGGCTCGTTCAGTACATCCGCGCCGGCGGTTCGGTGGCCTACCTCCGACCCGCTTCTCCGGAAACGTCGTAGGCGAATGCGAGCATCGGGCCCTGAACCCTTGATCGAAGGAGAAGCCCATGTCGTTCCAGGCCTATTTGGACACCATCGAGGACAAGACCGGTCTGGTCCCGCGTGAGCTGGTCGACCTCGCCAAGGAGAAGGGGCTCGACGATCCCTCGGTCAAGGCCGGCACCATCATCCAGTGGTTGAGCGACGACCACGGGCTGGGGCGCGGCCACGCGATGGCCTTGGTCCACGTCATCAAGAAGGGGCCGAGGATCGACGCCGAGCACGTGGGCGCCTCGGGCAGCCACCGGGACGAGTCGGCGGAGCTCTGGCTCGACGGCAAGGCGAGCAACCCGAACAGGACCTGAACCCGTCAGTCGGTGACGGTGATCGCTCCCGAGGGACAGACATCGGCGGCCTCGTCCACCCGGGTACGCAGCGCGGGCGGGGGCGC
>NZ_JBSHCT010000037.1:14956-28071 GCF_053615935.1 Nocardiopsis sp. NPDC055879
ACCCCGCATCGCGACGAAGGCGGCCATCTTGTCCTCCCTGGAGGAGTCCACCCGGGACACCGCCGCCACGGTCCGTTGGAACCGGTCCACGTCCCCTTGAGGAACCCCGAGGAGTTCGCCGATGACGAGGGCGGGCACCGGTGAGGCGTACGCCTCCACCAGGTCCAGCGGCGGGCCCCGGTGTTCCATCCGGTCGAGGTGTTCTTCGGTGATCTCCTCGACGCGCGCGGTCAGCCGGCGCATCCGCCGGACGGTGAACTGCCCGGTGAGCAGCCGACGGTAGCGGGTGTGCTCGGGCGGGTCGTGGCTGAGGAACATACCGCGTGGCGCCGGCCGGGGCGGCGCGGTGACGTCCGTTCCCGGTGAGGGGTCGTGCCGAATCTCGTTGCGGGTACTGAACCGGGGGTCGGCCAGGACCTGTCGAACTTGCGCGTGCCCGGTCACCAGCCAACCGGTGTGGCCGTCCGGGTAGGCCAGTCGGCTGACCGGGTCCTGGCCGCGCAGCCTGGCCAGCTCCACGGGAGGGTCGAAGGGTGTCGGGCGTCGTGTGGGTAATGAGGTGGGCCGGGTGGTGTCCTCGGTCATCTTCGGATCTCCCCTGGAACTCATCGGTCACCGACTCGGGTCGCGGTCACGACCCGCGGGTTCATGGGCGGAACCTCGTCTCGTGGAGCACGGCGAGGAAGAACTCCTCGGCCTCGCGCACCGTGCCGCCCTTGGGGTGGGTGTTCAGGTGGGTCACGACCGCACCGGCGAGGATCTGCCGAACGATCTCCAGATCGGTGTCCTGCGGGAACCGGCCGCGCTCCTTCTCCTTGTGCAACACCTCGCGGATCACGGCGTTGCGCGGCTCGACGCTGACCTCCCGGAACACCGCGGCGAACTCCGGGTGATCGTGGCCCGCGGGCATCAGGCGCAACGTCAGACTGCGGATCCGCTCGTTCTCGGGCGCCTCCAACGACCGGGCCCACCAACCGAGCAGTTCCTCGATGTCCCGCGGCTGGGGTATCTCCTTCGGTCGGAACCCGAAGGTCCAGTGGATCGCCGCGATGTGCAGTTCGGTCCGATCGCCGTAGCGCCGATAGACCGTCGGCCGGCTCACCCCGGCACGTTTGGCGACCTGGTCGATGCCCGCGCCGTCGATACCCGCCTCGATCAGCAGGTCCGAGGCGGCCTTGAGGATGGCCTCGTCGGCCGCACCGCTTCGGGGACGGCCGACTCTGGATGGGCTCGACTGTGTCATATCAAATAAGTTACATGACACATCTGTAATGGATCAAGGCCGGAAGTCGACCGTGAATGCCTCCCCCACCCCGGTCAGTCGGCCGGGTCGGCTTCCTCCACCGGCGCGTCGGCTCGGGTGACCAGGTCGCGGATCCGCTCGGAGAACTCGTAGGGAGCCAAGTGGCCCGCACCCTCCAACACGTCCACGTCGGCGTCCAGGAACCGTCGGGCCGGACCGTGCAGACGCGCCGGCGAGAAGAACACGTCCTCCGAACCGGTCGCCACGATGACGTTCTTCCTCTGCCAGGCCAGCAGCGACTCGGCCGGCAACGGACCCGGCGCCAGACTGGTCTTGCAGCATTTGCCCACCATCGTCATCCAGGACGCGAACGGGTGGACCGGGTACCGGAAGTCGGGTCCGCTCATGAAGTTCAACAGCCGGGTGCTCTTGTCCTCCCTGGGGCCGATCATCCACGGCAGGGTGACCCGCATGAGTTCGGGGGAGGTCGCCGGTGGGGTCAGCCCCGCCGCACCCACCAAAACCATCCCCTTGACCAGGGAGCTCGGCTCGCCCGCCAGGGCCACGGCGGCACCGAGGGAGTGCCCCAGGATGATCGCGGGCCGGTCCACGAGCCGGGGCAGCACCTCGTCGAGCCAGTCCCCGTAGGCCTGGGCGCGGTGGCCGCGAGGGCGCTTGCCACAGCTCAGACCCGGTTGTCCGGGCAGGTCCACCAGGATCACGTCCCGCTCGGCGGACATGTCGGAGGCTGGCGAGGCGCTCAGGGCGCTGTTGAAGTTGGTCCCGCTGAGCACCACCACCGGAGCACCGGGGCCACCCTCGAAACGGAAGGCCCGGGTGGGTCCGATGGACGTGGAGAGTTCGGGAAGTGACCGGAGCCCGGGCAGTTCGGTGAGTCGTTCCTCACACCAATCGCGCACGGCCCGCTCCGCGAGGTCCGAGCGGTAGATGCGGGCACCGTGGACGGTGGTCTCGGTCATCGGGCACCTGGTTTCGGGTAGGGGTCGGCCATCGCCGACCAGACTTCCCGGCACACCTGATGAGGGACTCTACGCCCACACGCGAACACCGGCCACCACAGTGGCGATCCGAGACCGACTCGTTGGCAAAGGGTTATTTTGCCTGATCAGGGGCTATATTGGCACCTGCACTCATCGGGCACTTCGGTCCACGTTCAGCGAGGGAAAAGCGGCCGGAACTGGACATACTCGTTCGCATCAACGACCATGGGCGCGGCGTCACATGACGCAATAGGTGTGCCGGGAAGACTGGTCGGCGTCCTTACCGACTCATGTCCCCGGAGCCCGACGCCATGACGCCACACCACCCTGAGCTGTCACGCAGCCTGCGCAGAGACCGATTCGCGGAGCGGTCCGAACTACCGGACGAACATGGTCTCCCCCTCGGCACCAACGGTTACACCACCTCTTGGGGCACCAACGCGCACGGTGAACTCAGTGCCTGCCCACCTGGGCCCATTTGACGACACCCCCGTGACCCATCTTCCGCTCCGTCACACCGTGTTCGTCTCCCGGGTCTCTCCGGCCACGCGCACGGTGATCAGCCGTGAAAGGACAGTGGCGTGGTGCTGCTGCTTCTCCTCATCGTGCTCGCCGTGACCGTCGCGAGCACACCTTTACTGAACCGCTTGCTGGGCCGAAACGCGGGTTGGCCCATCGCCACCGTGTTCCTCGCCCTGACCGTGGTGGTCGCCCTACAGGCACCTCAGGTGTTGGGTGAGAGCGCCCCCTTGGAGTACACCCGGCCTTGGATGCCGAGCCTGGGAGTCGACCTGCACCTGCGCATGGACGGCCTGAGCTGGCTGTTCACCATGCTGGTGACCGGTATCGGAACCCTGATCATGGCCTACTCCACCCGGTACTTCCCCCCTGGGCGCAGACTCGGCTTCTACTGCCTGATGAGCGTGTTCGCGTTCGCGATGACCGGTCTGGTCCTGGCCGACGACGTCGTGTTGCTCTTCGTCTTCTGGGAGCTCACCACGATCGCGTCGTTCTACCTGATCGGTCTCTCCGGACTCACCGCCGATCGACCGGCGATCCGCACCTTCCTTCTCACCGCGATGGGTGGGATGGCCCTGTTGGGCGCCGTCGCTCTCCTGGTCATACGTACAGGGACGACCCAGCTGAGCGCGATCCTGGCCGATCCCTCCTGGACCCAGGACAAGGTGTTCGTCTCCGTGGTGGCGCTGCTGGTGATGGTGGCGGTGTTCACCAAGTCGGCCCAGTTCCCGTTCCATTACTGGCTGCCGGACGCCATGGCCGCGAGCACCCCGGTCAGCGCCTACCTGCACGCCGCCGCCATGGTCAAGGCCGGCATCTACCTGGCGATGCGGTTCACCCCGGCGTTCGCGGACGTGTTCCTGTGGAACGCGCTGCTCATCACCGCCGGGCTGACCACCGCCCTGATCGGCGCGTTCTTCGCGATCCAGCAGAACGACCTCAAGCGCCTGGCCGCCTTCTCCACGGTCAGCCAACTGGGGCTGCTGGTCGCGGTGATCGGGGTGGGCACCCCGGAGGCCTTGGTCGCCGCGTCGGTGCACACCGTGGCCCACGCCCTGTTCAAATCGGCCCTGTTCATGGTGGTCGGCCTGGTCGACCATCAGACCGGCACACGCGACATTCGCAGGCTGGGGGGCCTACGCCACCGGATGCCGGTCACGGCGACGATCGCCACGCTGTCCGCCCTGTCCATGGCGGGCATCCCGCCCCTGCTCGGTTTCATCAGCAAGGAGAACCTGTTCGAAGCGTTCCTGCACGCCCCCGGTCCGGGCTGGTTCGGCCCGCTCGCCGGAGTGGTCGCTGTGGGCGCTTCGGTGTTCACGTTCGCCTACTCCTTCCGGTTCGTCTACCGCACCTTCTTCGGTGCTTCCCGAAGCGAAGAGGGAACCAGGGAGGCCACGGCCGGTGAGGCCCGGATCGGCTTTTGGACCCCCGCCATCATCGCCGCGTTCGGCGGCGTGCTGCTGGGTCTGACCGTCCCGGTCTTGGACCCACTGGTCAACACGGTGGCGGCCGACACCACACACACGGTGGTCGACACCCACCTGGTGCTGTGGCACGGCTTCAACGCCGCACTGTTCATGTCGATGGCGGCGGTCGGCCTGGGCGCCTTGGTGGCCTGGAGGTCCCGTGCCGGTGACGCCATGGCCGGACGCGACCTCGTTCCGTTCACCGGGGTAGGGATCTTCGAAGCCCTCTACGGTGGAATCATCCGCGCGGGAAGGCGAGTGGGCGATCTGACACGGTCCGACTCCCCCGCCTTCCACCTGGGCACACCGATGATCGTCATCATCGGGCTGACCTGCGTGATTTCCGTGGTGGGCCTGGAGCTCCCCCCGGTGGCCGGGCGGACCGCGCTCGGTCTCGACTGGTTGTTGGTGGGCCTGATGGCCGTCGCCGTCGGCTCCGCCGTCGTCACCCGGTCCCGAATGGCGGGCCTGGCGCTGGTGGGTGTCGCCGGTTTCACCACCGCCCTGTGGCTGTTCTTCCTCGGCGCCTTCGACGTCGCCCTCACCCAGTTGCTGGTGGAGATCCTGACGGTGGTCGTGGCGGTCCTGGTCCTGCGCCGGCTGCCCCGTCGCTTCCACTCGGTGAAGCGTCGCCGAACCGTACTGACCGCGGCCATCGCGATCGGCGCCGGCCTGTGCGCCGGAGTGGCCGCCTTCGCGCTCACCGGACGCCGTGAACTGTCCCCGGCCGCCGATTACTTCCTCGGCAACGCGCCCGAGGACACCGGCGGCACGAACGTGGTCAACACCATCCTCGTGGACTACCGGGCCCTGGACACCCTCGGCGAACTCACCGTCCTGGGTGTGGCCGGGCTGGTCATCATCGCGGTGCTGCGCTCCAGCGACCTGCTGCCCACCCACGGCTCGCGTCAAATCATCGTCGGCGCGACCAACGCGGCCTACGATCCGGCCGACAACACGGTGCTCATGCGCACTGTCGGTAGATTCCTCATGCCGTTGTTGGTCCTGTGGTCCCTTTACCTGCTGTTCCGTGGCCACAACGAACCGGGCGGTGGTTTCATCGCCGGTCTGGTCGGTGGCGCCGGGTTCGCCCTCGCCTACCTGGCCGCACCCAGCGACCGGGACGCGCGCATCCGTCTGGCCTATCCCGCGATCATCGGGGTCGGTGTCCTGGTCGCGGCGCTCTCGGGTGTCCTGGGCTTCGTGGACGGTTCCTTCCTCAAGCCACTGCACGCGGACATCCCGCTGGCCTGGGGCGGTCACTTCCACTTCACGACGGCGTTCGTCTTCGACATCGGTGTCTACCTGGCCGTCGTGGGGGTTCTGCTCACCGCCCTCAACGAACTCGGCCTGGAGCGGGGGTCCGACACGAGCGAGAGTCAGGAAGACCCTCCGACATCACAGGAGGGCGAGAAGCCGGTGAACGACACGAACGGCGCCTCCACCATGGACGGCGCCACCACCGGAGGTAAGCGATGACCCTCGCCATCACCATAGCCATCATGGTCGCCGGCGGTGTCTACCTGATGCTTCAGCGCGGCATGGTGCGCATCGTCCTCGGCCTGATCCTGGTCGGGCACGCGGTCAACCTGCTGATCATGTCGGCGGGCGGGGTGTTCCGCAGGGACCTGCCCCTGTTGCAGTTCGGCACCGCCCTCACGGCGGCCGACCCACTCCCCCAGGCGTTCGTGTTGACCGCGATCGTCATCGCCTTCTCCATCGCGATCTACATGCTCACCCTCGCCGCCTCCGGTAGCGACGACGACACGGAGGGGAACTCATGATCCCTGTGTTGCTTCCCCTCTTCGTAGCGGTCCCGCTGATCGGGGCGGGACTGCTCATCGTGGTACGCGGTCCGCTCTGGTTGCGTCGCGTCCTGCTGCTGGCTCCGAGCACCGCGGGAACGCTGGGCGGCGGTGGACTGATCTGGCTCACCCGAGATGGCACGGTGTTCGCGCACAACGTGGGTCTGTGGCAGGACGGGATCGCCATCCCGTTCGTCGCCGACGTGTTCAGCGCACTGATGTTGTGGACGACGTCCTTGCTGGCGCTGGTGTGCTCCATGTTCGCGGTGGCCACCGGGGACGACCGGCAGTCCTTCTTCTCCCCGCTGGTGCTGGTGCTCACCGCCGGCGTGTCCGGCGCACTGCTCACCGGCGACATCTTCAACATGTTCGTGTTCATCGAGGTCATGTTGCTGCCCTCGTACGGGCTGTTGGCGATGCTGGGGGCCTTGGGCAGGCTGAAGGCCGGACGCATCTACGTCACCGTCAACCTATTGACGTCCACGATCTTCCTGGCCGGCGTGGCCCTGGTCTACGCCGTCGCCGGAACCGTACACCTGGGCGAGCTCGCCGGAGCGGCCAAGGAGTCGCCGTTGGTGGCGGTCGGCATGGGTGTGGTCATCCTCGCACTGGCGATCAAGGCCGCGGTCGTCCCCGTGCACGGCTGGTTGGCCCGTACCTATCCGGCGGCCTCCCCGGCGATCACGGCCCTGTTCTCCGGGCTGCACACAAAGGTCGCCATCTACGCGATCTACCGTCTGTACGCGGTGGTCTTCGACGGCGACTCCCGGTTCCTGTGGATCGGGGTGGTGGCCTTCACCCTCACCATGGTCATCGGTGTCATGGGAGCGGTCGGTGAGAACACCACCCGCTCCATCCTGGTCTTCCACATGATCAGTCAGATCGGGTACATCCTGCTGGGCGTGGCCCTGTTCACCGAGCTGGGCCTGATGGCGGGCATCTTCTACCTGATCCACCACATGATCGTGAAGGCGTCCCTGTTCCTGTCCACGGGGGCCATCGAGCACACTCACGGAACCGGCGCGTTGGACCGACTCGGCGGCGTCGCCAGACGCCAACCCCTCATCGGATTGGTGTTCATGGGAGCGGCCTTGTCCTTGGCGGGCCTCCCACCGTTCTCGGGGTTCGTCGCCAAGCTTTCCCTGATCCTGGCCGCCGTCGAGGATCAGCAGTGGACCGTGACGGCCGTGATGATCGCGGTCAGCCTCATCACGTTGATGTCCATGCTCAAGATCTGGGGTGGTGTGTTCTGGGGCAAGGAACCCTCCTCCTCGGAGGAAGACGTTCCGATGACCGCCGGGGCCAACGGGGGTTCCGTCCAGACGGTGACGAGGCCGAAGATCCGAATGACACTGATCCTTCCCGGCCTGGTGCTGACCGCGACCACCCTGTGTATCGGACTCGGCGCCGAGTTCCTGCTCGACCTGAGCGCGCAGGCCGCCGCGAACCTCTTGGACACGTCCACCTACGTCGAGGCGGTGCTGGGACGATGAACCACCTGAAGTGGGCGCTTCGGCTGCTCTGGTTCCCTTTCTACGCCGGGGGTGAGATCACCAAGACCTCCTTCCAGGTCATGTGGGACATCGTCACTCCTGGCAGTGCGTCGACACCCGCCTTCGTGGAGGTCCCGATCCGTGGCCGAACCGACTTCGAGGTGACGATGTTGGCCAATCTGATCTCCCTGACCCCGGGCACCGTCACGGTGGCCGTACGACACGAACCCTCCACCCTGTGGGTGCACGGGTTGTACGTGCAGGACCGCGAGTCCTTCCGCGAGGACATCCGTGCCATGGAGGACAGAATCCTCGCGGTCACCCGACCGCCCCGGTCCGCGGAATCGATCACCGCCGAGGGAGGAACCCGCTGATGCACGTCATCGACATCGGTCTGGCCGCGATCGTGGTGGCGATGGTCATCGCCACCTACCGCATTCTCACCGGTCCCTCCGCGGCCGACCGTGGCGCCGCCACCGACGTCATCTTCTTCGGGTTCGTCGGTCTGGTGGCCATGTTGGGCTTTCGCCTGGACACCGCACTGGTCGTGGACATCGTGCTGGTCTGCTCACTGGTCGGGTTCTTGGCCGCACTCTCCATGGCCCGACTGATCACCGGAGGCAAGCGATGAACGTGCTGTACCCGCTCGGAGTCGTCTGCATGATCGCGGGAGCCGTGGTGTTCCTGGTCGGTGCGGTCGGCCTGCTCCGACTCCGGGACTTCTACGCGCGGCTGAGCGGTGTCACCATCGCCGGGGCCCTGGGCACGGCGCTCCTGCTGCTCGGGCTCCTCTTGCACTACCCGACCGTGGAGAACACCATCAAGATCGGCCTCGCCCTGTTGATCCAGCTGTCGACCGCAGCGGTGGGCGGCAACGCCATCGCGCGTGCCGGCTACCTGACCGGGGTGGCACCGGTTGAGGACACGAAGTTCGACGACCTGTCCACAGCGACCACCGAAGGCCGAGACGAGGGCGCACTCTAGCCGGTCTCGGCAACACCGGAGCGAGCGGGTCCCGTCCTTGAGGGGAAGGCGGGGCCCGGCCGTATGAGCGCACGCAGACCCCCCGGCCAACAACGCCTTCACCCGATCCGATACCAGGGTTTTCGATGCGTTACAACACATCGGATCTTTCGGCCCCCCGCACAAACCGTGTGCTAGGTTGATCGAAGTTGCAGTAGTGACCCCGCATAAAGCTCCATCTTTTTCGGGCGCTCACCGCGGTGACGGGAAAATCGTCAAATCGCGGTTTTCTTCATGCTCCCGAACGAGAGGCACAATCTATGGCCACCGGTACCGTCAAGTGGTTCAACGGCGAAAAGGGCTTCGGCTTCATCGAGCAGGACGGCGGCGGCCCCGACGTCTTCGCCCACTACTCCGCCATCCAGGCCAACGGCTACCGCGAGCTCGCGGAAGGCCAGGCCGTCCAGTTCGACGTCACCCAGGGTGCCAAGGGCCTGCAGGCCGACAACATCACCCTGGTCTGAGAGAGCTGAGGCTCTTTCCATAGCAGGGGCCCGCCCTCAGGGCGCTGGGCCTCTGCCTTTCTTCTTTTCGGACCGGTTTTCTCGCCGTCGCGTCTCGACCGGCACCGGCCATCAACCACGCCCCGGATTCTCCGTGTGGGCAGTGGATCTCGCAGTATTATCCCGGCGCCGCCGGTGCTCAGCGTCGAGGTCGCAGCGACCTCCACGCCCGGCACGGGTCGTCGGTGGAAGGTTTACCTTGAACCACACGTCCCGTACCAACACCCGACGCCCCCGTCCCTCCGGGGAGTACGGCCGCAGGCGCCCTCGTAGCTCCTTCGGTGGCGGCCCCCGTCAGGGCGGCAACCGAGAAGGCGGCCGAGGCCGTTTCGACGGCGGACGCTCCTCCGGTGAGTTCGCCCTCCCCACCACGGTCACTCCCGGGCTCGACCCGGTAGAGGCCTTCCAGGACCTGGACATGCCCGACCCGCTGAAGTCGATGCTGACGCGCCAGGGCCTGACCACTCCGTCGGCGATCCAGGCGGCCACCCTGCCGAACTCGCTGGCGGGCCGCGACGTCTTGGGCCGCAGCCAGACCGGGTCGGGCAAGACGCTGGCCTTCGGGCTGTCCCTGCTCGCCCGTCTCGACGGTCGCAAGGCCGAGTCGCGGCACCCCCTCGCGGTGGTGCTCGCCCCGACCCGTGAGCTCGCCCAGCAGGTCACCGACTCGCTCACCCCGTACGCCCGTTCGGTGCGGGTGCGCATGGCCACCGTGGTGGGCGGCATGCCCATCCACCGCCAGGCGCGCTCCCTGCACCAGGGCGTGGAACTCGTCGTCGCCACCCCGGGTCGTCTGCGCGACCTGATGGAGCGCGGCGACTGCGTCTTGGACCAGGTGGAGGCCACCGTCCTGGACGAGGCCGACCAGATGACCGACATGGGCTTCATGCCGCAGGTCACCGCGATCCTCGAAGAGGCCCCCGCCGGCGGTCAGTGCCTGCTGTTCTCGGCGACCCTGGACCGCAACGTGGACCGTCTGGTCCGCCGCTTCCTCAACGACCCGGTGGTGCACTCGGTCGACCCCTCCGAGGGCACCGTCACCACGATGGAGCACCACCTCCTGCACGTGTCCCCCGCGGACAAGCAGGCCACGGCGACCCGCATCGCCGCCCGTGACGGACGGGTCATCATGTTCCTGGACACCAAGCACGCCGTGGACCGGATGGCCCAGTACCTGCTGGACAACGGCGTCCGGGCCGCGCCCCTGCACGGCGGCCGTTCCCAGCCCCAGCGCACCCGCACCCTCAAGCAGTTCAAGGAGGGCACGGTCACCGCGCTGATCGCCACCAACGTCGCCGCGCGCGGCATCCACGTGGACGACCTCGACCTGGTGGTCAACGTGGACCCGCCCACCGACCACAAGGACTACCTGCACCGTGGCGGCCGTACCGCCCGTGCCGGCGAGTCCGGCAACGTGGTCACCCTGGTGCTGCCGAGCCAGCGTCGCGGCATGGCCCGCATGATGTACCAGGCGCGTGTCGACGCCCAGGTCTCGCAGGTGCACCCCGAGGACCCGGAGCTCGCCCGCATCACCGGTGCCCGTGAGCCCTCCGGTGAGCCGGTGACCCTGCCCCGTGGCCGCGAGGACAACCCTCGTCGTGGCCCGCGCGGTGGGGGCTACGGCGGCGGTGGCTACAACGGTGGGCGCAACCGTCGCCCGCGTCGCCCCTCGGCGAGCCGCGGCCGGGACTGACGTACCGGCCCGCGTACGCGAACACATGAGGACCCCGTCCCGTCCAGGTCACCCGACCCGGACGGGGCGGGGTTCTTCGTCATGGTCCCTTCCCGGTCGGGAGCGTAGGCGCTAGCCTGCCCTGGACGTCGTCATCCGCTCATCGGATGCCTCAACCCGCACCCCCAGCGAGGCTCCATGCACTCCAGCACCACCGCCCGCACCGGAGCCCAGGGCGCGCTGGTCCTCGCAGCCCTCTTCCTCGTCGCCGCCTGTCTGCGCCCGGCCCTGACCTCGGTCGGTTCGGTCCTGGGGCAGATCGGCGACACCACGGGGTTGTCCGGCTCCGCGTTGGGGCTGTTGGGAGCGCTTCCGCTCCTCGGCTTCGCCGTCGTCTCACCCTTGGTCCACGGGCCGGCGTCCCGCTGGGGCGTGGACCGGGTGGTGCTGGTGGCGATGGTGGTGCTGTGCGCGGGGATCGTCCTGCGTTCCCTGCCGCCGCTGCCCGCCCTGTGGATCGGCACCGCGTTGATCGGCGCCTCGGTGGCGGTCGGCAACGTGCTGGTACCCGCCATCATCCGGCGGGACCAACCCTCCCGGATCTCCCTGTTGACCGGGGTCAACACCTCCGTGATGAACGCGTCGGCCGCCCTGGCCGCCGGCCTCGCCGTGCCGTTGTCGCTGCTGTTGGGGAGTTGGCGGCCGGCGCTGGGCCTGTGGGCGGGCCTGGTGGCGGTGGCCGTCCTGGTGTGGGCGGTGCGGATGCGCCGGGTACCCGGGCCCGAAGTTGTCGGGGCCGTCGGCGTCACCCACGAAGTACCCGAACGGTCGGTGTGGACCTCCGCCAAGGCCTGGCAGGTCACCGTCTTCATGGGGTTGCAGTCCACCACCTACTTCACCCTCATGAACTGGCTTCCCACCGTGGAGGCCTCTCGGGGCGTCGCTCCCACCACGGCCGGCTGGCACCTGTTCGGCTTCCAACTGGCGGGCATCGTGGCGGGCCTGGCCATCACCACGCTGATGGGACGTCGGGCCGAGCAGCGTCCGGCCTGCCTGGTGGTGAGCGTGGCCATGGTGGTGGCCATGGCCGGACTGGTGTGGGCGCCCGGGTGGGGGCTGCTGTGGGTCCTGCTGGCGGGGGCGAGCACGGGTGGCGCCATCGTGGTGGCGCTGGCGCTCATCGCGCTCCGCGGTGGCACGCACGGAAGGACCATCCGCCTGTCCGGGATGGCGCAGTCCATGGGCTACCTGTTGGCCGCCGGCGGCCCTGTGGCCGCGGGCACGCTCGGACAGGCCATGGGTGTGTGGGAACCGGTGCTGTTGCTGGTGGGCGCCCTCGCGCTGGCGCAGGTGGGCGTTTCCCTGTTGGCCGGTCGACCCGAACGAAGCCCCCGAGCACGGGAACGCTCCGACCGCTGAGGGCATGGAGGGCCCAGGGCATGGAGAAGGGCGCCCCCGCCGGTCCCCGTCAGACGGTGACGGATCCGGTAGGGGCGCCCCTGGGAGTGCCGGGCGGTGTCCGGGAGAGGAGGAAACACCGCCCAGGGAAGGACCGCCCGCTCTCTGCTTCGAGCGATCCGTGGCCTACGCCTATAGCGAGATGCCCAGGGCCCAGGTCATCAGGCCGTACATGGTGCCGAGGATGAGGAACAGGGCAACGAGGTTGAGCCAGACGCCGCCCTTGATCATCTCGCCGATCTTCACGTAACCGGAGCCGAACGCGATCGCGTTCGGCGGGGTCGCCACCGGGAGCATGAACGCCATGGTGGCGGCGAGCGCGACCGGGACCACCAGGGCCAGGACGTCGATGTCCATGCCCATGGCCACGCCACCCATGATCGGCAGGAACGTCGCCGCCGTCGCGGTGTTGCTGGTGAGCTCGGTGAGGAACAGGACCAACGCGCTGACGGCCAGGATCAGCACCCAGGTGGGCACCCCGGACAGGAAGGAGACCTGGGCGCCGACCCAGGCGCTCAATCCGGAGTCGGTGAACTGGGCGGAGATGGCCAGCCCGCCACCGAAGAGGAGCAGCACGCCCCAGGGAAGCTTGACCGCCGTCTCCCAGTCCATCAGGGGGGTCTTACGGTCCACGGGCAGGAGGAAGAGCAGGACCGCTACGGTCATCGCGACACCCGCGTCCGTGACGTTGCCCAGCCAAGGAGCCACGGCGGCGACCGGACCCAGGTCGGCGATCATCGGGATGAAGATCCAGGACAGGGCGGCGAAGGCGAACACCGCCAGCACGAGCTTCTCACCACGTGACATGGCGCCCATCTTGGTGAGTTCCTCGCGGATCATCTCCTGGGCGCCCTCGACCTTCTTCACCCCCGGCTTGAAGAGGCGGGTCAGGACGAACCAGGCGATCAGCATGAAGACCGCGGCCAGCG
>NZ_JBSHCT010000037.1:28168-31491 GCF_053615935.1 Nocardiopsis sp. NPDC055879
ACTCGCGGGTTGCCGCGAGTTTGCCTCCGGGTTACGTCTTGACTCAATAGATAGTCAGTTCACAAAGGGGTGTGTGCAACGCAACTCACTATTTCTTTGGATTCCTCTGACATTGGGCGACGTTGGGTATACCCCGTGGGACACGGAGTGAGGTGGGGTGACCCCCTCACTCCACGCTCGACCCCGTCTAAGCTGCGAGTATGCGATCGCCCGGACCGACCAGACGGGCCGCTCTCCTGGGCGGTCTCGGTGCCCTCTCCATCGCGGCCGTGAGCGGTTGCTCGAACGACCCCGCGCCCGGTCTCCCCCGGATCGTCGTCGCCACCGGCCCCCCTGGAGCCGTCTACCGCGAGATCGGCGCCGCCCTCGCCCGACTGCTGGACGAACACCTGCCCGACCAAGAGCTCGTCACCGTCGAGACGGGCGCCTCCCACGACAACCTGCGCATGTTGGCCGACGACGAGGCCCATCTCGGCCTCGCCAACCTCGACTCCGTACTCGCCACCGACATCACCACGGAGGGGTCCGCGATCAGCGCGGTGGGCAGGCTCTTCGACAGCTTCGTCCACCTGGCCGTGCGCGAGGACTCCCCCGTGCGGTCGCTCTCCGACATCGAGGGGATGCGGGTCTCCCTGGGCACGGTCAACTCCGGCACCGAGTTCACCGCCGCGCAGATCCTGGATGTCACCGGGGTGCGGCCCGAGGAGGTACGACTCGACCAGGCCGCATCCGCCACGGCCCTCGACGCCGGAGACATCGACGCGATGTTCTCCTTGACCGGGCTCCCCACCCCCGCGATCGCCGACCTCGCCGAGGAACGAGCCCTGCGGCTGGTCGACCTGGCCGACACCGCCGACGCGATGGTCGGCGTGTATCCGGAGTCGTACTTTTCCGCGACCATTCCCGCCACCACCTACAGCGGTATCCCCGCCTGCCCCACCATGTCCATCCCCAACCTGCTCCTGTGCCGCCGGGACCTGCCGGACGAGCTCGTTCGACGGATCACCGAAACCGTGTACACCGGCGCCGCACGCCTGGCCGAACAGCGCCCGGAAGCCGCACAGATCAACGTGCGCACCGGGATCTCCACCGGCGTCGTGCCCCTGCATCCCGGGGCCGAGCAGTGGTATCGGGAGAACAAGCCCGCGTAATACCAGGCCCCGCCTCAGGGCCGCGGAGGCTCATCGTCATCGGACTCCTTCGGGGGGTCGGCCGGTGGCAGGACGATGACCACTCCGAGCCCATTGCGCCCGTCCTCGGCCAGTCCGTCACCCAGGACGAGCCGTCCACCGGACTCCCGAACCAGGTCGGCGACGATCGCCAACCCCAACCCCGTGCCCTCGATGTTCTGGTGGCTGGGAGAGCGCCAGAACCGGCCGAGGGCGGCCTCACGCTCCTCCTCCGGCAACCCCGTGCCGTTGTCGAACACCCCGATCCTTACCTCCTCGCCGTCGTCGACGCGGATCTCGATCCGGTCGCCGCCGGAGAGCCGCATGGCGTTGCTGAACAGCTCGTCGAGGATGCTGCCCAGGCCACCCGCCGGAGCCTGCGCCCACACCCGTTCGGGCAGGTCGGTGACGACCTCGATGCCGCGCGACTCCCCCAGGGCGCGCCACCTGGGAACCCGGGTCTCGACCAGGGCCGTCAACTCCACCGCCTCGCTGCCGGTGACGCTCTCCAGCCGGGTGGCGGCCAGCAGCGAGTTGAGCATCCGATGCATCATCGTGGTCTCGTCGATCGCCACGGCGTGCGCCTCCGCCGCGTCCTCCCCCTTCAGGTAGGGCGCCAGGTTCTCCACCGACAACCGCAGACTCGCCAGAGGGTTGCGCAGCTGGTGGGAGGCCTCCGAGACGAACGCGCGCTGCCGTTCCAGGGCCCGACGCACCACGTCGACCATGGTGTTGAAGGAATCGGTGAGCCTGCGCAGCTCGGGTGGGCCGCGTTCGGCGTCCACGTGCACGTCCAGGTCGCCCGCGGTCACCGCGGTGGTGGCCTCGTCCAGCCGATGGACGGGTTGCAGCACCCACCAGGACAGCGGCAACGAGGCCGCCACCAACAGGGCCAGCGGAATCAGGCTGAGCAGGGTCATCCACCCCCACGCGGTGAGGATGTCGGCACCCAGGCCATCGGTGGAGGAGACCAGCACCACGGCACCGGCGACCTCGCTGTCACGACCGATCGGTTCGGCCACCACCAGCGGATCGGAACTCCACGGCCATACCGTGGTCGGTGGCTCCGGACGTTCTCCGGCCAGGGCCGCGGTGATCCCCGCCCCCATGTCCACGTCCGCGACCAGGGCTCGCATCCGCTCACGGTCTCCGGACCCGGTCACGACCTCCCCGTCGGGGGCGACCACGACCGTCGGGATCCCGTAGAGCTGCTCGTAACGGGACATCTCCTGGGCCAGGGCGTTGTCCCGGTCGGTCTCCAGCGCGGTGCGCGCGAGCGCCGCGAAACGACCGGCGTCCCCCAGCCGGTCGACGTACACCTGCTGGGTCTGCTGTTGGGCGATCACCGCGCCCAGAGGCGCGACAACGGCTCCGACCAGGACGAACGCCACCGGCAACAGGATCGTCAGCAGACGCCTGAGCATGGGTCAGCCCCCGTCGAGCACGTAGCCGACCCCGCGCACCGTACGGATGTGCACGGCGTCCCCCACCTTGTTGCGCAACGAGGCGATGTGGGTGTCCAGGGTTCGCGAGGAGGCCTCCCAGGCGGCGCCCCACACCTGGTCCAGGATCTGGTCTCGGGCCACCACGTTCGGCGCACGGGAGACCAGCAGGCGTAGGAGGTCGAACTCCTTACGCGTCAGTTGCAGGGGTTCGCCGCCGAGTTCGGCCTCCCTGGAGTCGACATCGATGACCAGGTCACCGACCCGCAGCGGCGGGTTCTCGGGCTCGGGTTCGGCCCGCGCCGACCGGGTGCGTCGTAGTACCGCGTCGATGCGCGCGAGGAGTTCGGCCACCCCGAAGGGTTTCACCACGTAGTCGTCGGCCCCGGCTCGCAGGCCCCGCACCCGGTCACGTTCCTCGCTGCGCGCGGTCACCGCGATGATCGCGGTCTGGGGGCGCCGACGCAGGCGGCGCAGGAGGTCGATCCCGTCGGCGTCGGGAAGTCCGAGGTCGAGCAGGACGACGTCCGCGGCCGGCGCCGTGAGCGCCCGCTCCGCGGTGGCCACCCGTTGGACGTCGAAGGAGGCGGAGCGCAGCGCGGTCACCAGCCCGCGTGCCACCCGGTCATCGTCCTCGACCACGAGAATACGCATGGCTAGCCATAGTAGGCAGTGTTCACGGCGGGCGGCCCCACTCCACGCCCTCACCCCC
>NZ_JBSHCT010000038.1:0-31354 GCF_053615935.1 Nocardiopsis sp. NPDC055879
GTATGCCCGGGACCAGGTCGGTCTTCTCCACGCCGACCAGGATGATCACCTGCGAGCGATCTCCGAGTACAGGGCCTCTCTCGACGAGTTCCAGGATTTGGGGGACCAAAGGGGCATCGCGAAGGTCTACAACCATCTCGCGCTGAGTCAGAGCGAGACCGGAAGACACCATCGTGCTTCCAGCCACTTCCTCGTTTCCAAACAGCTCTACCAGGCGTTGGGGGATGAGCACATGGCGGCACGCGTGGCCATGAACCTCTTCCAGATGCGCTTCGGGGAGGGGCGTCACAGAGAAGCGCGGGCATTGAACGAGCGCTGTATGTGGGTGTTCCGGGCCTATGGTGACGCTCTCGGTATCGCGAGTACTCAGCACAACAGGGGACTTCTGGAGAGCTACCTGGGCAGGCATAGGGACGCCTACGACAGTTTCCAGTCGGCCCAGAGAGGGTTCTGGTCCGCCGGTGACGTCACGGGGATGATCAGGAGCAAGGTCGGTGTGGGAACCGCCCTGTTGGGTTTGGGCAGGATTCCCGAGGCCGAGTGGACCTTGTTGAACGGTCTCGAACTGGCCGAGATACATGACCTCGCCCTTCCGAGATCACCCCTTCTGCGAGCTCTCGGGGACGTGCGGTCGGCACAGCAGCGTCGTTCCGAGGCCGAGGTGATGTACCAGGAGGCCAGGGGAGTCGCCGCCAGCACGGGTGCGCATCAGAACGAGGGGATGTGCTGCTCACGTCTGGGAGACCTCAGCAGCTTGAAGGGCGACCCGGAAGAGGCGTTGGCGTACTGGGCGGAGGCGGTGCGGCACCTCGAACGGATGCCGACGCCCTACCTGGAGCAGGTGCGTTCCAAGATCAAGTGGTTCCAGTACGTAAGGGGCCAAGCGGTGGGTTAGGGACCTTCGGGAGGACTTTCTCCAACCATCTGCGGTACGGACAGATGTGTGGTTAAGGTGCCTGCTGGTACTGGAGCAATGTGGCTACCGGTGCTTATTTACCCCCTTCCCTGGAAAGTCCTGCCTTGTTCGCTTCGCAGAGCACCGTTGCCCCGGATCTGACCTCTCTTCCTTCACAGGTGTCCAGCGACGATCCGATACGCGTACACAAGTGATCTGAAAGCGGACATGCCTCGACAAGGTCCGTGCAAGGTCAGGGCTTGTCCGCGATGAGGTTTCCAAGTTCCCGGCAAGGTCTCCCACCAGCCCCTGTTCAGCCGGTCGGCGCAGGGTGGAACCCGGATTGAGTCATCAACCGGGAAGGTCCACAGGCGATGGGGCACACGCAGCACTGGAGACGAGACAATCACGGACCGGTCGCCCCGGTCACCCTGCGCACCGACAAGACGGTCGCGGTCGTGGTGGAGAACCACCAGGCCGGAGACCGGTTGGGAGACGTTGTCTCCCTCTTCGAACACGACCCCCGGATCCAGGTCGTGTACGTGTTGGCCCAGAACTCCAGGTTCTCCCCGAGCGCGGCGAGCTACCTGGAGCGGTTCGACGGGCTGCTCCTGACCTGGGAACAGGCCCTCCGGTACGACTTCGATCTCGCCCTCGCCGGTAACAACGGGCACAACAGCCACCTCGAACAGTTGCGGGCCCCGGTACTGGTCGTCCCGCACGGCATGGGGTTCAGCAGTGTGGTCCCCCCGGGTGCCGGGTTCGGGCCACCGCTCAGGAAGCCCCCCATCGTCGACGCGATCTACTCGACCCTGGTGCGTTATGGCCGGGTGTCGGCGGCGGCGATAACGGTTCCCCACGTGAACCACAGGCACACGATCGGTCGAGTGGTCTCCGAGGCCCTGGAGATCACCCACGTGGTGGGGGATCCGGCCTATGACCGGGCCACCTCTTCGGCTTCGGAACGAGACCGCTTCCGACAGGCCGCCGGTGTCGACGCGGACGAGAGGTTGGTCGTCCTGTCGACCACCTGGGGCGGGGAATCCCTGATCGGCATGGAGCCCGGCCTGGTCGAGCGGGTGATGACGGCACTCCCCGGCGACCACGTCGTGGCACTGCTCGTCCATCCCGGCGTATGGTCGGCCCACAGCCCGCGGCAACTCCTGGCTTGGCTGGCCGCCGCGCGTCGACGGGGTCTGCGGGTGTTGGAACCGAACTCCTCGTGGCTGGGGCTGCTCATGGCCGCCGACGTGGTGATCGGCGATCACGGCAGCACCACCTACATGGCCGCTGCACTGGGGAACCCCGTTCTGCTGACGGGAGGGGGCCTGGAGGGGGTGGCGCCGGGGTCCCAGTCGGAGGTGCTGTTGCGGATGGAACGGCGTCACGACCCGGAGCGGTCGTTGCCGGCGCAGCTGGAGACCGTGATCGGTCGCCACGACCCGGGCGTGACCGACCTCTACCGCTCGCTGCTGACCTCCGAGCCCGGTCGGGCCGCCGCGTTGGTGCGCGAGCTGATCTACCGTCTTCTGGGCCTCCCGGAACCGGGTGACACCGCCGTGCCGGCTCCTCTCCGCTCGCCCACCTTCTTCCACTACGGAACGGAGGACCGGTGAGAGCCCCGGCGGAGGGCTCGGCGCCCCGGGTGACGTGGTGCGCGGTCGAGTTGCGCTCGACTCGTGGCGGAAGCGGTTTCGTCGACGAACACCTGCTCGTGGTCGCGGACGGAGGGGTGGAGGACCGGTGGCTCCGGGCGGCCGACGTGGTCCTGTCCATCCAGCGGCACGCCGCGGACGCCGATCGGCTCCTGGACGTCCTTCCCGGGTGTGCGGTCGTGGCCGGGCCGGACGGAGGAATCCGCGCCAGGGGTTGGACGGACGGTGTTCGCCGGCGTCTTCCGTGCCTACCCTGGGAGGAATCGGGACAGGGCGTGGCGCGGCTGCTCGCGTCCTTCGCCCACGCTTGGTGGTCGTGGAATCTCATGGGGGCCGCACCGGGCCGTTGGCCGATCGGGTTCGACCTCACCCGTCCTCGTTGGGAGCCAGGGAGTCGAGTCGCCGTCGGGTTCCTTCGGTCCGAGGATCTGCGAGTGACGTGTAGATGGCGAGTGCCCGAGTGAGTTCCACGCGTGCGCCGTCGGCGTTCCCACTCATGAGGAACGCGTCGGCGCGCATGACCCTCAGCCCGGCGATCTCGGCGGAGGCGCCGACCCTCGTCGCCAGGGGGAGCGCTTCGTCCAGGTGTTCCTCCGCCCGCACCGCGTCTTCGAGCGCGAGGTGGGCGGCGGCGAGTTCGCCAAGGGTCCTGGCCCTCATGTAGGCGTCGTCGTCGGCGCCGAAACCCTCCAGAGCCCTCAGGAAGTAGGGAATGGCCGCTCGGTACTCGCCCGAGTCCCGGGTGGCCCTCCCCAGACGACGCAGCATGAGGGTGACCCCGCGTTCCGGACCGGTGGCCTCGTATATGTCGATCGCCTTCCGGAAGTGCGGTATCGCCCGGGCGGGCCTGCCCAGGTCCAACTCGCTCATCCCGCATCCCTCCAGGCTGCTGGCCGCACCATCGAGATGACCGATGCGCTCCCACAGTTCCAGGGAACGGTGGTAACCGCCGTAGGCCTCCTCCGGGTCTCCCATGCTCCGTTGGGCGTCGGCCAGGGCCAGCAGCATGCAGGCCTGCACCCCCGCGTCTCCGAGTGCGTCGCCGGAGGCCAGACCGATTGTGTAGCACTCGTGCCAGATCAGGTAGTGCCGTCGCAGGGTGAACAGGTTGCGGAGGGTCTCGCACAGCTGCCAGCAGGTCGAGTGACGTCCGCTGTCATGGGCGGCGTGCACGCAGGACCGCAACGAAGGCAGTTCCTCCGATAACCAGTTCAGGGCATCGTCATGGGTGTCGAAGTCACGGACGGGTGTGCGATCGAAGACCGGTGCCAGAACCCAACGATGGGGGTTGATCGTCCGGTCGGCCGCGGCGGCGGTGGTCAGGTAGTACTCCAGCACCCGGTCCAGTGCTTCCTCGATCTCCTCCGCCGGCTCATCCTCTTCTGCCCGGGCGCGGGCGTGTAACCGGATCAGGTCGTGTTGACGGAATCGGCCTCCGGGGGTCTCCTCCAGGAGGTTGGCCGCCACCAGATGGTCCAGGCGGTTCTCGGCGTCGGACGGGTCCGTGGCCAGCAACGCCGCGGCGACCTCGACGGTCAGGTCGCGGGCCGGCAGCACCCCCGACAACCGGTACAGACGTCGGTCGGGCTCGGACAGCTCCCGATAGGAGGTGGTGAACACGCTGTCCACGGAGAGCTCCCGGGTGTGGCTGAGCGCGGCGAGACGCTCGCCCTCGTCGGTCAGACGCGAGACCAGCCGGTCCAGGGGTTGGTGGGGGCGCAGGGCGAGACCGCTGACGGCGGCGCGCAGGGCCAGGGGGAGCCGCCCGCACAGGCCCACGAGCCGTCGGGCCGAGGTGGGATCGTCGCCGGCGCGGCCGTCGCCGAGCATGCGCGTCACTAGTTCGAGGGCTTCGTTCTCACCCAGCGGCCGGATGTCCAGGAACTCCGCGCCGTCCAATCGCAGGCCGGTCAGGTGTAATCGTGTGGTCACCACGACCAGGTGCCGTCCCTGTCCCGGGGTGAGCGCCCGGACCTGGGCCGCCGACATGGCGTTGTCCAACAGGAGGGCGATCCGTTTCCCGTGGGTCCGGCTGCGGAAGGCCGCCGCCCGGGTGTCGAAGGAATGGGGAATCGCGGCGGGTTCGGTCCCCATGGCCCGGAGAAAGGCGTCCAGGACGTCCGAGGCGTCGGTGGGTCCGGACTCGGTGAACCCCTGGAGGTCGGTGTACAGGGTGCCGTCGGGGAAGTGCTCCGCGATCGTGTCGAGGAAACGGGTGGCCAGGGCGGTCTTGCCCACGCCTCCGGGACCGGTGAGCACCATGATCCGTCCGTGTCCCTCACTGGCGACCTCGTGCCGAAGGGTCTCCAGACGACGGAACTCGGTCGCACGGTCGGTAAAGATGCGGGGCGGCATCGGCAACTGTCGGGGAACGGGGTCGGAGCCGGCCGTTACCAGGTGCACGGAGCCGTGGATGGTCCCGGTCTGGATCACCGTTCCGCCGTGCACGGCCCCCGTGGTGTTGTCGACGGGGGTGCGCCGGTCACCTTCCTGAGGGGGCATGAAGGAGCTTTTCTCTCGACATCGACAGAGGGATCGACAGAGAGGGTTGTGCCCCAGGACGTCGGATGTATTCCTTTGCTGGACGGGAGAGGGGAAAGTAAGAGAAGTTCCCAAAAGGCGGCAAAGGGTTTGAATCAGGGACGGAGAAGCAGTGTTCTTCCGGTGTGTTCGGGAACGACGGAGGTGCGTCCAACTGTGGGAGGTCTTGTGGAGATCACCGGCATCATCAGCGCACTCATCGTCGGCATCATCATCGGTGCCCTGGGGCGGCTCATCGTTCCCGGCAAACAGCACCTGCCGATCTGGCTGACCTTGGTCCTGGGCATCGTGGCCGCCTTCCTCGGCGGGTGGATCGCCAGCTTCTTCACCTCCGCCTGGCTCCTGGTCCTGATCATTCAGGTCCTGGTGGCGGCGGGAATCGTCTACCTCGCCGACGGGATGTATTCGAAGAACACGGGCAAGACCGCCTGACCGGCGGCACTCACCCGCGCTCACCCGCGACTCTCAACCCGAGGTCACCGGATCCGATCCGGTGGCCTCGGCCACGTGTACGGTCCGACCGGAGTGGGCGGACTCCTCGGCGGCGGTCAACACCGCCACGACGTCGCGGCCGAACCGCAGGTCGCACGGATCGCCCCGATCCCCGGCCGCCTGGGTCAGCAGTCGGTCGATCGCGGATCCGAAGGCCTCCACGGCGCTCCGATCACCTCCGGGGACCGAACGCCAACCAGGTTCCCCATAGAGGTCGATGTCGAACGCCTTGGCCGCGGGGGCCGCGTCCAGGGTGACCGAGAAGGATCCGACGGCCCCGCCCCGGTGGTGGGTCAGCAGGTGCACGCTGTCCCGGGGGCCGTTCAGCGCGGTGACCTCCACGACCGGCCCGAGCACGGGCAGCACCACCGAGAGCAGGTGCGGCCCCACGTCCCACAGGCCGCCCTTCTCCCGACGCCAGGGCGAAGCGCCGTAAGGGTTGCCCGGCTGGAAGATGGAGGCGAACAGGGTGGCCCGGGCACCGTGCCAGCCACCTTCGGTGGTCGCGGTGCGCAGGAACTCGTTCACGTTGTCGGAGAAGCGGTTGGTGAAGAACACGACCGAGGCCGACCCACGCGACTCGACCTCGCTCACCAGGGCGTCGGCCACGTCCAGACCCAGGGACACCGGTTTGTCCAGCAGCAGGTGACGGCCGGCCCTGGCCGCTCGCAGCGCGAGGTCCCCTTGGATGTTCGGCGGCAGGGCGATGGCGACGGCGTCGACATCGGTGATGAGCGCGTCCACGTCGTCGTAGGGTCGGGTGCCGAGGTGTTCGGCCAGGTGAGCGGCCTTGGCGGGGTCTCGCCCCCACACCCCGACGAGCTCCGCCTCCGGGTGCGCGGCCAGCGCCGCCCCTTGTGTCTCGCGGGCCCAGTAACCGGTGCCCAACAGTCCGAATCGCAGTCCCATGCGTCCCTCCCAGATCAGGAATCAACCTTGAGCACCTTGACGCATGGGAACGCTCCCAACAAGGGGGAGGGGTAGATTGCCCGCATGGCCCACATCGCCTTCTTCGCCCCCAACGGTTCCGGACACGTCAACCCCCTTCTCGGACTGGCCACCGAGCTCGTCCGGCGCGGACACCGGGTCACCTTCGCCGCCCCCGAGGCCTTCGCCGACCGGATCATCGAGACCGGCGCCGAACACGTGCCCACCCCCACGACCTGGCAGGGACAAGGTGAGTCACCCCAGATGCACGGCGCGGAGCTGATCCGCGCCATGGGCTCACTACTGGAAGAGATCAAGGTCGTCCACGCCGACCAGGTCGATCGGGAGGCTCCCGACCTGGTGGTGCACGACGCCACGCTGGCCTGGTGGGGACGGCTGCTCGCCCACCGTTGGGGCGTCCCGACCGTCGAGAACTGGCCCAACCTGGTGAGCAACAAGCACTGGTCGCTGCACCACGACCACACCAGGATCAACCCGCTGAACCCGCGCTTCCTGCTCACCGTGTTCCGGATGATCCGCTACGCACGCTCCCAGGGGTTCGCCGACGGGGGCGCGTTCATGATGGGAACCGGTGCCGCGTTGCGCCTGGTCACCCTGCCCAAGGCCTTCCAGTACGAGGGCGAATCCTTCGCCGACACCCACCTGTTCGTCGGCCCGGCCCTGACCGGCCGCTCCTTCCAACAGGAGTGGACCCCGCCCAACGAAGACCCGGTCCTGTTGGTCTCGTTGGGCACCGCCTACAACGAGCGCCCCGAGCTCTACCGGGAGATCGCCCGCGCCGCACAAGGGCGCCCCTGGCACGTGGTCATGTCGATCGGGGAAACGGATCCCGACGCCCTGGGCGACCTGCCACCCAACGTCGAGGTCCACGCCCAGGTGCCCCAACTCTCCGTCCTGCGGCACGCCACCGTCTTCGTCACCCATGCCGGCATGGGCGGCACCATGGAGGGCCTGGCCAACGAGGTGCCCCTGGTCGCCCTGCCCCAGATGGCCGAGCAACGCGCCAACGCCGATCGGATCCGACAGCTCGCGCTCGGGCGTGCCCTGGATCCGGACACGGTCGACGGCGACTCCCTGTGGCGGGCGGTGGAGGAGGTCGCCCACGACCCGAACGTGCGAGAACGCCTGCGGTGGATGCGTGATCGGATCGACGAGGCGGGCGGCGCCGGGGCCGCCGCCGACGCCGTCGAAGGGCTTCTCGACGAAGGAGCGGACCTCGCCTGACGTGGCCGGATGCGGACGCCGGCCCCGTTGCCGTCATCGACGAATCCACAGGTCGTTCGGGCTTTGGTCGATGAATGGTCATCGCGGCGCCCGGTACGGATTCCGTAATCCCCTGGTGGAACCCCTTGTCCTCCACCATCATGGATTCTCTGGGATCGAGTGCCGAGGCACGGGCCGGAAAGAGGGAGCCGGCCCACCTCGGCCCGAGGGAGGGAAGCGAGCGGCGGGGGGCGAACACCCCACGCCGAGCGCGGCGTTCCCGCCTGTCCACTGTCGATGAACACTCCCCGAAGTTCACCGGACCCAAGTTTTTCCGTGGTCCGACGCACCCCGCATGCTCTGCGCTCACCATTGAAGGGGGACGATGTGGTGAGACTTGACCCGATGAGCCTTGACCCCGAGCCGACCGTGGACCGGGAGGCGCTCGAATCCGTGTTCGCCGACCACCTGTCCGAGGCCGCGGTCCGTGCCGCCGCCCTCATCTGCGGCCGATGGAACCTGGCCCTGCCCGACGAATCCACTCACCTCGACCTTCCCGTCTTCACGGACGCGACGGACGCCGGGAACTGGATGGCCGCCAACACCGAATCCCTGGTCTCCTGTGCCCGTGGGGCGAAGGAGAGCCGGAACCACCTGACGGTCTGCCGGATCACGGAGTCGTTGGAGGTCCACCTGCGCGGAACCGGCCGCGCACCGGAACTGGTGGAGCTGCTGCGCGCCGCGTCGGCCTCCGCCCGCGACATGGAGGACACGGCCTGGGAGGCCCGCACACGCAACCTGCTCGGACTGACGCTGCTCGAAACCGGGGAGCTCACCGGCGCCGACCGGGAGTTCGAGGCCGCCCTGACCCTGGCCGACGCCGATGAGGACGACCGCGGACGTGCCGCCGCCTTGGAGGGTCGGGGCATCGTGGCCCAGCGGGACCGCCGGGACGACGCGGCGCTGTCGCTGTTCGAACGCGTCCGCCCCCTCAAGGTGGCGTTGGGGTGGCCGCACGGGATCGCCGTCCTCGAATTGCTGGTCGGTCGCTCACTGCTCAACTCGGGCAGGTTCGAGCACGCCATGGAGCGCTTGGACGTGGCCATGGCGGTCTTCGCCGGTACGGGTGAGGACGCCGTACCGGACGAGGTGAACGCGGCCAAGGTCCGATCGGAACGTGGCCGGGCGTTCATCGCCGCGCGCCGCTTCGCCGACGCCCGCGAGGAGTTGCACGAGGCACGAGAGGACTTCGAGAAGTACGACCAGGTCTCGTCGTTGGCCCGTGTGTGCGAACTCCTGGCCGGTCTGGGGCAGTTGAACCGGGAGGACGACTGGCGTGGGCACCTCGTGGAGGCGGAACGCCTCTACGAGCGGATCGGCGACACCACCGCCGCCGAACGGGTCCGCCGCCACCTCTAGGAGTTCGCGCTCCCGCGGGGTTTTCGCGGGAACCTCCCTTGACAGCGTGTGGCCGGGCGTTGACGATGGGGCGACTGCAACCGTTTGCAGCAATCTGGCCTCAGGGCCGGTGCGCATTCGGAGTGCGGTCGGGTCACACGGCCGGTGCGGACGACCCCGCTGATATCCCCTGACCCCCACCGGCAGAGAGGCACCCCCATGTCCATCCAGCGCAGGAGACGACCCGCCACCCCCGTGGCGATGGCCGCCGTGGGCGGCGCGGCACTGCTCGCCGGGGCCTGGTTCGTGGTCCCCGGTCAGCAGGTCGACGGAGAACTCACCTCGGGCTCGGACCCGCGGACCCTCGCCGACCCGCACAGCGAGACCCCCGTGGGCTACGCCGCCATGAACGGCGGCACCACCGGCGGTTTCGGCGGCGACGGCGTCGAGGAGTACGTCCTGAGCGAGTACGCCTCCTGGAGTGCGGAGAGCACCCCGGGCGAGGCACTGTACGAACTCCTCAACGACCACGACGACGGTGGCGACGGAGTGGTCGTCCACGTCGACGTCACGGTCACCGCAGACCAGGTCGACGAGCAGAAGATCGACGTCAAGGACCTGGCCAACGTGTCCATCCTCGGCGTCGGCGACTCGGGTGAGTTCGACGGGATCGGCTTCAAGGTCACCCGTTCGGAGAACGTCGTCTTCCGCAACCTGAACATCCACCACGTCTCCCAGGGCGAGGGCGACGCGCTGGAGGTCACCGAACAGAGCTCCAACGTGTGGATCGACCACAACGACTTCAGTAGTGAGAAGGAGGGCGTCGACAAGGACCACTACGACGGCCTGGTCGACATCAAACACGGTTCCGAGTACGTCACCGTCTCCTGGAACCGGTTCAGCGACCACTGGAAGACGTCGCTGGTCGGCCACAACGACTCGGCCGACGCCGCCCCGGACCTCATCACCTACCACCACAACCACTTCAGCAACCTCAACACCCGTGTGCCGCTGATCCGGCACGCGGACGTGCACATGCTGAACAACGTGTTCGAGGACATCGACGGTTCGGCGATCAACGCCCGTATGGGTGCCCAGGTGCTGGTCGAGGGCAACCACTTCGACAACGTCGGCTCCGGTGACACCGACAGCCAGGACGGCCAGATCGAGGGTCCGGTCGGCTGGTGGTACGGCAGCTCCGAGACCGGCTACTGGAACCTGGTGGACAACGAGTTCACCAACGGCACCCCGCACGAGCACCTGGAGTCGACCACCGACTTCACGGTGCCCTACGACTACACCGCCCAGAGCCCCGCGGACGCCAAGGCGGACGTCGAGGCCTACGCGGGCACCGGGGTCATCGACACCACGTCCTGACCCGGCCCGACGGTGGCGCCGGACCCTTTCGGATCCGGTCCGGCGCCACCGGCAAGCGTTTGCAGAAATCCACTGATCAGCGCAGGCGGTGCGCCCCCTTGGACGGCAGCGCGGTGAACACGTCCGGAGCGCCGAAACCACGTTCGGCGAAGGCCGCACGTACCGCTTCACCGCAGGGGCCGACCCGATCGTCGTCCACGAGCGCGATCACGCAGCCACCGAAACCGCCTCCGGTGATCCGCGCGCCCAGCGCACCCGCGGTCAGCGCCGCGTCCACCGCCGTGTCGACCTCGGGGACGCTCACCTCGAAGTCGTCGCGCAGGGAGACGTGCGAGGCGGTGAACAGCGCGCCCACTTCGCGCGGTCGCCCGCCGCGCAGCAGTTCCACCGTCTTGAGGACCCGGTCGTTCTCCGTCACGATGTGCCGGGTCCGGGCGCGGGTGAGCTCGTCGGGCAGTTCCGCCAGGGCCTTGGGCAACGCCTCGACGGTGACGTCGCGCAGCGCCCGCACCCCGAGGAGCCGGGCGGCGTCCTCGCAGGTCCGCCGGCGTTCGGCGTAGGCGCCCTCCACCAGTCGACGCGGTGCCTTGGTGTCCACCACCAGCAGGGCCATGCCGTGCGCGGCGAGGTCGAACGGCTCCTGTTCGGTGGCCAGGGAACGACAGTCCAGGAACAACGCCCGCCCCTCGTCGGACAGCATCACCGCGGACTGGTCCATGATCCCGCAGGGCATGCCGACGAAGTCGTTCTCGGCGCGCTGTGCCAGGCGCGCGACCTCGGCCGGGGCGGGTTCGTCGCCGTACAGCCCGGTGGCGGCCAGGATCGTCGCGCAGCACAGCGCGGCCGAGGTCGACAGTCCGCTGCCGGCCGGGATGGTGCTGTCCACCAGCAGGTCGAGCCCGCCGATCCGGTGCCCCTCGTCGAGCAGGGCCCACAGTGAGCCCGCCTGGTAGGCGGCGCCCTCCGGGACCGTGCCCGGGGCCAGACCCGACAGGTCGAATTCGTGGGCGCCGGGGAACTGCGACGATCGCACACCCACCCGCCCGTCCGTGCGGCGGGCCGCCGCGATGGTCAGGCTGTGCGGCAAGGCCATCGGCAGCGCGAAACCGTCGTTGTAGTCGGTGTGCTCGCCGATGAGGTTGATCCGCCCAGGGGCGACCCACATCCCTTCCGGCCCGCGACCGAACGCCTCCTGGAATCGGCCCGCCAGTCCCCACTCGTCCACGTACGATGGCCCGCTCACGTCTCCACCCGCTTTCGGGTGAACTCCCAGGCGTCGGCCACGATCTCGTCCAGACCGCGAGTGGGCGACCAACCGAGTTCGGCGCGGGCCCGGTCGTTGGCCGCCACGAGGATGGCGGGGTCGCCCGCGCGTCGGGGACCGTCGACCACGGGAACGGGGTGGCCGGTGATCCGTCGGACCGCGTCCAGCACCTCGCGGACGCTGTATCCGCCGCCGCTGCCCAGGTTGTGGATCCGGTGCGTGCCCGGTTCCAGGTGCTCCAGGGCGCGCGAGTGGGCGTCGGCCAGGTCGCGAACGTGCAGGTAGTCCCGGATCGCGGTGCCGTCGGGGGTGGGGTAGTCGGTGCCGTGCACCGAGGCGTGCTCCACCTCCCCGGTGGCCACCTTCAACAGGTTGGGGATGAGGTGGGTCTCCGGGTCGTGCCGCTCGCCGAGCCCGCCGTGCGCCCCGGCGACGTTGAAGTAGCGCAGGCTGATGGCGCCCAGACCGTGGGCGCGCGCCCACCCGGTGAGCATGTGGTCCACGGCGAGCTTGCCCGCGCCGTAGGGGTTGGTGGGCGAGGCCGGGTCGGTCTCGCGCAGTGGCGTGTCCGAGGTGGGGTCACCGTAGGTGGCGGCGGTGGAGGAGAACACCAGCCGGTCCACACCGTGTTCGCGCATGGCCTCCAGCAGGGCGAGGGTGCCGCCGACGTTGGTGTGCCAGTACGGTCCGGGGTCCTGCGCGGACTCGCCCACCAGGGATTTTCCGGCGAAGTGCAGCACGGCGTCGAAGGAGGGGTCGAGGACTCGGGTCGCGTCGTGGATGTCCCCCTCGACGAAGGAGGCTCCGCCGGGGACGGCGTCGCGGTGACCGGCGGAGAGCACGTCGAGCACGGTGACCTCGTGCCCTACCTCCAACAGCAGTGCTGTGACGACGCTGCCGACATAACCGGCGCCGCCGGTGACGAGGAGTTTCACGGGGTGGCCTCTCGGATGCGTTGGGCGGTGGTCTCGGGCGCGATGTCGTTGATGAACACGCCCATGCCGGACTCGGTGCCGGCGAGGTACTTGAGTTTGTTCTCGGCGCGGCGGATGGAGAAGATCTCCAGCCGCAGCCGGGACAGGTCCCGGGCCTCGGAGTCGCGGACGGGCGCCTGGTGCCAGGCGGAGATGTAGGGCAGCGGCTTGTCGAAGAGCCGGTCGAGCCCGCCGAGCAGGTCGGTGTACAGCTCCGCGAAGGCGTCACGTTCGGCGTCGTCGAGCGAGGGCAGGTCGGGGACGTCGCGATGCGGGTAGACGTGCACCTCCACCGGCCAGCGGGCGGCCTCGGGCACGAACGCGGTCCAGTGCTCGTTCCGCAGCACCACGCGCGGCCCCTCGCGTTCGGCGGACAGGATGTCCTCGAACAGGTCGCCGCCGGTCTCCTCCCGGTGTGCGCGGGCCGAGGCCACCACGGAGGTGGTGCGGGGGGTGACGAACGGCAGCGCGTAGATCTGACCGTGCGGGTGGCTCAGGGTCACCCCGATCTCCTCGCCCCGATTCTCGAAGCAGTACACCTGCTCGATGCCGGGCCGTTCGGCGAGCGCGGCGCTGCGATCGGCCCAGGCGTCGACGATGGTGCGCACACGGGCGCTGCCCAGCTGTGCCATCGAGGTGTCGTGGTCGGAGGAGAAGCAGAGCACCTCGCAGCGTCCCTCGTCACCGCTGAGCGACGGGAAGCGGTTCTCGAACGCGACCACGTCGTAGTCGGCGGCGGGGACCTCGGTGTGCCGGTCGACGGTGGAGGGGCACAGCGGGCACTGGTCGCTGGGCGGTAGGTGGGTGCGGCTCTGGCGGTGCGCGGCCACCACGACCTGCTCGCGGGTCAGCGGATCCCGGCGCAGTTCGGATCCGGGGGCCCGTTCGGGCAGGTCGCGGGGGTCATGGAGTTCGCGGTGCGCGTCTTCGGATTCGTCGAAGTAGATGATCTCGCGGCCGTCGGCCAGGCGCGCGGTGGTCTTTCTCATCCGGTCTCCCGGGGGACGTCGGTGACCACGAGGTCGCCCACGTGGTCTTGAAGGGTGTGTCGGGCGTCCGTGGCGAGCCCGTCGTCGGTGACGAGCACGTCGCAGCGGTTCAAGGGGGTGATGGTGCTGATTCCGACGGTGTCCCACTTACTGGAGTCGGCGGCGACCACCAGGGTCGCGGCGGACTCCACCAGGGCGCGGTTGGTCTCGGACTCCATCAGGTTGGGTGTGGTGAATCCGGCCCGTTCGTGCATGCCGTGCACGCCCAGGACCAGGGTGTCCAGGTTGATCCCGTGTACGGAGGCGAGGGCGAGCGGGCCCACGAGGGCGTCGGAGGGGGTGCGGAACCCGCCGGTCAGCGCGACGGTCTGGTCGGAGCGCTCCGAGCGGTGGAAGACCTCGGCGACGGGCAGCGAGTTGGTGATGACGGTGAGACCGGGGGTGTCGCGCAGGTACTCGGCGACCAGCGCCGTGGTGGTCCCGGCGGACAGGCCGACGGCGCTGTTCGGTTCGACGAGGTCGGCCACGGCCCGCGCGATGGCGTGCTTCTCGGCCGCCTGCCGGGTCGACTTGGCCTGGAAGCCCGGTTCCTCGGTGCGGGGGCCCTCGGGGGCGACCGCGCCGCCGTGCACCTTGCGCAGGGCGCCGCGTCCCTCCAGGGTGTCGAGGTCGCGTCGGATGGTCATGTCGGACACGGCCAGGGACGCGACGAGGTCGGTGACGCGGACGCTTCCGTCCTGCCGGAGCCGATCGAGGATCAGCTCCTGTCGTTGCGCGGCCAGCATCCTGCCCCCTGTGATCGAAAATGTTGGATTCTGTTGAATCAAAGTCTCATTGGCTGGTCGGTCACTGTCAATGGGGGTCTGGTTCCGGGAGGCGTGTGGGAAACCGTTGATAAGCGTTGACATTTCGCGGGTGCAGTGTCGACGATGTGGAGGTTCGTGTCGGCACTCACACACTCGATGGACCCTCGCGTGGCCGGACCGATTCTGGGAGCGATCAAGGATGACCAACCAGCGCACCATCACCCTGCGGGCCGCCGGGGCCGCCCTGGTCCTGCGCGTGCCGGAGAGCGGTCTCCCGCACGTCCTGCACTGGGGCGCGGACCTGCCCGACTTCGAGGGGCTGGCCCTGGCCGCCGAACCCCCGGCCGCCAACAACGGCGTCGACGTTCCCACCTACGTCTCCCTGGTGCCGACCCAAGGTGAGGGATGGCGCGGACACCCCGGGCTGGCCGGGCACCACGAGGGGCGGATCACCTATCCGGCCTGGTCGCGGGTGGAGGTCGACGTGGATCCGTTGGAGGGCGCCGAACCCGGCGTGGGCGGACGCGTCACCGTCTCCGCCGAGGGCGGTGGTCTTCGACTCCGCACCGAACTGCGCATGGAACCCGAGGGGCTGGTCCGGGTCCGGCACACCGTCACCAACCTCGATCCGGCCCCCTGGACCCTGGACACGCTCAACGTCACCCTCCCGCTGCCCCGCGAGGCCGAGGAGGTCCTGGACCCGACCGGCCGTTGGGTGCGCGAACGTGTCCCGCAGCGCTCGCCGTTGGGCATGGGCACCCGCACTCGGGCCTCGCGCCGGGGGCGCACCGGCCACGACTCCCCGCTCGTTCTCACCGTCGGGACCCCGGGCTTCGGGTTCCGCGAAGGTGAGGTCTGGGGCGTGCACACCGCCTGGAGCGGCGACCACGTCCACCTGGCCGAACGTCTCCCCGAGGGTGCGGGGCAGGCCGACGCGGTCATCGTCGGCGGCGAACTCCTCCACCCCGGCGAGGCGCGTCTGGGGCGGGACGAGTCCCACACCACCCCATGGGTGTTCCTGAGCTGGTCCGATCAGGGCCTGGACGGGATGTCCGGCCGCTTCCACCGCTGGCTGCGCGCCCGCCCCGAACACCCCTCCTCACCGCGCCCGGTGGTGCTCAACACCTGGGAGGCGGTCTACTTCGACCACGACCTGGACCGACTGAGGGAACTCGCCGACACCGCCGCGCGCATCGGCGTGGAACGGTTCGTCCTGGACGACGGCTGGTTCCGTGGCCGCCGCGACGACACCGCAGGCCTCGGCGACTGGACGGTCGACGACCAGGTGTGGCCGGACGGTCTGCACCCGCTGTTCGACCACGTGCGCTCCCACGGGATGCGGGTGGGGCTGTGGGTGGAACCCGAGATGGTCAACCCCGACTCCGACCTCGGACGCGCCCACCCGGAGTGGTTCCTCGCGCCGCAGGGCCGCCCCGCGCTGCCCAGCCGCAACCAACAGGTGCTGGACCTGGGCCGCCCCGAGGCGCTGGAGTACGTGTTCGAGCGCCTGGACGCCCTGGTCACCGAGTACCGACTCGACTACCTCAAGTGGGACCACAACCGCGACCTCTTGGAAGCCGTGCACGCGCCCACCGGTTCCGCCGGGGTCCACCACCAGACCCTGGCCGTGTACGAACTCATCGATCGGCTCCGGGCCCGTCACCCGGGGCTGGAGATCGAGTCGTGCTCCTCCGGGGGCGGCCGCGTCGACCTGGGCATCCTCGCCCGCACCGATCGGGTGTGGGCCTCCGACAACAACGACCCCCTGGACCGGCTCGCCATCCAACGGTGGACCGAGCTGCTCCTTCCCCCCGAACTCATCGGCGGCCACGTGGGCGCTCCGGAGTCGCACACCACCGGCCGGGTCGCATCGCTGCCCACCCGGCTGCTCGCCGGCCTGTTCGCCCACGCCGGGATCGAGTGGGACGTCACCACCTGCGACGAGACCGAACTCGCCGCGCTGGCCTCCTGGATCCGGCTGTACAAGGAGATGCGCCCGCTGCTGCACTCGGGGGACGTGGTGCACGCCGACACCCCCGACCCGGCCGAACAGCTCGACGGCGTCGTGGCGACCGACGGCGGCGAGGCGCTGTTCCGGTACGCGCGACCGGAGGCGTCCGTGCGCGCGCTGCCCGGCCGGGTCCGCCTGCCCGGACTGCGCCAGGACCGCCGCTACCTGGTGCACTGGCGGCAGGACACGGGATGGCCCTCGACCATGCAGCAGGTGACGCCGGAGTGGTTCGGCGGCGAACCCCGAGAGTTCTCCGGGGCGGTGCTCGCCCGCGCCGGCCTCCAGATGCCCAACATCAACCCCGGTCAGCTGATCCTGCTCCACCTGAAGGAGGTCTGATGCCCGAGTACTCCGCGCTGGAGGGGTTCGCCCCATCGTCCGGGGCCCGTGCCCCGCGCGCCCGCCTGCGCTCCGACGCGCCCGACCTGGACCTGAACGGCGTCTGGCGGTTCCGCCTGCTGCCCGAGGCCCCGCAGGACACCGGCGGGTTCGAGGCGCCCGACTTCGACGACATGACCTGGGACGACCTGCCCGTCCCCGCCCATTGGCAACTGCACGGTCATGGGGCGCCCGCCTACACCAACGTGAACTACCCGTTCCCGCTGGACCCACCGTTCGTGCCCGACGAGAATCCCACGGGGGAGTACCGTCGCGTGTTCGACCTCCCCGAGGGATGGCCCAAGGGCAGCGGCGCGGTACTGCGCTTCGACGGCGTGGACTCCTTCTTCCGGCTGTGGGTCAACGGCATCGAGATGGGGTTCGCGACCGGCAGCCGGCTGGTGAGCGAGTTCGACGTGGGGCACCTGTTGCGGGCCGGGCGCAACGTCCTGGCGGTGCGGGTGCACCAGTGGTCCGCCGCGAGCTACCTGGAGGACCAGGACATGTGGTGGCTGTCCGGGATCTTCCGCGACGTCACCCTGCTGTCCCGGCCCGTCGACGGGATCGAGGATGTCACGGTCGTGGCCGACCACGACCACACCACCGGCGTGGGGACCCTGCGCGTGGACGTCACGGGCTTCCCCGGGGCCCGTGTCCATCTGCCCGAACTCGGACTCACCGACCTCGAACCCGGGATCGCGCACCGGGTGGGGGAGATCGAACCATGGTCGGCCGAGACACCGAGGCTCTACGATGCCGAGGTGGTGGCCCCCGGTGAACGGGTCCGGCTGCGGATCGGCTTCCGCACCGTCGTGATCGAGGACGGGGAGCTGAAGGTCAACGGCAGGCCCCTGCTGCTGCGCGGGGTCAACCGGCACGAGTGGCACCCAGACCACGGCCGCGCGGTGACACGGGAGACCATGCGCGAGGACGTGCTGCTGATGAAGCGGCACAACGTCAACGCGGTGCGGACCAGCCACTACCCGCCGCACCCGGACTTCCTCGACCTGTGCGACGAACTGGGCCTGTGGGTGGTGGACGAGTGCGACCTGGAGACCCACGGGTTCGAGGTGGTCGACTGGCGCGGCAACCCCTCCGACGACCCGCGTTGGCGCGACGCCTACCTGGACCGGATCCGGCGGACGGTGGCGCGGGACCGCAACCATCCCTCGATCATTCTGTGGTCGCTGGGCAACGAGTCCGGCCGGGGCGAGAACCTGCGAGCCATGGCCGACTGGGTGCACGAACACGAACCCTCCCGTCCGGTGCACTACGAAGGCGAGTGGGACAGCTCCTACGTGGACGTGTACTCGCGGATGTACCCCGAGCACGCCGAGGTCGAGGGCATCGGCCGTGGGGAGGAACCGGTGATCGAGGACCCGGAGGCGGACGATCACCGGCGTTCCCTTCCGTTCGTCCTGTGCGAGTACGCCCACGCCATGGGCGCCGGCCCGGGTGGGCTGGAGGAGTACCAGCGGCTCTTCGAGCGCCACCCGCGCCTGGTCGGTGGGTTCGTCTGGGAGTGGATCGACCACGGGATCCGGCGACGGGAACCCGACGGCACCGAGTGGTTCGCCTACGGGGGCGACTTCGGGGAGGTGCTGCACGACGGAAACTTCGTGGCCGACGGGTTGCTGCTGCCCGACCGGGTCCCGAGCCCCGGTCTGACCGCGCTGGCCCGCACCTTCGCCCCGCTGCGCCTCACGGTGGACCCCCGGGCCGCGACGGTGACGGTGGAGAACCTGCTGACCTTCGCCGACACCGCCCACCTGGCCTTCGACTGGGAGGTGGCCGAGGAGGGCGAGGTGTTCGGTGGTGGGAGCCTGCCGGTTCCCGTGCTCGCCCCCGGCGAGCGGATCGAGGTGCCGCTGCCGGAGGTGCCCCGTGGTGAGGGCGCGGAGACCTGGCTGACCGTCACCGCGCACCTGACCGACGACCTTCCATGGGCCGGGTCGGGCCACGAGGTGGCGTGGGGACAGGCACCCTTGGTCGATCGGAGGCCCGCACCCGAGCAGGCGCCGGCGCGGCCGCTGCTCGACGGCGAGGGACTGCGGCTCGGCCCCGGTCTGTTCGACGCCGGAACCGGCCGGTTGCTCACGGTGGGCGGCCTCGACGTGGGCGAACCTCGGGTGGGGGTCTGGCGTGTCCCCACCGACAACGACGAGGGTCTGCACGGCATGGGGCTCGCCCCGTTCTGGCGAGGGCTCGGGCTGGACCGGCTCACCGAACGACGGGTGGCGGTGGACGTGGCCGACGACGCCCTGGAAGTACGCACCCGCCTCGCGCCGGCCGCCCGTGACCTGTGCCTGGACGCCACCTACCGGTGGACCGCCGACGCCGACACGCTCTGGCTGGACCTGACCGTGACGGCGACGGGGGAGTGGATCTGTCCGCTGCCGCGCCTGGGCATCGACCTCACCCTGCCGGGCGCCTTGGGCGCGATCGAGTGGTTCGGGTACGGGCCCGGCGAGGCGTACCGGGACATGGCCCAGGGGGTGCGGATCGGCCGGTTCACCGACACGGTCGACGGGTTGCAGACCCCCTACCTGCGCCCACAGGAGAACGGCCGGCGGATCGGCACGCGGTGGCTGGAGCTGTGGGACGAGGCCGGCTCCGGGCTTCGGGTCCAGGGCGACCCCGAGTTCGAGTTCACCGCGCGACGGTGGAGCGACCACGAGTTGGACGCGGCCCGACACCCGCACGAGCTGGTCGCGGGGGACCGGGTGCACCTGCGGGTGGACGCCGATCACCACGGGTCGGGTTCAGCCTCCTGCGGTCCGGGTGTGCTGCCAGTCCACGGGCTCCTCGCGGGGACCCACCGGCTCCGCGCGGGCCTCACCCGGCTCCGCGGCTGAGGCGGTACGGCGCGGTGGTCGGTGCGCGGTGAGCTGGACCAGCAGCACCGCCCCGACCGCCGCCAGAGCGCCCAGGCCCTGCGTCACGGTGAGGGTCTCGTTCAGTACGAGGAAGCCGAGGAGCGTGGCGGTGAGCGGACTGGCGAAGGACATGAAGGACACCGCGAGGGCGGGGAGCCGTTCGATGCCGCGGAACCACACCACGTAGGAGAGCAGCGCGCCGAACAGACCGAGGTAGACGTAACCGCCCAGGTTGGCCATGGTGATCGAGGACGGCAGCCCCTCCACCAGCAGGGTCGGGGGAAGCAGCACGAGTCCACCGGCGGTGAGCTGCCAGCCGGTGGTCGCGAGCACGCCCACCCCCTCGGGGCGGCCCCAACGTTTGGTGAGCACGATCCCCGAACCCATGCACACCGCCCCGAGCAGGCCGGCCACAACGCCGATCGGGTTCAGCGCGGCCTCGGGGCCCACCACGAGCAGTGCCACGCCCAAGGCGCCCAACAGGCAGGCCAGGGCGTGGGCCGGGCGGATGGCCTCGCGCAGAACCAGCGCCCCGAGCAACAGCACGATCACCGGCTGGACCGCCATCACCAGGGCCGCGACCCCGCCGGGCAACAGGTAGGCGGCGATGTAGAGCAGGTAGAGGAAGGCGCCGATGTTGAGGGTGCCCAGGACGAGCGCGCGCCACCACCACACGCCCTTGGGCAGGGAGCGGGTGATGAGCAGGAGGAGCAGCCCGGCGGGCAGGGCGCGGGTGAGCGCGGCCAGGAACGGCCGGTCGGGCGGCAGGAATTCCGTGGTGATCAGGTAGGTGCTGCCCCAGACCATGGGGGCGAGCGCGGTGATCAGGGTGTCGGCGGCGGTCCGCCCACGGCCGCTCACCGTGTTCCCCGGGCGGTCTCGTCGGCGGAGGGGGCCATGAAAAACCTTTCGATGTCGAAATGTTCGATGTCGAAAGGTTAGGTCGGTTTCGGCGGACCCGTCAAGCGAGCGCCGTTAGGATCACGTCATGAACGACGCCGTCGACCTGTACCTCGCCCAGTGGAACCGGGAGCGCCCCGACCTCGACGTCTCACCGATGGCGATCATCGGTCGGATGAACCGCCTACAGCAGATCCTGGGTCGAGGGGTCGGTGACCACCTGGCCGGACACGGCCTGGAGCGCTGGGAGTTCGACGTGCTCGCCACGCTGCGGCGGTCGGGCGCGCCGGACCACAGGCTCGGCGCCAAGGATCTGGTGCGGATGACCATGGTGGGTTCGTCCGCCATGACCAACCGCGTGGATCGCCTGGCCGAACGCGGCCTGGTCCACCGGGAGGTCGATCCCGCCAACCGACGCCGTGTCCTCATCGGCCTCACCGACGAGGGCCTCGCCATGGTCGACAGGGTGGTGGAGGACCACGTGGCCAACGAGAGTCGCCTGTTGGAGGGGCTCGACCCGGGCGAACGCGAACAGTTCGTCCACCTACTGCGCAAGCTGCTGCTCTCCCTCGGCGACAGCGCCCCCGAAGGGGAACAGGGTCGAATCCGGACATGACGAAGGGGAGGCCCCGTGGGACCTCCCCGGCTGTTCGTGGTCGGACTAACCGCTCTTGGGCTTGTCGTCCGGGCTCAGGGCGTCCTTGACCTTCTCGCCCGCCTGCTTGAGCTTGGACTTGCTCTGCTCGGTCTTGCCCTCGGCCTTCCACTGATCGTTGTCGGTGGCCTTGCCGAGGTTCTCCTTGGCCTTGCCCTTGAACTCGTCGAACTTGTTCTCGACCTTGTCACCCTCTGACACGGTGGCCTCCCTCGATCGGTTCCACTTGTAGCCCTGACCGATCGGAGCGACTCGCAATCATGTCGTGCGCCACGGATGTGCCGAGGGTGATCGAGAACACCCTGTACGCGGTCAGGGGGCGACGGGCACGACCGAGTCGAAGGGGGCGTGGGTGGAGAGCCGCTGCTCGATGCCGCCGCGGACCATCGTCTTGGCGGTACGGACGGCGTCGCCGACGGCCGTCCCCTTGGCCAGTTCGGCGGTGATGGCGGCCGCGAAGGTGCAGCCGGCGCCGCTCACGCGCTCCTCGCCGATCTTCGGTCCGCTCAGCACGGTGACCTCCTCGCCGTCGAAGTAGACGTCGACGGCGTCGGGGCCGGGCAGTTCGGTGCCGCCCTTGACGATCACGTGCTTCGGTCCGAGCTCGTGGATGCGACGGGCCGCCTCGATCAGGTCGTCGACGGTCTCCAGGCTCTCCATGCCGGCGAGGGTGCGGGCCTCGAAGTGGTTCGGGGTGATGACCGTGGCCAGTGGCAGGATCTGCGCGGTCAGGGCCTTGTCGGTGTCCAGGGCCGCACCCGGCTCCTGCCCCTTGCAGATGAGGACGGGGTCCAGGACCACGTGCCGCCAGGTCTGACGTTGGAGCGCCTCGGCCACGACGTCGATGGTGTCGGGGGTGCCGAGCATGCCGATCTTCACGACGTCCAGGTCGTGGCAGCTCGTCGCGGCCTCGATCTGGTCGGTGATGACACCCGGGTCGACCGGCACGAAGCGGTGGTTCCAGTCGTTCTTCGGGTCGAAGGAGACGATGCAGGTGATCGTCCCGACGCCGTAGACGCCCAGTTCCTGGAAGGCCTTGAGGTCGGCCTGGATGCCGGCTCCGCCGGTGGCCTCCGACCCTGCGATCACGTACGCGCGGTTGGTCATCGTAAGCCAACCTCCCTCTGCTCGTTGTGCGGTTGCGCGGTGTCGGGGCCCTGAAGGGTCACGAACCCACTGGACATTGCACCACAGCTGGTCATTTCCGGCATATCGGATATCCGCCATGGTGGCCCCACCCCCGAAAGTCTAGTTTCGTTCGGGCGCCGTTCACCTCGCGGGCGCGGCTCACCTCTCGGCGAGAAGCCGATCGGTGGTGTCGTATCCACTCGCGTAGGCACCCTCCACGGTGTTCTCCCCGGTGGTCGGCTCGCCCGCGAAGTACAGGACACCCTCCAACGGCGAGGCCAGCGTGGCCGGGGCGTCGTGCGCGCCGGGCGGGACGTACAGGTACGCGCCCCGACTGAACTCGTCGGCCGCCCAGTCGTGCGTGGTGCGGGCGACGGGTTCGGGCACCTCCTCGCCCAACGACGAGGACAGGGCCGCGAGCCCGGCCACGAACCGGTCCCCGACCTCTAGGCCCAGCAGGCGGCGGGCGTTGTCCCCGGCCGCCCAGGCGACCACGACCTCCGGGTCGCCCCGGGACAGGCACCAGAACACGAACCCCGAGTCCTCGTCCCAGCCGAGTACGTCCTCCTCCTCGGGGAAGACCGCCCGGTCGAACTCGTACACGAGCTTGAGGGCGTCGGTACGATCCAGCGACTCCACCGCACCGCGGTGCGAGCCCGGAAGCGCGGGGTCGAAGACCACGTCCCCCTCCTTGAGCACCCCGATCGGCAGCGCGACCACGCAGCGGTCGGCCCGCACCTCCAACACGCCCCGAGGACTCTCCGCCACCACGTCCACGCCCCGGCCGGACCATCGGATCCGGCGCACCGCGTGCCCGAGCCGTACGTCCAGGTCGTAGGCGAGGGGCGGCAGGATCCGGTCGTACCCGCCCACCACCCGGAAGTTCTCCCGGGGCGAGGACCACCAGTCGAACAGCCCGGACTCGCTCATCCACAGCGCGCTCCACCGGTGCAGCGGCTCGTTGTCGAGGGACACCGGTGGCCACCGGTCCGGTGGAACCTCCATGCGGTCGAGGTAGGCGGCGGCGTCCTCGACGGCGGTCGGTGGTCCGGAGACGTCCAAGGGTCGGTGGCTCCCGGCCCCGTGGCGCACACGGACGGTCTCGGCCCGCGCCTCCTCCACCAGTTCCCAGGTGTAGGCCTCGCGTCCGTGGATCAGGCCCGCGCCCAGTTCCACCGGCACGGAGGTGAAGTCGTGGTCGGTGTACAGTTGGCCGCCGATTCGGCCCCTGGCCTCCAGGACCACCACGGAAAGGCCGTGGTCGACGAGGTTGCGCGCCGCCGACAGGCCGGTCACCCCGGAGCCCACCACGACCGCGTCCCACCGTTCCCGGCGTCGGGCGGCGTCGCCGGCCGGCAGGAACGCGCCGCCCAGCAGTACACCCGCGCCCACCAACGCCGATCTGCGGCTCGGAGGGCCCCCGGCGTGATCGTCCGCCCGTGGGACGTGCACCGCCATGCCGCCTCCCGCCTCTCGTCGAGCCCGCACCCCGACGGGTACGGCGCCTCCGCATTATCCAGGGAACGGCCTTGCGATAATAAAAATATGTCCGTAATATTTTTATATGGCACGTAACGCCGACCACGACGAGAGAAGGCGGCAGGTCGCCGAGGCCCTGCTGCGCACCGTTGCCCGCAAGGGCCTGGCCAAGACCACACTGGCCGATGTCGCCGACGAACTCGGTGCCTCGGTCGGCCTGGTCCAGCGTTACTTCCGAAGCAAGGGCGCCCTGCTCCGGTTCGGGATCGAGCACATGTACCGGCGGAGTGAGGAGCGGTTCCGAGAGGTGGAACCGTCCCCGCCGATGCGTGACTTCCTCCTGCGCCTGGCGCTGACGCTCCTGCCCCTGGACGAGGAACGGCGCATGGAACTCGGCGTCTGGCTGGAGTTCCTGCCCACCACCATCACCGATCCCGAGATGGCCGACCTGCACGCCTACGCCACTGGCGAGGTCGTGGCGGGCTTCGAGCGGGTGTTGGTCGCCGCGGGGGAGAGGGGCGAACTGATCGATGGGGCGGAACCCCGTTGGGAGGCCCGATCCCTCTACGCACTGGTGGACGGCCTCACCGTCCACCAGCTGACCAGCCCGGACATATACGACGACGCCGGGGCCCAGGCCCTGCTCCAGCGGCACATCGATCGAATCTTCGACTTCGACGAGAAGGAGTCCTGACATGACCCGGGTCACGGGGGCCGTGGAAACCGGATCCGTGGGACGGACGAGCGGGCGCTTACCCCTGCTCGACGTCCTGCGGGGGGTGGCCATCCTGGGCACGCTGGCCACCAACGTGTGGTTGTTCACCGCGCCGGGCGGCGAGTCCGTCATGCTTTACGACACCGGTGCGATGAGCCCGATGTCCGCCTTCGTGGAGAACCCGTCGGTGGCCACCCTCGTGGAGGGGCTCTTCCGGACCGCCGCCAACGGCAAGTTCCTCGCCCTGCTCACCCTGCTGTTCGGGGTGGGACTGGCCATACAGTTCCGTTCGACGGCCAAGCGTGGCGCACGATGGCCGGGCGCCTACAAGTGGCGGGCGCTCTTCCTCTTCGTCGAGGGCTCGGTGCACTTCACCCTGGTCTTCGCCGCGGACGTGCTCATGGGGTACGCGCTGGTCTCCCTGCTGGTGGCGTGGTCGCTCACCAGGTCGGAGAGGTTCCGGAACACGGTGATGTGGCTGTCCCTGACCCTGCACCTGGCCTTCATGGGGTTGTTGACCGCGGCCCTGGCCGTCCTCCCCGAAACGAACGCGGAGGTGCCGCGCGAGGCGGTGGACCTCTACGCGCGAGGCTCCTACCTCGACCAGATCGCCTTCCGCCTGGACAACGCCATGGCCCTGCGGACGGAACCGATCATCACCTTCGCGCTGATGGTGTTCATGTTCCTACTGGGTGTTCGCCTGTTCCGGGCCGGTGCCTTTGGTCCGGACCCGACGGGACGGCGGATCCGGGCCCGGCTGGCGGGCTGGGGGATGGGCCTGGGACTGCCGCTCACCCTGATCGTCTCCCTGGCCGGACCGGACTGGTTCCTCCTGGATCGCTACGTGGTCGCCCCCTTGGTGGCCTTGGGCCTGATCGGCCTGATCGGCCGGCTGCTGGACCACGTCACGGGCGACGGGCCGGTGGTGACGTCACTGAGCGCGCTCGGCCGGATGGCGATGACCGGGTACGTGGCGCAGAACGTCGTCCTGATGGTCCTCTGCTACGGATTCGGACCGGGCCTGGCCGAGCGGATGGCCGGCACCGGGCCATGGTGGGTGCTCGGTCTGTGGTTCGGGACGTCCCTGCTGCTGTTGGTCGCCTCGACCCTCTGGCTGCGCCGATTCGCCCAAGGCCCGTTGGAGGCCATGCAAAGGCGAGCGCTGTCCCGTGCCCGCTGAACGACAACGCCCAAGGGAGGGGAGAACCCACGTGAACCACGACCGTGGGGCGGGCATCCAACCCGGTATGCCCGACAGCAATCCCCAAGCGGCCTTCCTGAACCTGCTGGCCTCCACCTACGCCCGCTACGGCGTCGAGATCCAGGCGCTCCCGCCCACAGGGATGCGCCTACCGCTGCCACCGAACGACCAGGGCCGCGATTCCCTCGACATCGACTACGCCGACACCGCGGCCCAGGTGCTCCAGCAGCCGGAGGACCAACACCCGGAGTTCGCCGAGCAGATCGTGTTCGGCATGATGCGGCAGCTGCGTTCGCGCGGCATCGCCTTCGGAACCCACTACCCGCCCCTGTCCACGGACCTGGCCCGGCAGGTCATGCTGGCCGCGCTGCGCTCAGGCGGCCTGAACGCCCACTTCGACTTCCCCGATTCCCTCCTGCTGACGCTGCCGGACGGGGGCACGCTCCGCAAGGACGTGGGCGGTCTCCTGCCACTGCTCGAAGGCTTGGACGAGGAACACGCCCTGGAGAAGGCGGTCGAGTTCGCCGCGGCCCTGGCGAACCAGGTCTCGGAGGTACAGACCCCCGTCAGCCCCGAGAGGTTGCGCACCCGGCTCTACGCGGAGTCGTCCTTCCCCGAGGGCGTCCTGGCGAAGATGGTGGCTCGCCCGATGGCCACCGGGGTGGCGGAGGTCGTGGTCCTCGACCTTCCCGACACCATCCGGCCGTTGACCCCGGGCGACCTCGAAGGGCTCGGCCTGGGCGTGGAGCAGGCCTTCGACCGGGCCGTCGAAGGCTCTCTGAGCGAACCGGTCGAGGTCTCCCGTATGGACGCCGGAGGCACCTCGATCGTGCATATCGGCAGCGAGAACGGCTTCTACGCCGCATCCCACCTGCACGTCCTCGCCCGCCACCTGGGAGAGGCCCGCTACGGGGCGCTCGTGGTGTTCCCGTCCCCGCCGGTGCTGATGGCGCATGTCCTGGGCGCGAGCGCCAACCCGATCGGCGCGATGAGCACCCTGCAGGAACTGGCGGCGCGCTTCGCCGCCGACGCCGGCAAGCCCATCAGCGACAAGCTGTACTGGTGGCGACCGGAATCGGCCGCGGGCGGGCGCCCCCGGCTGGCCGAGGTGCGGATCGAACTCGACGAACAGACCCAGAGGGCCGGCGTGTACTCCGAGGACGAGGACTTCCTCCCCCTCCTGCGGTCCCTGAACTGACCCCGGACCCGGATCGAATCCGACGGTTCGGTCAACTCGACGGAGGGGTGTCGGCCGGTTTCGTGAACTGTCCCGGCCGGCGTCCCTCACCCGGCCCGCCCGCGTAGGTCTGGCCCACGCGAAGCCACTCCTCGGCCGCCGCGCCTCGTGCCTTCAGATCGGTGTCGGCGACGTGTCGACGTCGGGTCAACACCAGACAGAACTCCAGCGCGTCGCCGGTGACCACGTCCTCGGCCTCGTCGGGGCCCAGCCGCCACGGACCGCCGTCGGGCGCGGTCAACTCCACCCGCACCGGGGCGTCCGGGGCGCTGAGGCCCCGGGCGAGATAGCTGTAGGGGCGCACCCGCAGCGCGAGGTGGGCGATGTGGCGGAGCCGGTCGGTGGGAACGCGCTCCACCCCAAGGGCGTCCACGATGTCCTGACCGTGCGCCCACGTCTCCATCAGTCGCGCGGTGGCCTTGGACGCCACGCTCATCGCCGGCCCGAACCAGGGCACCCGGGTGCCGGCCGGAGCCTCGCTCAGGGCCTCCCGCAACCCCGACGAGCACCGTCGCCACTCCACCAGCAGGTCGGCGGGGGTGAGCGCGGTCAGTGGAGCGGCCGCCGCGTCCACGAACCCCTCCGGGTCCGCCATGGCATCGGTCAGGAGCCGATCGAAACCCGCCTGGTCGGTCAGGGCGATGAGCGCGGCGCCGTCGAAGAACGCCAGGTGCGCCACCTGATCGATGATGGTCCAACCGGGGGCGGGTGTGGGCCTGGCCCATTCGGCGGAGTCGACCCCGGCCAGGAGGGTGGCCAGCTCCTCCTGTTCGGCGCGCAGGTCTTCGATGAGGGCTTGCGTGTCGACCACGGGAACTCCTCCAGGGGGCGGTCGGCCAACGGAGTTGACCAACGTGTCATGTTCTGCGCACCATAACAAAATGTGAAGTGGATCTCTCCGGGGAGAGGGTGCGAAACGAAGATGACCACGACCGAAGACCACGGGACCGACCGGTGGAACACGCCCGAGCGTGCCGCGCTGCGCGAGACGGTCCGCACCTTCGCGGCCAGGGAGATCCTGCCCCACGTGGAACGGTGGGAGGACGAGGGCGAACTCCCCCGTGACCTGCACCGGGCCGCCGCCCGGGTCGGGCTGCTGGGACTGGGCACACCAGGGTCGGTGGGCGGTGAGGGCGAGATGATCGACCAACTCGTGGTGTCGGAGGAGGCCGTCCTGGCCGGGGTGCCCACCGGGGTTCTGGCCTCCCTGTTCACCCACGGCATCGCACTGCCCGCCCTGATCGCCGACGGCCGTGAACACCTGGTGCGCGACTACGTCCGTCCCACCCTGGCGGGCGAACTCGTGTGCGCCCTCGCCATCACCGAACCGGACGCCGGATCCGACGTCGCGCACCTGCGCACCCGGGCGGTCCGCGACGGCGACGAGTGGGTGCTCGACGGGGCCAAGACCTTCATCACCTCCGGCTACCGCGCCGACTTCGTGACCGTGGCGGCCCGTACCTCCGACACCGGGCACGAGGGCATCTCCCTGTTCGTCGTGGACCGAGACACCCCCGGCTTCACCGCCACCCGCCGGCTCGACAAGATGGGCTGGCGTTCCTCCGACACCGCCGAACTCTCCCTGGTCGACGTGAGGGTGCCCGCCGATCACCTGGTGGGCCGTGTGGACCAGGGTTTCTACCAGATCATGGACCAGTTCGCGAGTGAACGGATCGCGATGTCCGTGCAGGCCTGCGCGGTGGCGCGACGTTGCGTGGACCTGTCCGTGGCGTGGGTGCGCGAACGCGAGGCCTTCGGTGGCCCGCTCGCCAAACGCCAGGTCCTGCGGCACCGCCTGGTGGAGATGCACCGCCGCACCGAGGTCGCCACCTCCTACGTGCGACGGATCGCCGAACGGCTCCAGGACGGGGAACCCCTCATCGCCGAGGTCGCGATGGCCAAGAACACCGCCACCGAAGCGATGGACCACGTGGTCGACAACGCCGTCCAGCTGCACGGCGGTATGGGGTTCATGCGCGGGACCGAGGTGGAACGCCACTACCGCGACGCGAGGGTCTTCAGCATCGGCGGCGGAACCTACGAGATCATGAACGAGGTCATCGCGAAGTTCCTCCCCTTGAGGTGACCGGACCGGCCCGGGGGAGTGGAGGGGACAGAGACGACCAGTGCGAACCAACGCCCGGACCGGGCGACCGCCCACCGAACGCGGTCGCCGTAAACGGGGTGCCCTCGTGCGGGCGGCCCGGGAGGTCTTCGAGGAACGGGGTTTCGAGGACACGCGGATCGCTCGGATCACCGGCCGCGCCGGGGTCGCCTACGGGAGCTTCTACACCTACTTCGACTCCAAGGAGGCCGTCTTCCACGAGGTGGCCAAGGGGGTGGCGGGGGAGATGTTCGACGCCGCGCGCTCGGCGGCGCCCATCGGCGCCGAACCGGTCGACCGGATCCGCCACTCCACCGAACGGTTCCTGGCGGCCTACCGGGAAAACGCGCGGATCATGCAGGTCATCGAGCAGATCTCGCCGCGGCACCCGGAGTTCCGCGCCCTCTTCCTGGAGATCCGCGGCCTGTTCGTCGAACGGATCGTCACGGGCACGCGACGACTCCAAGAGGAAGGGCTGGCCTCCACCGACATCGACGTGCCCACCACCGCGAGCATGCTCGGCGGCATGGTGGAGCACACCGCCCGCATGCTGTTCCTCTATGGCGAGGAACACGACGCCGACGTGGTGGTGGAGACCGCCACCCGACTGTGGGCGCGGGGGATCGGCCTCGACGGTGTTCCCTAGGGGCCTCCGCCGGCGCTTGGGCCCCGAACGAACAATCCCCCGTGGTTCCCCGAGCAGGGCCTCGATCGGTGAAGAACGTACAAGACCGGCGGACCCGCGCCGCGCGAGGATCCCATTATGGAGACCACAGACAAGCCCGTGCGCTTCGACACCAAGATCGCCGTCCTGCTCCGTGACGACCTGGCCGTCTGGCAGCGGCTCAACGTCACCGCGTTCCTGGTCGGCGGGCTCGGCACCCGGGTGCCCGAACTGGTCGGCCGGCACTACGAGGACGCCGACGGCAACGAATACCTGCCGATGTTCCGTCAACCGATCCTGGTGTTCGAGGCCGACAAGGAGACCATCACCAAGGCCCACGCCCGTGCGCTGAAACGGGAGGTGGAGCTTTCGGTGTTCACCTCGGACCTGTTCGCCACCGGCCACGACGACGACAACCGGGCCGCGGTGCGCGCGGTACCGGCGAACGACCTCGACCTGGTCGGCATGGCCGTGCACGGACCGAGGAACGGGGTGGACAAGGTCATCAAGGGCGCCCGGATGCACGGCTGAGCGCGTCGACCGACAGGCGCGCCCGGGCGTAGCGCCCCGGCTGCAGACCGAGCACCCGAGTGAAGTGCCGGTTCAGGTGGGCCTGGTCGTGGAACCCCGCGGTCACCGCGACGTCCTTGGGCGCCATCCCGTCGAGCAGCAGCCGCCGGGCCAGGTCCACCCGCCGACCCACCAGGTACCGGTGCGGAGGCATGCCGAATCGGCGCGCGAACACCCGTGCCAGGTGGGTGGGGTACGCGTGCAACGACTCCGAGGCCTCGGCCAGGGTCAGCCCCCGCACCGTGCGGTCGTCGAGCAGGTCGCGCAGGGCCTCGGCCAGACCGGGGTCCTCGGGGCGGGTCGCGGGGTCCACGGAACCGGACAGGTGCAGCCGCAACCGTTCGCGGACCAGGGCCAACCGGATCTCCGCCTCCAGCTCGTCCCCGATCCGCAGCAGCGCCCCGTGCAGGAGGTGGATGCGGTTCCGCAGCAGGGGGTCGTCGAACATGGGGTGGTCCACCGCGCGCCCCACGAGTTCGGGGGCGATCTGTTCGGGATCCAGGTACAGCACCCGTTTGCGCAGGCCCTGCTCGGTCACCGGGGTGCCGTTGTGCGGGACGTCCGGCGGCAACAGGGTGACCGTCCGGTCCAACGCCCCGTGCTCGTGTCGCCCCAGGTCGTAGCGGACGGTGCCGGAATCGATGATGAGCAGCGTCCAGGACCGGTGCGTGTGCATCGGGTAGGCGTGTCGGCGCATGTGGGTGTGGAACACCTCGGTGACACCCGTGACCCGCGGCCGCAGGACCACCGTGTCGGCGTGGCCGTCCATCAATTCTTCCTGAGGGGACCACCGGCTTTAGAGCTCATCTCATTTGGATTCTCGATAGCCTGGCCCGGTGTCGATGGTTGAGCGGTTGGTGCCGGACAAACTGTGGGAGCTGTTTCAACGGGTGG
>NZ_JBSHCT010000039.1:0-23726 GCF_053615935.1 Nocardiopsis sp. NPDC055879
CAGGGAGCCGGGCGGCTATGCCCCGCGAAGCCATGGGCGGCACCTTCTCATCAGCCTCACCCGGCCCCCTTGGACCACACACCCATTCTTAAGGCGCTTCTCATGCCCGATGGTCTTCGAGGGTGGCGCGCATCCGGCGCAGGCGTGGGCCGAACGCGCCACGGAGCGCGGTGGCCAGGGCCAGGTCGCCCAGCGGGCCCAGACCGGTGGAGAACTCGACCACGTCGGTGTGCCGGGTGCTCGATCCGAACGGCTCGACCCGGTGGGTGTGCCGCCAGTATCGGAAGGGGCCGTGTACCTGGAGGTCGCTGAACGAACGCCCCGCCTCGAAGGCGTCGATCACGGCGTTCCAGCGCACCGGGTAGAGCCCGGCCGTGCCCCAGCGCAGATCCATGACGGCATCGGCCTCGAACGGTTCGGGCCACTCCAGGACCTCCACCCCGGGAGGCATGGCGTCCAGGAACCCGGCCTCGCTGATGATCAGCGCGAACACCCGCTCCACCGGGGCGTGGAAGTCCTCGGTCACCCGCAGCGTGGTGGTGCGCCGGGGCGGGACTCGTCGGTCACGTTCACGCACGTCGCTCCCCCTTCGTCGAGATCCCCAGCATGACAGCGCCCCCGGTCCGAGCGTGTGCTCGGACCGGGGGCGTCTGCGTGTGTCGTCCTGTCGCTCTGTCGACTCGGCTACATGGCGATTCGGCTACTTGTCCGTTCGGCTACTCGTCGCCCTTGGCGACCAGGGTGAGGACGTCGTAGGTGGCGACCGCCTCGTCGTTCTGGTCGGTGACGACCGCGTCCCAACGCACCTCGCCGTAGTCGGCGTTGGTGCGCGGGGTGATCTGCTTGGCGGTCAGGGTCACCTTGATGACCGCGTCCTCCTTCACCGGGGTGAGGAAACGCAGGTTGTCGACGCCGAAGTTGGCGAGCACCGGGCCCGGGGCCGGGTCGACGAACAGACCGGCGGCCAGCGACACCACGAGGTAGCCGTGCGCCACGATCCCGCCGAACAGCGGGTTGGCGGCGGCGGCCTCCTCGTCGGTGTGCGCGTAGAAGGTGTCCCCGGTGAACTCCGCGAAGTGGTCGATGTCCGCGCGGGTCACGGTGCGCTCGGCCGACGCGATGGTGTCGCCGATCCGCAGCTCGGTGAGGTCCTTGCGGAACGGGTGCACGTCGCCGATGTCCCGGCGCGAGCCCGTGGTCCAGTGGCCGGTGATCGCGGTGAGCATGTCCGGGGAGCCCTGGATCGCGGTGCGCTGCATGTGGTGCTTGACGCCGCGCACACCGCCCAGCTCCTCGCCGCCACCGGCGCGACCGGGGCCGCCGTGCACCAGGACGGGCAGCGGGGAACCGTGGCCGGTGGACTCCTTGGCGTCGTCGCGGTTGAGCACCAGGATGCGGCCGTGCCAGGGGGCCGTGCCCAGGACGACCTCGCGGGCCACGTCCTCGTCGTTGGTGACCAGCGAACCGACCAGGCTGCCCTGGCCGCGTGCGGCCAGTTCCACGGCCTCGCCCACGGTGTCGTAGGTGATGATCGTGCTGACCGGACCGAAGGCCTCCACGTCATGGGGTTCCCTAGCGCCGGGCTCGGCCCGCAGCAGGATCGGCGACATGAACGCGCCGGACTCGTCGTCGGCTCCGGTCACCTCGACCCGCTCCGGGTCACCGAACACCAGTTCGCTGGAGGTGCGCAGTGCCTTGACCGCCTTGCGGACCTCCTCGCGCTGGTCTTGTGAGACCAGGGCGCCCATGCGCACGTCGGGGTTGTCGGCCGCGCCGACCCTCACCTTGGAGAGCCTGCCGATGAGGGCCTCGGTGACCGCTTCGGCCATCGACGTCGGGACGATGACGCGTCGGATGGCGGTGCACTTCTGGCCCGCCTTGACGGTCATCTCGGTGACGACCTGCTTGACGTACAGGTCGAACTCGGGGTCCTCGGGCTTGACGTCGGGGCCCAGGATCGAGCAGTTGAGGGAGTCGGCCTCCACGTTCAGTTGGACCCCGCCGCTGACCACGTTCGGGTGGTTGCGCAGGATCGTGCCGGTGGACGCCGAGCCGGTGAAGCCGACGATGTCCTGCGGGCCCAGGTCGTCGAGCAGGCCCCGGTGGCTGCCCACCAGGAGTTGGAGCGAACCCTCGGGCAACAGGCCGGACTCCACCATCCGCTTGACCACGGCCACCGTCAGGTAGGAGGTCTGGCCGGCGGGCTTGACGATGCTGGGCAGGCCCGCGATGAAGGCGGGGGCGAGCTTCTCCAGCATGCCCCAGACGGGGAAGTTGAAGGCGTTGATCTGCACGGCCACGCCCGGGCGGGAGGTGTAGACGTGCTGGGCGACGAAGGTGCCGCCCTTGCTCAACTGTTCGAGTGGGCCGTCCAGGACGACCTTCGAGTTGGGGAGTTCGCGGCGGCCCTTGCTGGAGAAGCTGAAGAGGGTGCCGAAGCCACCGTCGACGTCGACCATGGTGTCGCGGGCGGTCGCGCCGGTGCGGTGGGAGAGCGCGTAGAACTCGTCCTTGTACCCCATGAGGTGCTTGGCGAGTTCCTTGAGGATGTTGGCCCGCTGGTGGAAGGTGAGTTCTCGCAGGGCCGGGCCGCCCACGGTGCGCGCGTACTCGACCATTCCGGCGACGTCGGGACCGTTCTTCGAGATGCGGGCGACGGTCTCGCCGGTGTTCGCGTCGGCCAAGGGCGAGCCCTCGTCCGTGGGGGTGAACCACGACCCCTGGGCGTAGCTCTCCAGTACTTCGGACACCTGACGGTCCTCTCCTCGGATGGCGGGTCTGCTGGAACAGTATTACAGACCGATCGGTCAGTAAATAGGGCCGTGCCTGCGCAAGCGTGTGCCACCAGTGCTTTCCGCGGAAGGCGCGGGGCACCTTCGCCATCTTCGAAAGCCGACTTACCGTGGACCCATGACCGACTACGCGCGGATGTACCGTCTTGGTTTCACCCCCTGGGAGCGCTACGGTCCCGCCGCGGGGGCGCAACTTCGTTCCTGGCTCGAACGCGAGTCCCGGGAACGAGACAGCCCCGGTCGCGCGCTGGACATCGGTTGCGGACGTGGGCAGTTCACCCCCGAACTCGTCGGACGTGGTTGGGAGACCACCGCCGTCGATCTCGTTCCCGCCGCCATCGAAGCCGCTCGCCGGAAGGGCCCCGCCGAGGTCACCTACCTCGTCGGAGACGCGACCGACCTCTCCCCCGACCTCGGCACCTTCGACCTGTTCCTCGACATCGGTTGCTTTCAGGGCCTCGACGAGAGTCAACGCGCCGCCGAAGGGCGAGGGGTCACGGCCCTGGCCAACCCGGGCGCCACCCTGCTGATGCTCGCCTTCGGCCCGTCGATCTATCGACGAATGGTCGAAGGGGTGTCGCGAGCGGAGGTCGAGGCGGGATTCCCCGAATGGGAGTTGGTCGACGTGGAAGACGCGTCGACCGAAGGCCTGGGCTGGCCCATGAACCGGACCAACCCCCGGTGGTACCGCTTCCGTCGCCCCATCCGCTGAGGATTCAACGTGCCCTGATCCCTGAACGCTCGTCTACTACAGGCGCACACTGGACATCAGCGCGACCCACTCCGCAGTGGAGAAGTCGAGGTGACCGTTCTTCCTGTTCTGTGTGTCCCGAACAGCGGTCCCACCAGGAAGGTCGGCGACCTCCACACAGTTGCCGGTGGGTTGGCTGTAGCTGGACTTCCGGAAGTGAAGATACGACGGGTTTCCTGTGGGCATCGGTGTGCCCACCTCCTTCGGATCGGCTGCGCTTGCACCTGGAAATGCCCTGAAATCCTTGATGTGGAACGGCTCAGTGGGGTCAGGATCGTCTACACAGCCGCCCTATCCCCGGGTACAGTGCGTGCGGGAAAGTCATCAGGACAGAAAACGGCCCCGGTAGCCTGCCGGGGCCGATTCTTGTGTGCTCAGAACTGATCGCTGTCGACAGCTTGGCCGATGGGGAAGGTGTGGCGGGAAGCCGCGCAGATCGTTTCAAGGGCGTGGATCGGAGTGTCGTCGGTGGAGTAGCTGACCCTGAGCACCTGCACGACCCACTCGCCGGGGATCTCCAGAAGATCGGCCTCGTAAGGGGTGGCGGGGCGTGCGGTCAGGGTCTCCACCGCATGGCCGAATCGGTGCCCGAGGTCCTCGATGGCAGCCTGGAGCGTTGGGAGGACGAAGCCCTCCCCATCGAGACGTGTGTTCTCGCCGACGTCCACTCGGAAGTACGACGTCGAGATCCTGACCGGAACGCTGTTGGCCCAGAACATCTTGCGGCGGGCGATGATCGGATCTCCCGGTTCTACCTGCATGCCTTGGGCGACATGTTCGTTCGCCGGCTCCTGGCCCACGAACAGCATCTTGCGCTCGGGAGTGAGCCCCTGCTGTTCGGCTTCGGTCAGGTAGAGCGACTTGGAGCCGCGTGTGCTCGGCGGCGTCGGCAGAGCGCGCTGGACGAGAACTCGGGGCTGAGGTTCCAACGGACCGGTCGGAGCTTTGTGCGCGGGCTCCTCGCCGCCCGCCTTCTTCATTTGAGACACACGGCCCGGGGACACACCCAGGTGCCGGGCGATGCCCTCCTGCCTCATCCCGCCCTGTTGAGCCTCGATGATGGCTCCTCGGCGAATGCGTGAGAGCTCCACGCTCTGCCCTTGCAAACTGGTCATGGCGGCGGAAGCCGCGCGGGCTCTGTCCAGCGGGTCCGGCATGGCTGCGATGTCATGCAATGTCCTTGCGTCCAAGGTGAATCCTCACTTCGGGTACTCCACCAGAACTTTAGCCCCCCTATTGCATCTAACGAAGAGGGGGGTTACAGTCGTCACGCGCGAAAGTTTAGCCCCTATAAATTCGGCGATTTCGGCGCCGATGCGTGGGCGGTGGAGTGGTTGGCGATCACACATCCAGTGTGCCCGAGACCGCCGGAGCTGAGCGTGGCACCGCATGGGCAGGCTTGGCGGTCACGATCATGCGGTGCTCTTCCTGATGACTCGATCGGCCGGACCTCCCATCTGGCACCTGACGAAGGGGCCGCGCCATGCCGCGCTACCTGAACCTCTCCAAACCGGCGTATGTGCGCCGGTGTGCTCTTGAGATCACGAGCCGCCGTCGCTCTCACCGGGCGTCCCGCGTGCGCGCCTACGCCGCGATCCGTCCTCCGCGCTCGCCCCGTCCCTCGGTGCCTTCGCCGCGTCGGCCGTTGGACACCGCTCCCTTGGAAGTCCTTCGCACGGTTCTGGCCGGGCTTCACCGGCTGGTGGTGGCGTGCTGATGATCGACACCTGCACCACCGACCTCTTGGTCGCTACCGAGGAAGCACTTCGAGTCTCCGCTCCCACCCACGCCCTGAACCGACGCCTCGCCTTGGTTCGCGAAGCCCTCCGTACGGCTCACGAAGAAGGCGATATCGAGCTGGCCACGCAGTTGATCGACCTGGTCGAACCGGCTGAGCGGCAGGTGGTTCAGGTGACTGTTCTTCCGATGCCCGAACGGGTCCTGTGCGAACTGCTGTACCCGCACTGGCAGATGACCGTCGAGGGCGGCCCACCTCACGAGGAGTTCATCGCCTACCGGCCCATCGGCTGGTCCGGCGAGGGCGACCCCTACGAACGGATCAGCGCCCCCACTCGCATGGAACTGCTCCGCCTGCTCGCCCACCGACACCTGGGCCACCGGCCGACGAAGCCCTGACAGCCGCTTACTCCCGAAAAGCAAAGTGCCCGGACCGGTGCTGACACACCGGACCGGGCCGATCAACCACCTGCAAGCACCAGGAGGATGACCGTGCAGCACCCTATCGGTCGACACCACCGACGTTGCCGAAGCCTGACCGAACACCTGTGGGCCTTGTTCGCCCTCACTTTGGCCTCGGTCCTGGCCCAACTCTTCATTCCCAACGCACCGAAGCGACTCGCGCTCCCGAGTGGCCAGGTCGAGCACCGGAGTCGGGCGGACGACTTCCCGAGCCCGCCGACCTGGGTCTCAATAGCCCAAGAGGTCTCCCAGCGCTGGGAGGACGACTATCCCGACCCGGACCAGATCGCCGGCGCCCTGGTGCGTCCCTATCTCGCCCCGCTCCCCCGCCCCCACGCACCTGTCGGCGACCTGCTCGCCGACTCCGGGAAGGGCGAGTTCGACGACCTCACCGAAGCGATCCGCACCTACCTCAGGGTCTGTGCCTGACCCCGGTGAAGACGAGCTTATGAAATATTCACTGTATAATGGGAATGAATATCGCCCTTCGAGCGCTGATAACTCGTAGAGCCCATAAGTTTCGTCGGCGTCACCGGTCCGATTCCGGTGGTAGTAGCGGGCGCGTTCATTCTAGTCCTTCCTTTCGTGCTGGTGAAGCTGGACATCCTCGACGATGAAGGCAAGTGGAGCGTAAGCGGCCTCTGCGAGGCCATGAAGAAGGTGGGGGAGCTCATGGAAAGTACTCGGTCCCTGGTATCCACCGCCCGCTCGATCTACGGAGTGGTTTCCACGCTGGCTGTTGTACCGACCCGCAGAAGCTGAGGTCGGAATCGAGGGCCCCTCAGCTGAGTGGGCCCTCTTTTTGTTCCTCTGCCCCGTGAAGGTGTCAGGTGCCACCGGGTCCGGTATGGCTGCAATGTCTTTGCCCCCAAGGTGCTTGTCCACCTCACCGGTCGAGAGCGTCGAACATCGACTTCGCGCTCTCGAACTCCTCGGTTCGACCGGTGGCGATCTGCCCGTCGGCCTCCCGCTCTCCCGATCGCCATTCCGGGTTCCAAAACCACGCCTGGTCCGTAGCGGGTTCGGTCACGCCACGAAGTACGACCTGCCCGTCCTCGCCGGTCCCGTCTCCCATAGCTGTCGAGAACCCTTCTGTCGCGGTGCGCTACCGCAACAACCTAGAGGGCATGCCGCCCCGCTGTAGGCATATCGAGAAGTCGCCGTGTGGCCATGTCGACCTGGGGAGAGGGCGACGTGTCGGCAAAACGGCGCGGCCCGGGTCGTAATCGACTCGGGCCGCGCCTTGACCACAGATGGTTTTGTCGACAAATCGACTGATGGCGACTACCGCGTCAAGGACAGGACCTCGGCACCGGGCAACTCCGCCAGCAGCGGGCCGGGGACCCGCAGCTTGGACCGGCGCAGGCCACTGCCCACGACCACCCAAGGGGTGTCATGGACGGCCTTGTCCACCAGGACCGGCCAACCCTCCGGCAGCCCGAACGGGGTGATGCCGCCGTACTCCATGCCGGTCATCTCGGTGGCCTCGTCCATCGGGGCGAAGGACGCCTTACGCGCGCCCAGGTGCTTGCGCAGTACCCCGTTGACGTCGGCCCGCTGCGTGGCCAGGACCATGCAGGCGGCGTATTCGATCTCGCCACCCCGCTTGGCCGCCAGCACCACACAGTTGGCGCTGGTGTCCAGGGTCTGTCCGTAGCGCTCGCAGAAGGCCGCCGTGTCCGCGACCTCCGGATCGATCGCTCCGGCACGGACCGACCCGTCGAACCGGGTCACCGCCTTGCGTACCGGCTCGGCCATCAGTTCAGGGTGGTCCAGCGCGGGCACCCACTCGATCCGCTCCGTCATGACCGCTCCCCACTCGCGTTCCGCACCGTGCGGCACCATGATGCCGCACGGCCGGTAGTGGAAAAGGCCGTACCCGGCCATCGGGCGGTCGTATTCCGAAGTCGACCGTCCCCTGAAGACGTGCGGGGGCGAGCCCGACCGAGCCGAGAACGTCCTGGACTTCTCGGAGATGGAGGACGAAACGTTGATGGGAGGGCCTGACTCGCGGAACCCACACTCGCGAGCATCTCCCCCATCGCCGGTGCCGTATCCAAGCTCAAATAGTGGTCTATACCTCTGATTCGGTTGTCAGAACTTGGAGTGCCGCCGCAGGATCGCCTCGGTGAGTTCACCGAGTTCGGCGGCGCGGTAGCCCGGCCACCCGTGCACCAGCTCCAGGTACGGGGCGGGGATGGCCGAACGCCCCCACCTGGCACCCACCAGCGCCCCGGCGATGGCGGCCACGGTGTCGGTGTCGTCGCCGGCCCGCACCGCGGCCATCACTGGTGCGGCGTAGCGGTCGGTCGAGGACTCGTCCACGGGACTGTGGACGATCGCCGACCAGGCCGCCTGCAGGGCCGACACCACGAAACCGTTGGGCGCGAAGAAGGACGGCGGCTCCTTCTCGGCCTCGACCAGCCGCGCCTCCCAATCCCCGCGCGCCGACGGCGGCAACAGGTCCAGCCCGCCGCGCACCCCGTCGTAGGTGCCGTGCACGATCGCGTGCCGGATCGCCTCGGACCACAGCACACAGGCCTGGGCGGCCAACGGGTCGCCGTGGGTGAGCCGGCTGTATCGGGTGGCGCTCTCCGCCAGACCCTCCGGGTCGTCCAGGTGGGCCAGGGCCAGTGGAGCCGTGCGCATCAGCGAACCGTTGCCCGCGCACCGTTCCCCCGCTTCGAACATCCGCTTGGAGCGACGGGTCATGGCCTCGGCGGCGCCGCCCCCGTGTTCGGCGAGGGCCCGATCGGTGTCCTCCAGGACTCGGGTGGTCTGCACACCGACGTCGGAGGCGCCCTCGCCGAACCAGGTCAGGAATCTCCGAGCGGTCCGCTCCAGCGCATCCGGGGAACGGGGTTCGTCGTGGTCGCGGAGCGCCTCGGCGATGCACACCGCCATCTGCGTGTCGTCGGAGTACTCGCCCGGCTCGTAGGGCCCCAACCCGCCGCCGACCATCTCGGGTGTTCGATCCTCGGCCAGACGAGGGGCGAATTCGTAGGGGACGCCCAGGGCGTCCCCGCACGCGGTGCCCAGCAGGGCGCCGGCGGCACGGTCGATCACGGCGGAGGGGATCACGGCACCTCACAGGGGCGGTGGAAGGGTCGGAAGCACCAGACTAGCGCCGGGTGATCGTCCGAATTCGGCCTGCTCGAAGACGATGTGCAAGGGTTCGACACCATACAATCCGACTCATGACCCCCGACCCCCACACCGGTCTCACGCTGCGCGGCCGTGTGCTCATCGGTGACCGCCTCCGAGGAGACGGAACGGTGTCCGAGTACTCCGGCACCGACGCCGACCGACCCGTCACGGTGACCCTTCTCGCCCCCGAGGTCGCCGCCGACCCCGCGAACATGCAGGCCTTCCTCGGCCGCGCGCGGTCCCTCGCCCGTGTCGACGCCCCCGGTCTGGCCCGGATCCTGGAAGAGGGCGTCGACGGCGACCTCGTGTACACGTTCACCGAACACCTCCCCGGCCAGACCATCGCCCAGGTGCTCGAAGGGGGAGAACGGGGACTGCGGTACGCGCCGCACGCCGCCCTGACGATCGTCACCGGCGTGCTCACCGCGCTCAACGAGGCCCACGACCAAGGCGTCGTCCACGGTGGGCTCGGCCCCCGGAGCGTGGTCCTGGACGGTGAGGGCCGGGTGACGGTCACCGGCTTCCGGATGCTCGGCATCGAGGGGGTCACCCCCCGCACCGACGTCCACGCGGTCGGCAGCCTGCTCCACACCCTGTTGACGGGTTCGCACCGGTTCGACGACGACACCGTGCCGTCCCCTTCCTCCTTGGTCCCCGGCCTGGCACCGGAGCTGGACGAACTCGTCGCCGACGCGACCGAGCCCAACCCGAGGAACCGGCCTCGCGACGCCGGCCAGTACCTCGCCATGGTCGAACAGGTCGCGCGGTCCCTGCCCGGACCGGCCGGCGACACGGGTCCGGGCACGGAACCGATCCCGGTGGTCGAAGCCCAGGCCGAACCCACGGCGAAGCACCCCGTGCCCCTGTGGCGCCGCGCCCCGTTCCTCGCGATCGCGGCTGTCCTGGCCTTGGTGCTCGTCGCCGCCGGTTGGGCCTTGGTGCCCGACGACACCGCCGAACTCCCCGACCTCCTCGGCTACACCACCGAGATGGCCGAGGTGGAGCTCGAAGCCCTGGAGCTGGGGTTGGCGTACTCCTACGACGAGACCTACAGCGACGATGCCCAACCCGGCGAGGTCGCGGCGACCGACCCCGCAGCCGGGACGGAACTGGGCGAGGGCGACACGGTCCTGCTCTCGTTGTCCATCGGGGCGAGGTACGTGGAGGTGCCCGACGTGGTGGGCGGCACCGAGTCGGAGGCCCGCGACCTCCTGCGGGACAGCGGCTTCGACGAGATCGAGGTGGTCCGGGAACACTCCGCCGACCACGACCCCGGCACCGTCCTGTCCACCATCCCCGAGGTGGGCGAGGACGGCGACCGCGAGGAGGGGATCACCCTCCACGTCAGCGAAGGGGTCATCGTGCCCACCCTGACCGACATGACGCGGGACGAGGCGTCCGCCGCCCTCGAATCACTGGAGCTGACCACCACCGTGGTGGAGACGTCCAGCGAGACCGTCACCGAGGGGTGGGTCGCCGCCCAGAACCCGGAACCCGGCACGGTCCTCCCCGAGGACGGAGAGGTCACCCTCACCGTTTCCACCGGCCCGGAAGAGGTCGAGGAACCGGAGGGGACCGAGGACGAGGCGGCCGGCTCCGACCCCGAGGAGGGCGCGGACACGGAGGAACCGGAGGCACCCGCCGAGTGCTCCGCCCAGGCCTGGGACTCGGGAGCCACCTATGACTCCGGTGACCGTGTCCAGTACGAGGGACGCGTGTACGAGGCCCGACGGTGGACCATGGCCATCCCACCGAACGTCGGCGGTGAGTGGGGCGCCTGGTCCGACCAAGGCCCCTGCTGATCGGTAGCGTCCACACCCCCTTCGGAGGGGACTTCGACTCTGTGGGCACTAACTACACCGATTCGCGTTCGAATGTATGCCTCAGCTACATGTGAAACCGATCACCACGGATCTAACTTCGGGATGGCACCCCTCATCCCCCTGTGGGTCGCGCCGCGACCAACGGCGGGTGCCGACTGGAGGAAGAACATGCGAAAGACCCCTCTGGCCGCCGGAGCCATCGCGGCCACGCTCACCATGACCGCCTGCGGCAGTCCTGGCGACGCCGCCGGCACCGACGGCGAAGGGCCGATCAAGGTCGGCATCGTCTACTCGTCGACCGGTCCGCTGGCCACCTACGGCGAGCAGTACCGGCAGGGCTTCGAGGCCGGCCTCGACCATGCCACCAACGACACCCGGGAGATCGAGGGCCGCCAGATCGAGGTCACCTACCTCGACGACGCCGGCGAACCCGACAAGGCCATCTCCGCGGCCCGCGAACTGATCGGCGAGGGGCACGGCATCATCGCCGGCTCGACCGCGTCGGGCATCGCCGTGCAGGTCGCCCCCCTGGCCGAACAGAACGACATCCTGTTCATCTCCGGGGCCGCCGCCACCGACGCCGTCACCGGGATCAACGACAACACCTTCCGCTCCGGTCGCCAGACCTACCAGGACATCCTCGCCGCCGCCAGCTTCATGGACGACCCCGAGGACTCCGACGTCGTCGTCTTCGCCCAACAGAACGCCTTCGGTCAGGACAACGTCGGCGCCGCGACCGAGGTCCTCGAAGCCGAGGGCGCCAACGTCGACAGCGTCTTGGCCCCACCGGACACCACCGACCTCACCCCCTTCGCCGAGCAGGTCAACCAGGCCGACCCCGACCTGGTCTTCGTCGCCTGGGCGGGCGAGACCGCCTCCGCCATGTGGCAGTCTCTCGACCAGCAGGGCATCCTCGACTCCACCGAGGTCGTCACCGGGCTCGACATCAAACCCTCCTACCCGATCTTCGGTGAGGCCGGCGACCGCATCTCCTTCCTGTCCCACTACTTCGACGGGGCTTCCGAAACCGAGATCGCGCAGATCCTCAAGGAGACCATCGAGGCCGACGGCGGCGAGGTCGACCTGTTCACCCCCGACGGCTTCACCGCCGCACAGATGGTCGTGCAGGCCGCCACCGCCGGCGACGAGACCGCCGACCGCGTCGACGCCCTGTCCGGCTGGACCTTCGACGGCGTCAAGGGCGAAATCCACATCCGTTCCGAGGACCACGCCCTCATCCAGCCGATGTACCAGGTCGAACTGGTCGGCGAGGGAGACGACGCCCACCCCGAACTCGTCGCGGAGATCCCCGCCGCCGACGTCGAACCCGCGATCGCGGAGTAGTCATGAGCACCCACACCCCACCGTCGGGCGCGACCACCGCGCCCGACGGGGGCGCGACCGCGCCCGACACCGCCACGCCCGTCCTGGAACTGCGGAACCTGAGCTGGTCCGTGGGCGGCGCCGTCATCGTCGACGACATCACCATGTCCGTCGAGGAAGGCGGGTTCGTCGCCCTCATCGGCCCGAACGGGGCGGGCAAGACCTCCCTGTTCAACCTGGTCAGCGGCCTCACCAAGCCCACGGGCGGCACGATCCGGCTGGCGGGCGAGGACGTCACCCCCCACGCGTCCCACCGCCGGGCACGCCTGGGCATGGGCCGTACCTTCCAAACCTCCAGTGTCTTCGCCGACCTCACCGTCGGCGCCAACGTCGGTCTGGCCGTCCAGGCCCGCACGGGGGAGTCCCGCCGCTTCTGGCGCCTGGCCGCCCCCGCCGGCGGAAAGGACGCCGCCCGGGTCCTGGACCTGGTCCGGCTCTCCCATCGCGTCGACCACCTCGCCGGGGACCTCTCCCACGGCGACAAACGCAAGCTCGAACTCGCCCTCCTCCTGGCCCGCGGGCCCCGGCTCATCCTCCTCGACGAACCCATGGCCGGGGTCAGCGCCGGAGAGATCGGCGAACTCACCAACGTCATCCAGGACGTGCACCGCGAACAGGGATGCACGGTCCTCATGGTCGAACACCACATGGAGGTGCTCCTCGACATGGCCGACCGACTGGCCGTCATGCACCACGGTGCCCTTCTCACCTACGCCGACCCCGAGACCGCCATGGCCGACCCCGACGTCCAGGCCGCCTACCTCGGGGACGGCGCGTGAGCGCGCCCGCGCCGCTCCTGGAAGCGGACGACCTGCACGTGTGGATCGAGGGATCGCACATCCTCCAGGGAGTGTCCTTCTCCGTGCCCGACCATGGCGTCACCTCGGTCCTCGGCCGCAACGGCGTCGGCAAGACCACCACGGTCAAGGCACTCCTGGGCCTGGTGCCGCGCACCGGCAGGGTCGTCTTCGACGGCGCCGACATCACCGAACGACCCACCCACGCCATCGTCACCAAGGGCATCGGCTACGTCCCCGAGGAACGCGGGATCTTCGCGGCCCTCACCGTCGCCGAGAACCTGCGCTTGGCCGAACGACGCCCGGGCGAACCACGCTACGACCTCGTCCACGAGCTCTTCCCGGAACTGCGCAAGAGGGCGAACCAACCGGCGGGCACCCTCTCCGGAGGCCAACAGCAGATGCTCGCCATCGGACGCGCCCTGCTCAACGACAACCGGCTGCTCATCGTCGACGAACCGACCAAGGGCCTGGCGCCCCGGATCGTCCGCGAGGTCGCCGACGCGGTGGCCACCGCCGCCGAGAGCGTCCCCGTGCTGCTCGTGGAACAGAACCTCTCCCTGGTCCGCCGGGTCGCCGACCAGGCCGTGGTGATCGACGCCGGAAGCGTCATCCACACCGGTTCCGCGTCGGAGCTCCTCGACGACGCCGAGCGCGTCCGTTCCCTCCTCGGCGTGGCACGGACCGCCACCGACGAACCCACCGACAGGCGGGTGGACACCACATGAGCACCGTCGTACTCCTCATCATCACCGGGCTCGGCCTCGGTGCCCTGTACTTCCTCATCGCCTCGGGCCTGTCCCTGATCTTCGGCCTGATGGACGTCCTCAACTTCGCCCACGGCGCGTTCCTGGCGATCGGTGCGTACGGCACCTGGTGGGCCGCCCAGTACCTGCCCGGTGCCGGCCCGGCCGGGGTGGGCTTCCTGCTGGCCATGGTCTTCGGTGTGGCGGCCGGAACGCTCGCCGCCGTCCTGGTCGAACTATGCGTGATCCGGCCGCTGTACGGCAGACACCGCGAACAGATCCTCGCCACCGTCGGCCTGAGCCTGGCCGTTCCCGCGCTCATCCAGGCGATCTGGGGCGCCGACCCGCACACCTTCCCCAAACCGGAACTGGTGTCGGGCACGCTCCCCCTGCTGGGCGTCAACGTGCCCAAGGACCGCTACCTGCTGATCCTCGCCGCGATCGTGGTGTTCGTCGCCCTGTCGCTGTTCAACTCCCGCACCCGCTACGGGCTCATCGTCCGCGCGGGCGTGCAGGACCGCGCCATGGTCACCGCGCTCGGCATCGACGTGCGCAAGTCGTTCACCCTGGTGTTCGCGATCGGTGGGGCCGCCGCCGCGCTGGCGGGTTCCCTGGGCGGCCTCTACTTCGGGGTGGTCACACCCACCCAGGGGATGTCGCTACTGATCTTCGCGTTCATCGTGGTCGTGATCGGTGGCACCACCTCGCTGACCGGCTGCGCGATCGCCTCGGTGACGGTCGGCCTCATCCAGCAGTTCGCCAACTACTACACCGTCGCCGGCCTCGGTGACATCGCCGTGGTCGCCGTGCTGGCCGCGGTCCTGCTCACCAGACAGGGCGGCCTGACCGCGAAGAAGTCCGCGGAGAGGGTGGCATGATGACCGACACCGACACGACCCTCCGTGAGACCACCGGCCCCTCGAAGGGGCCCGAGATCTCCGACGTGCGGCGACGCCGTTCCCTGCCCTGGTGGGCGGTGCCCGCCGTGGTCCTCGTGGTGGCGCTGTCCCTGCCCTTCTCCACCCTGTACGTCCCCGGGCTGTTCGAGGGCGCCCTCAACAGCCCGTCCACCCTGCACCTGCTCGCGCTGTGCCTGGTCTTCGGTGGTCTGGCCACCAGCTACGACCTGCTCTACGGGCGGGTGGGACTGCTGTCCTTCGGACACGCCCTCTACTTCGCCTGCGGCGCCTACGTCGCCGCGCTGCTCATGTCGGTCCTGGAGCTGCCCCTGCTGTGGGCGGCCGTGATCTCGGTGACCGGTGGAACCCTCCTGGCCCTACTGCTCGGCGCGGTGTCGCTGCGCGTCAACGGCATCGCGTTGGCCATGGTCACCCTCGCCTTCGCCGAGGCCGGATCCATCCTCATCTCCCGCGACCCCGGCCGTTGGACCGGCGGCGAGGAAGGGCTCTCCCTCAGCGCCGAGGCCGTCCCCGACGCGTTCGTGGGCGTGGTCAACACCGTCAACCTGTACTGGGTGGCAGTCGGCTACCTGGTCGTGGTCCTGGGTGTGGTCTGGTGGCTGTGCGCCTCGCCCGTGGGCCGGGTCTGGCAGGGCATCCGCGCGAACGAACAGCGCGTCGCGGTCCTGGGCATCAACCCCTACCCCTACAAGCTGGTCGCCTTCACCGTCGGCGGTGGCCTGGCCTCCCTCGGCGGCGTGGCCTACCTCCTGGTCAACGGAGGGGTCACCCCCGGCATCACCACCGCCGAGTTCACCCTCGCCCTCCTGGTGATGGTCGCCCTGGGCGGCGCGGGCACCCGATGGGGACCCCTCCTCGGAGCGGCCCTCTACACCTACGCCGAACACCGGCTCCTTCAGTCGGGTGGGGCCTTCGACGCCCTGCCCACCTGGATCGGCGCCCCGCTCTCCCAACCACTCTTCATCCTCGGCACGCTCTTCGTCCTGATGGTGTTCTTCTTCCCCGGCGGCCTCGTCGCCCTCCCGGGACGGATCAAGGCCGCCGTCCGGGACCGGCGTACCGAACGCACACGAAAGGCGGACCACGCGTGACCACACCCTCCCGTAGCGACGGGGACGAACACACCGTCCCCGTTGTCGGGGGCGACCTGGCCGTGACGACCTGGGGCTCCGGCCCCGGGGTCCCGGTCCTGGCCGTCCACGGAATCACCGCCAACGGTCACTCGTTCGCCCGTACCGCGACCGAACTCGCGAAGCTCGGGGGACCCCCGACCATCGCCCCGGACCTGCGCGGCCGGGGCGCCAGCGGGCACCTGCCCGGACCACACGGACTGGCGGCCCACGTCGACGACCTCCTCGCCGTACTCGACGGCCGCGGGGTACGGCGCACCGTGGTCGTGGGCCACTCCATGGGCGCGTTCGTCGCCGCCCTACTGGCCGTACGCCACCCCGAGCGGGTGTCCGGTCTGCTCCTGGTGGACGGCGGCTTCGGTCTGCCCGTGCCGCCCGGAACCGACATCGAGGCCGTCATCGGCCCGGCGATGGCCCGCCTGCGCATGACCTTCGAGTCCCCCGACGCCTACCGGGACTTCTGGAAGGAGCACCCGGCCTTCGTCGGGCGCTGGAGCACCTGGGTGGACGACTACGTCCTACGCGACCTGGTCGGCGAACCACCGCGACAGCGGTCGGCCTGCGACGAGGAGGCCGTGCGGGTCGACGGTGCCCAGGTCGTGTCCGATGAGGAGGTACTCGGCGCGATCCACCGCCTGCCCTGCCCGGCCCACCTGCTGTGGACCGCGCGCGGACTCATGGACGAGAGCCCCGGCCTGTACACGTCCGAACGGCTCGCCGGTCTCCCCGAGTCCGTGCGCGTCACGGAACTGCCCGAGGACAACCACTACAGCCCGCTGTTCTCCTCAAGTGCCGCCCTGGTCGCCGAGCAGGTCCACGCCCTTGTCGAGGAGACCGTGCAGGTGCAGGGCCAGTTGTAGCTCCAAGGCGCGGTCGGGGCGCTGCCAGTCCGTCCCGATCAACTGCCCGATCCGCTCCAAGCGCTGCGCCACGGTGTTCACGTGGATGTGCAGGTCGTCCTTGGCGCGGGACAGGTTGCCCCCGGCCGCGAAATAGGCCCCCAGGGTCTCCACGAGCAGTGTGTTCCGCCGTGCGTCGTACTCCAGCAGCGGACCCAAGGTCGCGGAGACGAACCCGGACACGTCCCGGTTCTGGCCGAGCAGCAGACCGGAGAACCCCAGGTCCTCGATGGTCGCGCAATCGCCCTCCCGGCCCAGCGCCCGCAGCGTCTGCAGGCAGCGAACCGCCTCGGTGAACGTGTCCAGGAACGTCCCGAGCCCGCCGGTGGGCCCGGCCAGACCGGCCGTCACCGGACCGTTGGCGGCGGCGGACAGCTCCGCGCACACCCGCCGCCCCACCTCGGAGGGATCCGACCCCGGAAGCGCCAACACCAGCCGACCACCCCGGCTCGTCGCCAGGCCGCCCGTGGTCTCGGCCACGAACGACGCCGCCGATCGCAGCCGATGTGGATCGGCGCCCACGGCCTCGGCCACCACCAGCACGTGCGGCGCGTCCAGGTCGGCCTGCAACAGCGCCGCCCGTTGACGCAACGACACCGGATCCCGCGCCGGCACCTCCAGCAACTCGTTGAGCAGATCGCCGCGGACCCGGTGCTCGGTCTCGCTCACCGAACGTCGGATGAGCAGCAGCAGGGCCGTCACCATGGCGGCCCTCTCCAACACCCGCTGGTCCGTGCCGTCCAGCGCCACGCCGCGCAGCACGAGCGTGCCCAGAGGCTCGCCTCCCGCCGCCGCGGCCGCCACCCAGGCGTCGTCCACGGCCACGGCACGGCCGCTCGCCAAGGAGGAACGCACCGCCTCGGCCACCTCGTCGTCCCCCTCCGCCAAGGGATCGCCGCCCGGGGAGGGATCGTTCACCTCACCCGAGGGCGACGCGGTCACCGACACCTCCGAGGTCCGGTCGTGGATGCGCACCGAACCGCCCAACACCTCGGCGACCGCGGCCGCGACCTCGCGCACCCCGCCACCACCCAGCACCAGGTCGGTGAACCTGTCGTGTGCCGCGGCCGAACGCTCCACCGACGCGGTGTGCCGCTGCAACCTCTCGTTGACCGTGTGCAACTCGTCCAAGGCACGCCGGGTGTCGTCGATCAGGTTCGCGTTGTCGATCGCGATCGCCGCGTGGGTGGCCAGCGACGACAACAACGCCACCTCGGAGTGAGCGAAGGGCCGCTCCCGCCGGTTCGCGGCGAACAACACCCCCATGCCCCGCCCGTTCATCTTCAACGGCACGCCCAGGATCGCGACCAGACCCTCCTCGCGTACCGCGTGGTCGATGTTCTCCGCGTGCTCGAAACGGGGGTCGGTGAAGTAGTTCGCGGTCACGTACGGCAGTCCGGTGGTGGCCACCAGACCGCCCAGCCCCTTGCCAGGGGCCAACCGCACCTTCTGGAAAACGGCGGACACCGAACCCGCGGTCACCCGCATGTAGGTGTCCCCCGCCTCCGCGTCACTCAGGGTCAGGTAGGCCACGTCCGTGCTCAACAGGTGCCGGGCCCGCTCCACGATGGCCTGCAACACCTGGTCCAGACTGCGCATCCCCGCCAGGTCGTTGGCGGTCTCGAACAACGCGCTCAATTCGGATTCACGGCGTTGCCGGTCACGCAGGACCGACCGCACCCGCAGCGCCGCGAACTTGGCCTCCTCCAACGCCGAGACCGTGTCCGCGTCCGCGCCACCCGAACGCGCGCGAAGCACCGGCCGCTCGTACTCCACGGCCGGTGCGTCGCGCAACAGCAGATCCAGGAAGAACGCCTGGTGCCCGGCGTCCGCCGGGCCATCCCCGCGAGGGGGTTCCGGGGTGGTGTTCAGCTCGCGCTCCAAGCTCCGTCGACGGGGAGCGACGCTCCGTTGATGAACGAGGCGTCGTCACTGCACAGGTAGGCGACCAGTTCGGCCACCTCCGCGGGTTCGATCAGGCGTTTCACGGGAGTCCGGGCCAACAGCACCTCGGACACCACATGCTCCTCGGGGATACCGTGCGCCGTGGCCTGATCGGCGATCTGCTTCTCCACCAGGGCGGTCCGCACGTAACCGGGGTTGACGCAGTTCGACGTCACCCCCCGCTCCGCGCCTTCCAGAGCGATCACCTTGGAGAGCCCCTCCAAGCCGTGCTTGGCCGCGACGTAGGCCGACTTGTAGGCGGAGGCGCGCAGTCCGTGCACGGAGGAGATGTTGACGATCCGGCCCCAACCACGTTCGTACATGTGGGGCAGCGAGCCCCGCACCAGACGGAACGGGGACTCCAGCATGAGCCGCAGGATCAGGGAGAAGCGATCCGGGGGGAAGTCCTGCACGGGCGCGACCGTCTGCACTCCGGCGTTGTTGACCACGATGTCGGCGCCGCGCGCCGCCTCCTCCGCGGAATCCAGGTCGGTCAGGTCCAGTTCGACGGCCTCGCCCACGCCCTCCTTCTCCAAGGCGGTGAGCGCGGAACCGTCGACGTCGACCAAACGTACCGAGGCTCCGGCGGCGGACAGTCTGCGGGCACAGGCCAGGCCGATACCGCCGGCTGCACCGGTCACCAGCGCGATCCTGTCGGTGAGGTCGACCTGGGCGGTGTGGGGGGAAGCCTCTGTCGTCATGTCAGCAAACTAGGACGGGGTGGGACCGTGGGGGATAGCTCCGATGAACACACCTCTGGGATGGGACATGTGGTGATCCGCCATGGGCGAGGGGTCTCCTGTGGGGTTCCCACTCGAACAGCCTAAGTGATCGGGGTCTCTCGCACATGTTGTCCACATCACAATCTGCCTAGGCTCCAAGTCAGGGTTCGGCCGAACCACCCCCGCTGATCGACCCCCGGAGCCGTACATGCACCCCCAGAGCAGTCCACCTCCGTCAGCCCCCGCCAGGTACCTGCCGCCGATCATCGCCCTGGCCGCGGCCTTCCTGTTGGTCGCCGCGACGATCGTCGCCCTGGCCCCACGAGCCTCCGCCGCGACCCTGGACCCGGTGCCGTCCTTCGGCACCGACCCCGGCGCCCTCTCCATGTACGAGTACGTCCCCGACGACCTCCCCGCGGGCGCACCCGCGGTCGTACTCCTGCACGGATGCGCCCAGGACGCCGCCGCCTACCACCAGCACTCCGGCTGGGCGGAACAGGCCGACGCCTCCGGGTTCGCCCTCGTCTACGCCGAACAGAGCAGCGCCAACAACGCCACGAGCTGCTTCAACTGGTTCGAACCCGGCGACGTGGCCCGCGACTCCGGTGAGGCCCGATCCATCCGCTCGATGGTGGAACACGCCATCGACGCGCACGGACTGGACGCGGATCGCGTATACGTCTCCGGACTGTCCGCGGGCGGTGCCATGGCGGCCGAACTCCTCGCCGCCTACCCGGACGTGTTCGCCGGCGGAAGCATCGTCGCGGGTGTCCCCGTCGGCTGCGCCACCGGCATGGTCGACGCCTTCACCTGCATGAACCCGGGTAAGGACCGCACACCCGAACAGTGGGGCGACGAGATCCGCGCCAAGCTACCGGACGGGGCCGACCTACCCCGGGTCGCGGTCTGGCACGGTACCTCCGACACCACCGTCGCCCCGGCCAACGGGGACGCCTCGGTGGCCCAGTGGGCGAACGCGGGCGGTGTGCCCACCGATCCGGACACCACCGAGCAGTTGCCCGGATCCACAACGGCCTCGTACTACGGAGGCGGGCCCGACGACGCAGCCATCGCCCACTACTCCGTCTCCGGTCTGGGCCACGGAACCCCGGTCGACCCCGGCTCGGGTTGCGGCACCGCCGGCGCCTACTTCCTCGACGCGGTCTGCTCCAGTGGGTACACGGCGCAGTTCTGGGGGATCGACGGTGGGGTCGGACCCACCGACCCACCGACGGAGGAACCCACCGATCCGCCCTCGGGCGAGTGCGTCACCGCGAGCAACTACGCCCACGTCACCGAGGGGCGCGCGGAGCACCGGTTCGGAATGGTCTACGCGGCCGGCTCCGACGACCCGCTCGGCCTGTGGAACCCGGCCGTGACGACCTCCCTCACCGAGACCTCACCGGGCCACTGGGAGCACACCGTCGACGGGTGCTGAGCGAAAGACGCGGGGCGGGCGGGCCATCGGCCCACCCGCCCCGCTCCATTCCCCTCCCGGCCTTCGGAGGACGGGCACGACCCCCGTGGTGCCCGTCCTCCGCTCCTCCCCCTCAGGTCTCCTCGGCGACCCGTGCCTCGCCCGCGAGCACGTTGGCGGTCAGCCTGCGCAACGCGAGTCTGGTCGCCTCGAACTCCTCGTCCGGAAGGTCGATCACCCGCCCGATCGCCTCGGGGATGCCCCGAGTGCGGGCGCGGAGGGCGCGGCCCTCGTCGGTGGAAGTGACCCGCACCGAACGCTCGTCCTCGGGATCACGATCCCGACGGAGCAGCCCGTTGGTCTCCAGCCGCTTGAGCAGGGGGGTAAGGGTTCCGTAGTCGAGTTGGAGCACCGCGCCGATCTCCTTGACCGAGCACCCGCCTCGCTCCCACAGCAGCATCATCACGAGGTACTGCGGGTAGGTCAGACCGAGCGGATCGAGCAACGGGCGGTACAGGTTGGTGACAGCGCGGGACGCCGCGTACAGCGCGAAGCACATTTGCTCGTCGACTGGCGGGAGTGCGAAGTCGCCCTTGGGGGCGGGGGAACGGTCGGGCATCACTCGACATCGTAGTAACCACGCACCCGATGTCAAAGCCCACAATCACCTTGTGCGCAATGTAAATGGAGCAAAGAGGTCGGCTCGCGTCCGCGAACCGACCTCCACCCACGGGAACGGTCAGGAGCCCTCGGGTGGACGAGTGCCGGCCGGAAGCCGTCGCTTGAGCACCTTCCCGGTGGCGTTGCGCGGCAGTTCCGCCAACACGATCACGTCACGCGGGACGGAGAAACGCCCCACCAGCTCCCGAACATGCAGCCGGATCCCGTTCGGATCCACCGACCGTCCCTCGTAGGGCACCACGTACGCCGCGAATCGCTGTCCGAACTCCTCGTCCGGAACCCCGGTCACCACGACCTCGCGCACCGAGGGCAGCGTCACGATCGCCTCCTCCACAGGCCGGGGGAAGACGTTCTCACCACCCGAGACGATCATGTCGTCGTCACGCCCGGCCACGTGCAGCAGACCGTGTACGTCCACGTGACCGCGGTCGCCGGTCTCCATCAGACCGTCGGACACCCGCTTGTTCCTCCCGTTCGTGTACCCGTCGAAGAGCATGTCGTTGCCGACGAATATCGCGCCCTTCGACCCCTGGGGAACCTCCCGACCCCGTTCGTCCAGGACCGCGATCCGCGTACCGAGCGGCGGCCGTCCCGCGGTGGTCGGCGCCGTCCGCAGGTCTTCGGGGGAAGCGATGGTCGCCCACGACACCTCGGTAGACCCGTACAGGTTGTAGATGACGTCGCCGAACGCGTCCATGAAGTCGCCGATCAGCTGCGGGCTCATCGCCGAACCACTACACGCCACGATCCGCAGCGAAGAGGTGTCGTACTTCTCCCGCGTCGACCGGGGCAGGTCCATGATCCGCCGAAGCATCACCGGTACCGCGAACAACGCCGTGCACCGCTGCTCCTGAACGGTCCGCAACACGTCCTCCGGCTCGAACAACCGGCGCATCACCAGGGTCGACCGCATCGACATGCCCAACTGGACACCGGCCAGCCCCCAGGTGTGGAAGATCGGCGCCGACACCAGGATCCGGTCCTTGGAGTTCAACGGGATCCGCGACAGTACCGAGGCCGCGTCCTGTGGACCCTTCGGGGTCGGGCGCCGTGCTCCCTTCGGCGCCCCCGTGGTCCCCGAGGTCAACACGATCAACCGACCCGGACTCTCGGGCGGGACGGGGTCGGGCTCGGTGGGCTCCTCGACCTTGGTCGGGATCCGCGGACCCGGCACCACGGTCTCCCCCCACGACGTCACACGTGGGATCTCCGGCGGCAACCCCTTGTACAACTCCTCGAAGTCCGAGTCCGCGACGAGCAACGACACCTCGTTGTGTTCGATCACGTCCACCAACGGACCGGCGGCCAACCCGGTGTTCAACAGGACGGCGTCGGCGCCCAGGCGGCCACAGGCCATGGCCGCCTGCACCATCCCGGCGTGGTTGCGACACAGGATCCCCACCCGGGACCCGGGGCGGACCCCCAGGCGCCTCAGCTCGTGGACCAGCTGTCTGGCCAGCCGGTTCATCTGTCCGAAGGTCGTCACCCCGGAGTCGTCGATCACGGAGATCTGGTCGGGGACCCGCTCGCCCGCGGCGGCGTAACCACCGGCGATGGTCGCCCCCCAGGTCTTGAGCTGGCGTAGCTGGCGGACGATCTTGTCCGGGCGGCCGACGGAGAAGACCCCGGCCCTGACGAGTACGGACACCACCTTGAGGGTGTGGATCAGATTGGACCGGGTGGACGGGCCACCGACTGAGGACGGCATTCGGTCTCCGGGGGAGTACGGGGACGGGCGAAGCGGTCCGCGCCCTCCGAGGAGCCTTCGCCTCGTGACTCCACGGAGTACTGCGAAGGTAGGTCAGATGCGCACGGGATTCTTCGTCGCGGAGTGAGTGATCACCGACGCGTGGTTGTCACCGGGTGAGCCTCGAGACCGATACTGGAATGATTATTTCAAGTCTCTGACCTGCGGTGATATTAGAAACTTGCTGGTGAGAGTCGAAACGATCCCGTGCCGGTGCAAGTAATGGGCAAGGGTCGTGCATTTGTCATGAAGTGAGCTTCGGTGGAGCGGGTATTCATCGGTCGGGTGAGCGTTGCGGGTCCGGGAGCCGACGCGGGCAATAGAGGAACGCGCGTACGCGCGCGAGGAGGGGGCCGGATCCGGCTCTCCGAAGGGGCGAACGGCGTGTGTTGGCCGAAGCGGGGAGCCGAGGTGGAGGTCGGGTGACCGGCGACACAGGCGGTTCGGTTTGCCGGGTGCGTGGAGTGCGGGTAGTGTTCTCCAGGTCGCCGCAGGACGGCGAGTGGCCCCCAGGGTCGACTCGGAACCGGACTGCGATCACAGACATCCTCTTCAAAGCAGCCTGGTTCGAGCGGTGCTCGGAGCATGTAAACTCGAAGAGTCGCTTCAAAAGCCCAGCGTTCAAACC
>NZ_JBSHCT010000040.1:0-23499 GCF_053615935.1 Nocardiopsis sp. NPDC055879
CACCCGTTGAAACAGCTCCCACAGTTTGTCCGGCACCAACCGCTCAACCATCGACACCGGGCCAGGCTATCGAGAATCCAAATGAGATGAGCTCTTAGCGGTAGGCCTCCGGCCGCTCACCGGTCGATGGTGAGCGCCTCCAGGGCTGTGGCTTTGTCGGCTTCGGTGGGTAGGGCATAGCGGCGGGTGGTGTTGATGTCGGCGTGCCCCATCAGTTCGGCGACCGTCACCAGGTCCACCGGATCGCGCGCCAGATCGCCGCGGCCGCGCACCAGGTCGGTGCCGAAGGTGTGGCGCAGCACGTGCGGTCCGAACGCCTCGCCGTCATCGTCCGGCCCGATCCCCGCCGCCGCGCCCAGCGCGGTGACCGCCGCGGCGGCCGCCCGGGTCGACAACCGCCCCCCGTCGCGGTTGCGCACCAGCGGCCCCGCGCCGGGGCGGCCGAGCTCGTCCAACAGCCGCTCCAGCGAGGAGCGCACCTCGGAGTGCAGCGGCACCGTGCGGTCCTTGCCGCCCAGGCGTCCCTTGCCGCGCACCCGCACCGTGCCCTTGCGCGCCGACAGCCGCAGATCGGCCACGTCCAGGGCGACGATCTCGGCGACCCGCAGCCCGGCGTAGTAGGCCAGGTGGCAGATCACCCGGTCGCGCACCGAGGCGTCCCAGGCCACGGTGCGCAGGAACCGCAGCTTGGCCCGCCCATCCAGAGCCCGTGGGGCGCTGGGACGGGCCAAGTGCTCGCGCACCACCTCGGGGCGCCCTGAACCGCGCAGGGCGAAGAAGGCATCCAGCGCGGCCAGGCGGTTGTTGATCGTGGCCGCCGACAGGCGAGCGCCCGCGCGGGTGCGGGTGTTCTTCAGGGTGCGCCGCCAGTCGCGCACCGCCCAGTCCCGCGCGGTCGCATCGGTGAGCGGGTCGCCGTCCAGCGCGCCGGCCTCGCGCGCGTCGGCGAGCCAGGCCAGGAAGTAGCCGACGTTGCGCCGGTACTTGTCGCGGGTGGCCGCGCCCAGGTCGGTCGCCGAGGCCAGTCTCTCGGCGAAGGCCGCGCGTTCGGCGTCCAGGTCGCCGGGCAGCGCCACGGTTCGGCGCGGCCGCCCGGTGTGTGTGTTTCCAGAAGTCGAATCAGTAGCCTGTTCAGCGGAGGAAGCTGTGTTTCCAGAAGTCACCCGGCCAGTCTAATTCCGGGAACACTAGTTTCCAGAAGTACGACACCCGCTGCGAACGTCGACTAAGTTACTCGCGGGTTACTTGTCCTGTTGCCGGGCCTTCGGGAGAACTGGGCCTCCTTGCAGAGAGGAGGCGGCACCAGGTAGAGGTGCTCGACTGACTCCAGTATCCATGTGTTCAGACACAATAACAAGCTACTATTGTGTTTGAACTAAAATAATTCCGTGTCCTTGTGCGCCACTCCGATCGAGGCACGAACTCACAGCGTGGAGGGGGTTTTCGTGACTGGTGGGCACTCGCCCGGAGTGCGACGGCGACGGCTGTCGGCCGCGCTCAAGCGACTCAGAGCCGGGAGCGGGCTGTCCGCTGCCGAGGCGACGAAGCGGTTGGGCTGGTCCTCGGCGACCAAGCTGACCAGAGCCGAACGCAACGAGTGGAAGTTCCCCAAGCGCGACGAGGTCGAGGCCCTGCTGGACCTCTACGGGGTGGAGGGTGATGACCGCACGCATCTTCTCAGTCTGACCGAGGAGGCTCGCGGGCGCAGTGATTGGCACAAATACGCTGACCTTTTCCCGGGGGCACTGCCTGACCTGGAGGCCGAGGCCGTCCGAATTCGGACATACGAGGTTGTGCTGATTCCTGGCCTGTTGCAGACCCCGGAATATGCGGCAGCGATCTCCTTGGCCAGCCAAGTGGTTCCACCTGATCAGATCGAGCGCAAAGTTGAGTCCCGTATGGCTCGCCGTGCGGTGCTGGACCTCCCCCAAGGGCCGCAGCTGACAGCAGTAATTGACGAACCCGCACTGCGTAAGGTCACGGGGTCGCACGCCATCATGGCTGAACAGCTGCGCTTCTTGATCGGTATGGCAGCGCACTACAAGGTGACGCTCCTAGTACTCCCTGATGAAGCAGGAGCCCATCCCGCCGTCGATGGAGCCTTCACCCTTTTTGATTTCCCTAGGCCAGAGCCGGGCATAGTCTCAATCCCCACCGTGGTGGAGGCGCTGTACGTTGAAGACGGAGACTACTTCGACAAACACGCGCTGATCTTCGACGCCGCCCAGAACCTGGCGCTGGACCCACAGAGGTCGCTAGACCTGATCGGTTCCATCGCCGCCGAGCACGACAAGCGAGCCTGAACATGTTGCTGGAGTTCCGCAAGTCCTCCTACTCCACCAGCGGTGACAACTGCGTGGAGATCGCACCCGTCCTCAACTTCCAGAAGTCCTCTTACTCCTCCGGTGGGGAGAACTGTGTAGAGGTCGCGGGGCTGCCCACGGGTGCCGCCATTCGTGACTCCAAGTACCCCGAACTGGGTTTCCTCCCTGTCGGGGCCGGTGAGTGGGCCTCTTTCACCCGTCTGATCGCCGCCGAAGCTCCCGACGCCTGATCCTGACCGCCTCCCGGTGGTGGGCCGTTCCCCGGCCCGCCACCGATCGGCAACACAGCGCCCGATCCGGCATTCCCCCAGTTCCGGGGCGTGGCATGATCGGCCGATGACCGACTTCCTCACCCAAGAACAGCTCGCCCGCCGTACCTCCGCCGCTGTGCAGGCCGCAGTCGGGGCCGGACGCGACCTCGGGCTCACGGTGACCGAACCTCGACTCCTCCACGACTTGTTCTCCGTGGTCGTGCACCTGGCGCCCTCCCCCGTCGTGGCCCGGATCCCCACCGTCCTGCCGGAATCCACGAGCCTGGAATCCCTGGCCGCACGCCAACGCGCGGAACTGGACGTGACCCGGTGGCTGGAGGAACAGGACGTCCCCGTGCTCCCACCCAGCCCCCTCGTGCCACGCCGACCCGTCCAGCGGGACGGGTTTTCGATGACTTGGTTCGCCCCCCCATCGACGTCGACTCCGTCGGCGCGTACCGCGACGCGGAGGGCAGGCTCCACGCCGTCAGCCTGAACTGCACCCACATGGGCTGCCGGCTGGCCCGGAACGCGGCGGAGACCAGCTGGGACTTGCCCCTGCCACGGTTCCCGGTACGACACCCACGGCAGCATCCTCAACGGCCCGGCGGTCGCGCCCCTGCCCACCGTCGACCTCGACGACGCCTGACCCCACCACCGGACCCGGCGGCGAGGGGCGGGTCGGACCGGACACCCGCAGGAGCCCGGGTGCCCGCCGGAAGCGCGACCGACGCGACCAGCCGTGGTCCGACCGCGGGCATCACCGGAACGGGAACCGCGCCACTCCCCGACCCGCTGGGCTCGGACACCACTCGGGAGAAGCGCCTGGACTGTTCCCGCCGGATCAGTCCACCAAGCACGCTTTGAGGGCCTGGAGAGCCAACGAGGCGGTCTGGGACCTCTCCAGAAGCAGGATGTCGCGATGCAGTTCGGTGTCGAGTCGCCCGTAGGTGATTCTCGGATCGCTGCTGTCAGCCGGGATCGGCACGCACGCGACGGCCAGGCCCTCTCGCACCAGCGCGAGCTGGGTCAGATGGTCGGCGACATGGAACGACACGTCGAGCTCGACGCCGTGCCGACGTGCGACCTGCTCGATGGCGGTGTGGGCGTCCGAGCCCTGGGCGCAGGTCGCCCAGCGCTCTCCGGCCAGGTCACGAATACTGAGAGGGTCGTGGGACCGCAGAGAATGGTCGCCCGGCATCGCGATGAACAGGGCTTCTCGTGCGATCTGTTCTGCGACCACACTCGTCGGCAACCGCAGAGGGGAAGCGCTCCAGGACTCGGCGAGCACGAGATCGACGGCCCCGGCCGCGAGGCGGGCGAGATGATCGGTGGTCTCCCCGTCCTCGACGGAGACCCGCACGCGGGGGTACTCACGGTGAAACGCGGCCAGCTTGGAGCCGAGCACGCTTCGGATGGCGGAGGCGATCGCCGCGACACGCAGATGACCGACGTAGGTCTCGTCGCGGTGAAGATCGTTCTCCGCCTGCTGCATGGCATCGGCCACCTGCCGGGCGTACCCGGCGAGCACCTCGCCCTTCGTGGTGAGGCGGAGGCCGCGCCCGTCCGGCACCACGATCTTCGTCCTCGCCTCGGCCTCGATGCGCCGCAACTGCTGTGACACAGCGGGACCGCTCATGTGCAGTACCGTCGCGGCCCGGGTCACCGACCCAGTCCGGGCCACGGCGTCCAGTACGCGGAGACGGTCCCATCCCATAGTCATAAGGAATTCTTAACATAAATGAGCAGAACTATGAAGTAGTGCTGACTCCGGGTGTGAACCTACCGTCGAGTCATGTCTTCTGTCGCTCCACGCTCTCCATCCCACACTGGTCGGACGGTAAGGAAAGACGGCCCCGTCGTCGCGTCGTCTCTGGTCCTGGCTGGAGCGCTCTGCCTTTCGGTTTCGGCGATCCTGGTGAAACTGGCCGGCGTCGACGCCGCCACGACCGCAGTGGCACGGTGTGCGATCGCCGTGGTCGTGCTGATCCCCCTGGCACTTCGGGAACGGGCGCGGGCCGGGGCCCTGTCACGCGGCGGTGTGCTGTGGTCCCTCGCCGCCGGGGCTGCGCTGGGCATTGACTACGCCGCCTGGACCGCCTCGATCTACCACGTCGGCGCGGGGATCAGCACCGTCCTCATCAACGTACAAGTCGTGGTCCTGCCCGCGCTGGCCTTCCTCATCGACCGGGAGAGGGTCACGACGCGCTTCATCATCACGCTCCCGCTGATGCTCATCGGGATCAGCCTGGTCGGCGGGCTGTGGAACGCTTCCCTCCGGGGTCCGGACACGAGTACCGGTGTGCTGCTGGGTGTCATCGCGGGTTGTGGCTACGGCGTGTACCTGTTCATCACCCGCCGAGCGACACGACGCGACCCGGGCCTGTTCGTTCAACCGCTGACATGGGCGTCGGCCTCCGCCGCGGCCGCCACCGTCATGGTCTCGCCCCTCTCCGGCGGCATCCAGCTGAGCGGGATCTCAGTCCGGTCGTGGGTGCTGCTCGGGCTCCTGGCGGTACTCGGCCAGGTGGTCGCGTGGTTGTTCATCCACCACGGCAGTGTCTTGTTGCCGTTGACGACGACCGGTGGACTGCTGTTGATCCAGCCGATCCTCGCACTCGGCCTGTCCGCGCTGATCTTGGGTGAGCATCCCACGTTCCTGCAGTTGGTGGGAGCCGCAGTCGTGGTCACCGGTGTCGCTATAGCAAACGGCCTGCTGTTTCGAAACCGCACGCACTAGACCGTTGATGGAATTTTGGTGGAACTCCCACGTGCGCGGCGAAGGGCGTCGAGGACCCAGAGGGCGGCCCATGGCCTTGACGTCCTTTCAACAGTGCCGTCTCCGCGAAACCCGGTACACGACAGGCCGGGAGGATGAGGCATGCCAGCATCGCAAAAGTCCCCGATAAGCTGCGCAAACCTACCCCCGCCTGACGGTGAAGGCCCCCAGGGGTCGTCTGAACCCAAATATTTCACTGGGGTTTGCTGCATCTAAGTCGCGACTCCAGAGAGACGGTAAGCTCAACTTACCATTACTGTTCAACGCTTATAAGTTGCCCCAAGGAGACGGTCTGCGTATGGTGAGAACATGAACACCCCAATCATCACCGGAACACAGAGAAAAATAGCGGATTCAACCAATGGCACCAATACTCGAATTTTCGAGTAAAGGTTTTCTGCCGACTCGGCCAACCCTCTCGCCGAGTGATTCCCCATGCTGACGAGCACTGTTCACCGAACTTGATTTGCCCTGATCAATCACGACCGAGTATTCCATCGGGATTGTCGACAATATATCAATAAAAATCCCGAGGTCATGCGGTCAGTCCGGCATAAGACTGTCAGGAGAGCGAACAATCAGCAGCAACACCGACCTTGGCCTGTTAACGTCGATCACCCTTCAACCTGACGGGAGGGCGCCAGGATCGAAACGCGAGATAGCTGACAGCACTGACTACGACAACTATTTCCGCATCCGTCGCGAGGCCGACCCGGAGAGGTGGTCCAGTGCGGCCCGGAAGGTCGCCAAGGAGGTCGTGGAAGACCTGCCTTCCAGCAGTCTTGACGAGGCGACTCAACGCGATCTCCTGACAGGGATCTCCACACTCCTCCTGTCAGCATCCCGGTGGTCGGAAAGATCGGATACTGCCGGGGGCACGGAGTCGACCCAGGTTCCAGCTCGTGAGGTCCGGGTGTCGGTCACCCGCTGGAAGGTCGGCCACCACCTATTCCATCTTCTATTATCGATCATGAACAGGCACAGTGACGATGCACTCGCCGCGCTGCGTGAGGAAGATTGGCATCCAGCCACATCGAACATTGACGACCTGGCCTCCCTCCTCGACTCGGCCACAGCCGCAATGCACTACGCCTCAGACTTTCCGCGTGAAAGCTACGAAGGCATCATTCGGCCCAGCATGGAACCGCCCTGGATGCCGTCTGGGTTCTCAGGAATATTCAACCAGGATCACCAGGTATTCGAAAGCAACCTCAAAGAACTGCGGAAAGCCGGCAAGTCCCCGAATATGACGGGCGAGTGCCGGTCGGCGCTGAAACAGCTGTGGCGAGCACAGTCGAAGAACCGACGCGACCACCGGAATATCTGCGAGAAGTTCGTGCCTGGCGGTGATTCGATCCTCCAGCAGCACTTCGCCAACAACAACGAAAAGGATAGCGACTGATGCCCGTCACCGTGATCGAACACTGGCACCTGAACGAAGAATCCTCTCGCAACGCTTTTTCTGTCATGCAGGAGATGGACGATCTGGTCGAGGACAACGCACACGCGGCCCCCGGATGGGACGGCCATGCACGTTTCTTCCAGTTGGAGGACGACACGTCCCACGTACTGATGATCTACAACTGGGGTTCGAAAGAGGAGGCCGAGGCCATGCTTGAGTCCGAGAAGGACCTTCTCGCCGATTTCATCAGGACCCGTTGCACCCGAGACCGGGAGATCGAGTTCGCCGAGGAGCTCCCCGTCGATGTCTAAACGAGGAGAGCCAGTCGACGTCGGCGACTGGCCGGCGAGGAAGTTCCGCGAACACGGCGAGTTCCTGCTGGAGGAGCTCGAACGATGGTTCGTCGGTCTCCGCTCCCAGTCCGTGCGCCCCCCGCCGCGCGAAGCCCGCGACGTACTCGAGGACTTCGGATCGCTGGCCCCGAAGGATCCCGAGCCGTTCGACCACGTCGTCACGGACACCATCGATCGCGTGTTCAAGGGCTCGGTCCTGTGGAACCACCCCCGTCACCATGCCTACTTCAGCAATAGTTCGAGCGCTCCCGCCATCCTCGCGGAGGCGTGCACGGCGGCGCTGAACACCAACGTCATGGTCTGGGACGCTGCTCCGGCGGCAGCGGCTGTGGAACGGCAGGTTCTACGGTGGCTCGCCTCCCTCGCCGCGCTCGACTGGCCGGATCCTGACTCCGTGCTCGTCGACGGAGCGTCGCAGGCGACGCTGTACGCACTGGCAGCGGCCCGTGAACACCTGTGTGAGCATGATTTTCGAACCCTGGGCGCGACCGCCGGCCCGGTGTTGCGGGTCTACTGCTCCGAGCAGACGCACAGTTCGGCCGACAAGGCGGCGATCACGCTCGGCATCGGGCTGGCCAACGTCGTGCGCGTGTCCGACCAGGACGGCCTGCTCGATCCGGTGGCGCTGGAGGAGCAGATCCGGTCAGACCGCGCACAGGGGATGATGCCGCTCGCTGTTGTGGCGACCGTGGGAACCACGAGCACAGCGGGGCTCGATCCCCTCGGCAGAATCGCTGAGGTCTCAGCGCGCCTCGGAACTTGGCTGCACGTCGACGCCGCGTTCGGAGGGCTCTGGCGGGCGAGCTCCGAGTTGGCAGCCGTGATCCCTTCACTCGAAGGCGCAGACTCGGTCGTCATCAACCCGCACAAGGTCCTCTTCTGCCCCATGGAAGCGAGTGCGCTCTACTGCCGCCATCCGGGGGCACTCGTCAAAACGTTCTCACTGGTCCCGGAGTACCTGCGGACCGACACCGGCGACGACCGCCTGGACTACATGAACTACTCGACACAGTTGGGTAGGCAGTTCCGTGCGCTCAAGGTCTGGTGGATCATTCGCTGCTTCGGCACGCGGGGCATCTCCGCACGACTTGACCACACCGTCAAGATCACCCGCCACCTCGAACGGTGCGTGGAGGCGGACCCGGTATGGGAGGTCGTGGCACCGACGCCGCTGCCGCTGATATGCATACGGCCGAGCGGCATCGGTGGCTCCGACGAGGAATCCGACCGCGTGTGCAAGGCAGTCCACGACCGGATCAACCGGAACGGCCACAGCGCCGTGTCACATGCCAGGGTGAACGGCCGATACGTCATCCGCATTTCAGTCGGAAACATCCACACTGAATGGCGTGATCTTGAATACCTGTGGCAGCAGATCACCACGTCCACCACTGCGGCGTTAAGGGGATGAGAGCCATCATGACCACTGAGAACGACATCCTGGCGGGCGAGCAGACCACCTTCTCTGAACGCGCGGCCCAAGCGGGGGTCGTCGGCCGATGGTCGCGGGCGAACGAAGTGCTCCCGTGGCGGCCCGAGCCGAGATCGCGCACACAGAAGTGGTCCTACTCCGACCTGCGCGAACTGGCCGTCGAAGTGAGCCAGGAGGTGAAGGAGGATTCGGGAGCGCTACGGGTGCTCACGATGCTCAATCCCGGGCACCCCGAGTCGGAGGCCGCGGCCGGCCATCTGTACGCGGGACTCCAGCTCCTCCTTCCGAACGAGGACATGCACAGCCATCACCACGCGGCTACGGCGGTGCGCTTCGTGCACCAGAGCGACGGCGGCTGGACAGCGGTCGACGGGAACAAGATCTACGTGGAGCCCAAGGACGTCGTCGTGACCCCGTCCATGCTCTGGCACGAACACGGCAACGACGGCGACTGCCACGTCATCTGGCAGGACTGCACCGACGACCCCCTGGTCACGGCCATGGCGGCGAGCTACTTCGACCTGCACCCGAGCAGGAGCCACCTCGGTGCGAAGACGGGTCCGGCGGACGTCCCGCCGACCGAGCACCGTTCCGCCTCTTTCGGCGGTTCCGGGCCCGTGCTGCGACCAGGAGGCGGACACGTCGGCCCTCAGGAACTGCACTACTCCTGGCGGAGCACGAAGGAGGCGCTCAAGGCGGCGCGCCCCCGCCGGGACGGGACGGCCGCCGTCACACTCGCGGACACCCGCGGCGGCTCGATGACGCCCACCATCGGCGCGAGGTTCGTCCACATCCCAGCCCACGGTGTCTCCCAGACCTCCCGGCAGACCGGAGCGCGGATCATGATCGCGGCGGAGGGGGTCACCGAGGTGAGGATCGACGACTCCGTCCACGTCCTGCGCCAGGGCGACACTTTGGCCGTTCCCTCTTGGTCGTGGGCGCAGATGAGGAACACGGGCGACCAAGAAGGCATCGTGTTCGAGTATGACGAGTCACCGATGCTCGGGGCGCTGGGCCTTTACAGGGAGGAAGGGCAGGATGGTACGTGACACCCGGGCGGTCGCCCTCCTCTGCAGTTCGTCCTCCACGGTGGAGGGCCGTGACGGCCGATGGCGTGACTGCGGAGTCTGGGCCGAGGAGTTGGTCCGGCCGTGGAAGGTCTTCCTTGACTACGGGTTCCGGGTCGTGGTGGTTTCTCCGGACGGGGAGCCCGTACCCATCCAACCAGCGAGCGTCGAAACCGATTCGTGTCTGATGACCCGTGTCGAGCTCACCGACACACTCGATTTCCTCGGACGGCACCGGCCCGAACTCGAGAGACCGGTGGCCCTCGGAGACCTCCTCGAAGGCGGTCACGCCGACGGGGTCTTCGTTCCCGGGGGCTACGGACCCACCGCGCAGCTGCGCACTGACGATCTCGTGGGCTCGTTCATGGAACGGTGTCTGCGTGAGTCCACTCCCGTCGCAGCGGTATGCCATGGCGTGTCAGCGCTCCTAGCACTGGACACCTCAGGTTCCGCTCCGGTCCCCCGCTCGGTGACAGGGTTCAGCAACGCGGAGGAACGGGCCGCCGGCGCCGACACGTGGGTTCCGTTCCTCCTTGAGACCGAACTCGTCCGACACGGTTTCGACTACTCGGCCGCTCCGCCGTGGTCCTGCCATGTCCTCCAGGACGGTTCCGTGATCACCGGGCAGAATCCGGCGTCGAGCGAGGAGGCGGCCAAACGCCTGGGAGCCCTGATGTGACTGACAGCCGCTAAGCGCCTTTCCTGAAGTTCTGTGCGTAACCCCAGACCAGAACAGGGCAGCGGGCACCTGTTGACAAGGACCCCGCCGGGGGTTGGATCGAAGTTGCACCATCGTCTGACCACCCGGCGAGGTCGTGATCAGTATGCGCCCGCCCACCGTGTTCGCCCAAGCCCCCACCAACGACATCACCGACCTCCCCCATCAGCTCAAAGGCCAGTGGAGAGTGGCCCTGCGAGCCGTCATGGTCCTGCTGTCCTCGCACGGCCTGCCACCCGCCCAGATCGCCGCCCTGCTGGACTAGGGGGTCGAGGAGGATCGCCGAAGAAAATCCCGTTAGCGGCCTGACCTCCGCTTCGGTTCGGTGACGGGCCGATTCTGGGCATCTCGGGGGCCATACGTTCTGGCCCATGCGACATGAGTTCCTCTCCGACGAGCAGATCGCTCGCTACGCCCGCTTCCCCGACGAGGTGTCCATCGGCGGCCTCGAGCAGTTGGGGTCCGAGTAGGAACGGAACGGGGAGTCCCGGCAACTGTCACATCTGTTGACGCCCGATCTATCCAAGAGTCCTCACCAGCGCTAGCCGGGGATTACCGGAAGCCAGAAACCGACATAAAGGGGCAAACCACACGGAGAAGGTAGACCACTCACAAACACCGAACTGGTCTACCTTCTGACCTGCACGAACGCCACGGCGGTGGGCCGGGGCGACCTCCGGGCGGGTGTGGCCTCCCGCCCGGAGGTCTGGTCACCGAGAGTGCTTGATACGAGGGTCAGCTCTTGCCCGTGAGCTGGGTGAGTAGATCGACCACGTCCCGGTTCTGGCCGTGGGGGTCGTTGAACTGGCGCACCACCTCGGAGATCGCCGCCGCCTGGATGGTGGGCATCCACTGGCCCAGCACCGCCATCACGTCGGGCAGCTCGTGGGCGTAGACCCAGTCCATGTCCATGTGCGTTTCCAGGGACACCATGTACCGGGGTGTGCCCTCGGCCCGGGCGTAGACGGTCAGCGTCAACGGCAGTGCCAGCGCGTCGGGGTCACCGACCTGGAACCACTGCTTGTAGCCGGTCGCCTCGAACGCCTTCTCGTTCCCGTCGCCTTCGGGCCAGGCGGCCCAGAACTCGTCTTCGGTCTTGATCCACTTGCCGTTGGCGAAGCAGGGTGCGTGGCGGTGACCTGCCATCATATGTCCTTTCCGACCACCCTGGGGTGGGTTCAGTCCTGGTCGGCCCGGGGGCGAGCCAGACGGTTCTTCAACAGGTCGATGAGCTTGCTCGCGGCCGGTTTGGTGGGCCGGTTGATCACCGTGGCGCGCCGCTCTCGGGACCTGCGCGCCTCGATGCCGGTGCCCTTGAGCGCGGTGGCCACGTCGGCGTCGAAGTCCTCAGGTTTGACCTGGTCGACCAGGGCCAGCAGGAAGCGAGGAATAGTCTAGACCTGTGGATCGGCGTGTCGTGCGACTTGCCTTTCTGACTTCTTATCGGATCACTCGACGAGCTGGCCGCCGTAACGTTGGCAGCAACGTGAACGCCGATCAGTCGCGCGCGCCAGCGGCCGCGGCGTCGTGCAGGACGAAGGTGGCGAACCCTAGCTCGCGTCGGGCGCCGCTCAGCCAGGCGTCGCGATTCTCACGTGCAGCGGCGAATGCCTGGTCACGATCCTCGATCGTCGAGGCCTCCCGCACGGCCCAGTCGACGAGCGACCCGGTCCAGCTGAACTGGTAGTCGTCCCACTCGGCCAACGTGCTGACGTGCCCGTACGACGGCTCCAACCCGTGCTCATGGATGGCTCGCACGAGGCCGGCGAGGTCGGGATAGGCGTCGGCGGAAACCTCAAGCGCTGCCAGCGCAGAAGCCGACGGGGCGCCCTCCCAGATGCTGTCGCCGATCAGCGCTTGGCCACCGGGGCGTAGGTGCCGCCGGACAGCGCCCAGCATGTCCTCCAGCCGGCCGAAGGCGTGGCTCGCACCGACGCACAGCACCACGTCGAAGACCCCGTCGTTCCAGGTGGCGGCATCCATCTCAATCCAGCGCACCCGGTCGCTCAGTTTCCGCTCGTTGGCACGCCGCGCGACAGTGGTTGGGAGCATGTGGTCGATCCCTACGCCAGTGATTCCGGGGTGGGCGAGCAGCAGCTCTTGCAGCCACTCGCCCTCGCCGCACCCGAGGTCAACGGCGCGGGCACCGTCGCTTGGGCTCAGCCAGCCGACCAGTTCGCGTAACCGCTCGGGCGCCACCGGCGCCGCGATCGGATGGCGCAGGTGGGCAATGTCGAAGATCTCGGAGCGCTCCATCTCAGCGACGCTACAGTAGGATTCAGCCGAGGCTGAGACGCCCCAGAGCGAGGAGCGTGGTTCCCGCCGCACCTGTGGGATCGGCGCGTCATGCGACGTGCTGATCGCCTCCTGAGTTCCCGTCGGGTCGCTCGACCAGGACGCCGCGTTCGAAGGTCGCGCCAGCGCGGACGAGGGCGACCAAGTGGGGTGCGTTGACCGCTCGCCACCGATGCCGGGCGGACTGGATCAGCTTGAACGCCTTCGCCACTCCGGCCGCACGGGAGCCGGGTCCTTTGGTCACCCGCTGCCGCAACCGGACGGTAGCGAAGGTCGACTCGATCGGGTTGGTGGTGCGCAGGTGGATCCAGTGGTCGGCCGGGTAGTAGTAGAACGCCAGCAGGACGTCGAGGTCGTCGGTGATCATCTCGGCCGCCTTGGGCCACTTGGTCCCGTAGTCCGCGACGAATGCCCGCGCCGCCGCTTCGGCGTGCTGCTTGTCCTCGGCGTTGGTCTACTGCCCCAGGATGGCGGGGGTGAAGAACAGGTACTCCCGAGGGATCGGACGCTCGACCTCACGCATACGCACACCGTAGGACGATCACCACGGTTGACAGCGAAGCCGCACCGAGCCTTCGTGGCTTCGCTCGCTGTGCTCTCGGGGCCGTCAACCGTTGGATTTTCCGCGAAAATTACCGGGCCCCCTAAGACCCGAACCGTTCGAGCACCGTTCGCGCCGTCTGTATTTGAACGTCCCTGACCTGGGCGAAGAGCGCGAAATCCTGGGGGTGTTCCTCGATCAGGCCCTCCTGCGTCGCCGCCTCCGCCTCGCGCCAGACCTCGACCACCGAGGCGTCCTCCTTGCAGGCCACGTCCGCCGTCGCCACCTCTTTCTCCTCCCGTGACGGATCGCCTTCCCCTTGCGTCCAACGCTCATCGGCCGAGGCCTCGGCCGGAGTGGGATAGTCCAAGCCCCGATCCGCCATGCAGGCGCTCCAGGCGGAGAAGACCTCGACCACCGGGGGCGCGCTTTGGGAGGTCTCGAAGCTCGCGTGGATGTAGGAGTTCAACAGGTCGTAGTCCATGTCGGGGACACCCGCCGTGATGTCCCCGGCCGCCTCTTCCAGGCACCCGGTTTCGCCCTCGCCCCCGTGAGCCGCTCGGTGCTCGGTGGCCAGGAGGGTGAGCCGGTCCTCCCGCGTCTCCTCCACGAGGGCCTCGTCCGCCGCCCCTGGCGGGGCGCCATAACCGTACTGTTGGGCCACCTCGGTCTCGATCACGCCGTATCGACGTCGGTGCGCGGGGTCGGTTCCCTCCTCCTCGGGGACGGGGAGCACCTGCCAGTCCATGCCGTGTCCTCGCATGCACTCGCGCACGAGCAGGTCCTCGGCGTAGTCGAGCGTTCGCATTTGGAAGGGGGAGAGCGTGTACTCGTCGAAGGGCAGGGTCAGCGACCGCACCCTCTGCTCGGCGGGAAGGTAGCGCTCCCCGCCTCCCCCCTCCTGTACGCCGCAGGCGGTGAGTCCCAGGGCAACGCACAGCGACCCGGCCACCGAAAGAAGTCTGTTCATCGGTTTGTTCGGGCATGGGAACCCGGTCCTTCAGATCCGGGATGAAACGCCCTATTCCTTCCATTGATTCTCCACCGGAAGGGTGCCGGGGAGGCCGCGCTCGACCTCCCCGGCACGCCGATCACCAGACTCGGATCGAGCTGATCCTGTTGTCGAATCCGTTGTCGGTCAGGTCCTTGTCGGAGGAGTTCTTCTGGGCGTAGTAGGACGCCCCCTTGTATTCCGCGTGCTCGTAGAAGGAGGCGTTGCTGGACTTCTGGTTCTTCATGGAACTGGCGTTGTCATTGACGCTACGGCAACCCGACCCGCTCCAGCAGTTGCCGGCCAGGTTGCGGTCACTGCCGGAGGTCCGCCAGGACCCGCCCTTGTAGTCGTCGTGCTCGTAGAGGTAGATGTAGGTGGCCTGCGCCTCGACCATGGGGATGCTCGCGGCCGAGGCAGTCGGAGCGGTGCCGAGCACACCGGCGACGGCGACGGCGGCCACCATCGCGGCGGTGGCGAACAATCGCTTGTTGGCAGACATGGATTCCCTCTCTCGGCTGGAGACGCCAATGGCTGCCACGACCGGAATGGCCCGGCCGCGCTTCGCGGCGTCCTCCAATGACATTAGGCGAGGGGCTCGAACTTGAAAAGAAAATGCCTTGGCCACATTAGGCCGCCGCCGGCATGACATTCCGGAATTAAAAGACCATACTGGAGCAATTACGGATAAAAATTAATGCCCGCCGGCATTGCTGAATTCGATGGCCGCCATGATCCGGCAGAGAAGACAGGCAGGGGTGTGGTCGCCGCTCACCCGCGCCGGTGCCATGCGGTCCGACCTCCTGGGGCGTGATCCGGGCACGCCGCGCCCGCAGGGGTTGTCCACAGGCGGTGTCGTCCCTCTTCCGCCGCCCGCCTCGAAAACCTAGCCTGAGGAGGTGAGCGAAACTCCCGGCACCCCCTCGCCCCACCCCTTCGACGTCGAGGCCTTCCTCGCCCGGCCATTGGTCGCCCGCGTGGCCACCACCAACGCCTCGGGCGCACCCACCGTCAGACCGGTCTGGTTCCTGTGGGAGGAGGGGGTGCTGTGGTGGATCACCGGTGAGTACGCGGTCATGGCCCAACACCTGGAGCGCGACCCACGCACCGCCGTGGTGATCGACACCTGCGACCTGCGACGCCAGGAATACCTACAGGTGATCATGCGGGGCAGAGCCGAAGTGGTGTCCTTCGACCCGGCCCTGGCCCGACGTAAACTCCGCCGCTACCTGGGCGAGGACGAGACCACCTGGCACCCGGACTTTCGCCACTACGCCGACGACGCCCGCCTGGTGCGCCTGGTCCCCGAACGCGTCGTGGTCAAGGACCTGTCCAAGGCCCTGCCCTGACCGTGCGCACCGGACGCGAACCTCGCCGCACCAAGACCGGCCCTGAGCCGATCCTGGTGCGGCGGGTCCGCTACCGGGAGGGGCGGTCGCGACTCTGGTCGACGATCCGTCGCAGTGCGGCGAGGTGGTTCTCGATGGCCGCACGCCCGGTGTCGGTCAGTCGCAGACTGGTGCGCGGGTACTTGCCCACATAGCCCTTGTGCACCTCTACGTATTCGTGCGTCTCCAGCTTCCCGATCTGCTTGGACAGGGCCGACTTGGACAACCCCGCCCCCTCGCGCACGAAGGAGAAGTCCGCCCAGTCGCTGGAGGCGAGCAACGCCAGGATCTTCAACCGTGTGGCGTCGGCCAGCAACGGGTCGATCTCCATGGTCCTAACCTCGGTTTTCCGGCCTGGCCATCCACCACTTGGCGAAAGGCGGACCCGCCAGGGCGAGCACCAGACCCACCACGGCCCCCGAGATCGGGTAGGTCTCACCCAGTAGGTGCGAAACGGCCATGTTGATCGAAATGAACAGCGCCAGTACCACCAGCATGACCACGAGGGACAACGTTCGGCGTCGACGGCCGGCCACGCCGGTCAGTCGTGCGCGATTGCCGGTGAGCCAACCCCATCGGGCGGACCTGTTGAGCACGGCGGCCAGCACGGCCACCACGACCAGCCCCCAGGAGAGGTAGGTGCCCATCTGCGGGCTCATGAGCCAAAAGAGCGCCGACGCGGCGAACACCGCGATGCCGGCCACGGCCCAGGGCCCGCGCCTGTGCACCAGCGCGCCGGCGGCCTCCCGCTTCGCCTGGTCGACTTCCTGGAGGTCTCGCTCGGCGTCGGACGGGTCGATCTGATTCATGTTGTCCTCCACTCACCTAGTTTCCTTTGAGGAAACACTAAGGTCCGACGCGCTCCCGACGCAACCCTTGTGGCGACCCCGATCACGCCTTCGACGGAGCCGGGTGAGTGAGGGGGCCACCCGGCTCCTGGATCGGACCACAGGTCAGAGCCCCGCTTCGATCCCCCCGAATCGCCGGCCGGCGCCACGAAATAAGCGTGCGAGAGGGGGCGGCGACTGCCAACATGAGCCGGGCGCCCACCCCACGCGAAAGGACACACGTGCCCGCTCCCGACCCGAACCGGCTCCACCCCACCACCCGACCCGACCTGACCAACGTGGTCTTCCTACGGGCCCAGGTCACCTCGGAGCTGATCGAGGTGGGCGAGTACACCTACTACGACGACCAGGGCAGCGGGGTCCCCTTCGAGGAGGCCTGCGTGCTCTACAACTACGGCCCCCAACGTCTGGTGATCGGCCGCTACAGCGCCATCGCCCCGCAGGTCACCTTCCTGATGCCGGCCGGCAACCACCCCACGATCGGTCCCTCCACCTACCCGTTCACCATGTTCGGCGGCGAGTGGGGCGAGCGCACCCTGGAGACCTACCTGTCGATTCCGGCCCCGCCCGACACCCTCATCGGCAACGACGTGTGGATCGGCCGAGGCGCCACCATCATGCCGGGAGTGAGCATCGGCGACGGCGCGATCGTCGCCGCGCGCAGCGTGGTGGTCAAGGACGTCGAACCCTACGCCCTGGTGGGCGGCAACCCTGCCCGACAGCTACGCTCGCGCTTTGATGAACAGGACGTGGCCCTGCTGTTGGAGGCCCGCTGGTGGGACTGGCCGGTGGAAGCGGTCACCGAACACGCCGCGCAGATCATGGGCGCAACCCCCACCGAGCTGGCGCGGATCGCCCGCCAGGTCCGGGCGGGTTGATCACGCCCCTACTCGCCGGTGGCCCCGTCGATGCGCTCCCGCAGCAGGTCGGCGTGGCCGTTGTGGCGGGCGTACTCCTCGATCATGTGCACCAGCACCCACCGGTGCGAACAGTCCTGGCCGTGACGTTGCCGCTTACCGATGGCCTCCAGCGGAAGTGCCGCCGAGACCTCGCGCGCGTGGGCGATCTCGGCGTGCCACAGGGCGAAGGCCTCCTCCACCGAGGCGGTCTCCACCTGGGAAAAGTCGGCGTGGGGGTCATCAGCGCTCTTGATGGAGTCGGGCACCTCACTGCCCTCCAGGGTGTAGCGGAACCAGGCCCACTCCACCGAGGCCATGTGCCGCACCAGGCCCAGCAGGGACAGGTCCGAGGGAGGCACCGAACGTTGGCGCAGTTGCGCCCGGCTCAGACCTTGGCACTTGACCTCCAGGGTCTGGCGGTGCCAGTCCAGCCAGTTGGCGAGCATGAGGCGTTCGTCGGCGATGAAGGGCGGGTCGATACGTGGATCGGTCATGGGCAACGACCCTAGGACTCCCCGCTCATCCGGGCCACAGGTTTTGGCCACCCGTCCACCAGGGCCCCAAGTCCTCTGGGAGCGCTACCGAAGGCCCAATAGGATCATCATTCATGGACACTAGAGAACTCGGCCCCCTCGGCCCTGTCGGCGTCGTGGGTTTCGGAGCCTGGCAGATCGGCGACGCCTGGGGGCAGGTCAGCGAGACCGACGCCATGGACGCCCTCGAAACCGCCGTGCGGGAGGGTGTCACCTTCATCGACACCGCCGACGTCTACGGCGATGGGCGTAGCGAGCGCCTGGTGGGCCGGTTGCTTCAGGACCACCCCCATCTGACCGTGGCGACCAAGATGGGCCGACGTATGGCCCAAGAGACCGCCCACTACAACCCCGGCAACTTCCGCGCCTGGAACGACGACTCACGCCGCAACCTGGGCGTGGACACCATCGACCTGGTGCAACTGCACTGCCCGCCCAGCGCCGTCATCGACACCGACGCGGTCTTCGACGACCTGGACGCCATGGTCGATGAGGGCCGCATGCGCGCCTACGGGGTGTCGGTGGAGACCTGCGAGCAGGCCCTGGCCGCCATCGCCCGCCCCAACGTGGCCGGCGTGCAGATCATCCTCAACGCCTTCCGACTCAAGCCGTTGGAGAAGGTCCTGCCCGCGGCCAAGGCCGCCGGGGTGGGCGTGATCGCCCGCGTCCCGCTGGCCAGCGGCCTGCTCACCGGCGGGTACACCCCCACCACCAGCTTCGGGGAGGACGACCACCGCAACTTCAACCGTCAGGGCCAGGCCTTCGACCAGGGCGAGACCTTCGCCGGCGTCGACTTCGCCACCGGTCTGGCGGCCGTGGAACGCCTGCGCCCCCTGGTGCCCGAAGGCACCACCATGGCCCGGTTCGCGCTGCGCTGGATCCTGGACCAGGAGGGGGTGAGCACCGTGATCCCCGGGGCTCGCAACGCCGACCAGGCCCGCGGTAACGCCGCCGCCGCACAACTGCCGCCGTTGGACGCCAAGACCCATCAGCGGGTGCGCGAGGTCTACGACGAGCTCATCCGCCCCCAGGTTCACGAGCGCTGGTGAGCATCCCCGGTGTGCCCGCTCCGGTCGGGGCGGGCACACCGGGCAGATCCCCCGGATCGATCCCCAGGCCTTGGGCCAGCCTCGCTCGTGCCAGGGACGCACCCGTCCGGGCCACGTCGTGGCCTTGTCCGGGCGCTGTACCCGGGGCGGCCCTGGGCCCCCCTTTCTCGAAGGAGCGCCCACCGCGCCGTATCGAGGCGCCGATTCGCTCCAACAGCTCCGGGGCCAGTTCCCCCTGGTCGGGGTCGGCCGTCGGTGGGAGAGGGTCCTGTCCCGAACGTGGCGCGGGGATCAACCCCCTCAGCGCCCCCTGCCCCTCAGCGGAGTCCTGGCTGCGAGGCGGCGCCTGGGGGTGCACGATCTCACCTGGAACGTCGCGGCAGGGCCCCTGGCACAGCAGGCAGCGCCCACCGGGGTGGTTGCGCACGCCCGGGTGCTCGGGACAGGTTTTGTCGGCCTTGCCCAGTGCGTCGAGTACGAACTCCGGGGGCCGATCGAACAGGTCGCCGTCGACCTGGCCTTGGTCGGAGTCGGGCCACGGCTCGGGCGCAACGCCCCAGTCCACACCCGTGTTCCAGGGCCGGTGCACTCCTCGCCCCAAATGCCCGTCCAGGAACGCCTGCGCGCTGCTCAGGTTCCCCATGCGCCGCATCAGGGCTCCGAAGGGGCGACCCAGGCCGCCTATCCCGGACAAGAGCGCACGCACCTGCTCCAGTGGCAGCCCGGCCTTCAGTAGCCACTCCGCCCTACGTTGCAGAGCCGACCGGTCCGCGTGAGGGCGCAGCAGCGACCGGTCGGGGATACGCGCCAACAGATCCCACAGCCCGTCGTTGCGCTTTTCGGGTTTTTCGGGCGAGGTGGTCTTTTCGGGCGACTCTGGGGTGGTAGAGGTTTCAGACCCGGACGGACCCCCTTCTCCCCTGTTACTTGTCCGGTGTTCCCTTCTAGTAGTTGACCCACCACTGTCCGGCTGTCGCTTGTGTGACTGTCCAAAACCCTCAAGTCCGAGCTGTGGGGTGTCGTAGGCGGTCACCTCCGTGAACAGACGCCGGCCACGACGCTTCTTCTCTCGGAACAGGTAGGCGTAATCGGCGAGTTCGTTGAAGGCCCTCAGGTAAGCCTCGCGGCCCTGGGCCCGATCGCCCCGCGCCAGACGGGCCTTGCGCCACTGACCCTCGGCGGTCAAAGAGGAGTTGAAGGCGTCGGTGTTCGACAAAGCTTCGATCAGCATCATGCGCGCCAGGGGGCTCAAGCGCTCGTCCCGAATCAGCGCATTGGGAACCAGGGTGTAATTCGACCTGATTTTGCTGCGTATGACCTTCATCGTCCACCCCCGACCGGAGCGAAGGTGAAGAGGTTTCGCGTAAGCGCCTGTGAGTGGGGGCGGAAGAAGCTAGACTTCAACACGCACCGCCTTCCTGCGTCTGAGGAGTCGGTGAGCCGCATCCCTGTTGTGGCAGGGATCGGTCAGGGGCTGCCCACCGGTGCTGCTTACACCAGGGCGGCCCCGAACTCTTTTCGGGTGTGCCAACTCATGTACGGATAGCCGAAGAGGATCGCACGAACACCAGTTCGCCCGACCTCGACGTGAAGAACTTTGACACACCCTCGCAAGGCGCGCGGGGCTTTTCTCTGAAAAACTCCTCCCCATCGATTTTTCGCACCCAAAAAACACCCGTTTCCCGCAAAAGGGAAACCTTCCGCGATTCAACAAGAGCGGAACAAATCGACAAAAAGCCCCGCAGGCCCATCAGGGCCCACGGGGTTTTCACGACGAACCGAACGCTAGATGAGGCCCTGGGCCAGCATCGCGTCGGCGACCATCTCGAACCCGGCCAGATTGGCGCCCAGCACGTAGTCGCCCTTGGCGCCGTGCCGCTCGGCCGCCTCCTCACACCGGTCGTGGATCCCGGCCATGGTCTCGGCCAGCTCCGACTCGGCGTGGTCGAAGGACCACGAGGTGCGGCGCGCGTTCTGACGCATCTCCAGCACACTGGTGGCCACACCACCGGCGTTGGCCGCCTTACCCGGGGCGAAGAGCACCTTCGCCTCACGGAAGACCTGCACCGCCTCAGGCGTGGTGGGCATGTTCGCGCCCTCCGACACCGCCAGCACACCGTTGTTCACCAGCGTCTTGGCGGCGGTGGCGTCCAACTCGTTCTGGGTGGCGCACGGAAGGGCCACGTGGCAGGGCACGTCCCACACACTGCCGCCCTCCACGTACTTGGCGCCCGGGCGACGGTCGGCGTAGACGCTGATGCGCTCACGGTCGACCTCCTTGATCTGCTTGAGCAGATCAAGGTCCAGCCCGGCCTCATCGACCACGTAGCCGGCCGAGTCCGAGCAGGCCACCACGGTCGCGCCCAACTGCTGGGCCTTTTCCACGGCGTAGATGGCGACGTTGCCCGAACCGGACACCACCACCTTGAGTCCGTCCATCCCGCGCCCGTTGCGCTCCAGCATGCGCTGGGTGAACATGACCGTCCCGTACCCCGTGGCCTCGGTACGCACGGCGGAGCCGCCCCAGTCCATGCCCTTGCCGGTGATGACCCCGGCTTCCCAGCGGTTGCTCAGCCGCCGGTACTGTCCGAACATGTAGCCGATCTCACGAGCGCCCACGCCGATGTCACCGGCGGGGATGTCGGTGTACTCGCCCAGGTGACGGTGCAGTTCGGTCATGAACGACTGGCAGAACCGCTCGATCTCGTTGTCGGAGCGACCCTTGGGGTCGAAGTCGCTGCCGCCCTTGCCGCCGCCGATGCCCATACCGGTCAGGGCGTTCTTGAAGATCTGCTCGAAGCCCAGGAACTTGACCACGCCCAGGTTCACGCTGGGGTGGAAGCGCAGACCGCCCTTGTAGGGGCCAAGGGCGCTGTTGAACTCCACCCGGAAACCCCGGTTGACGTGGATGCGGCCCTGGTCATCGCGCCAGGGTACGCGGAAGATGATCTGACGTTCGGGCTCGCACAGGCGCTCCAGGACACGCTCGGTGGCGTAGCGCGGGTGCATGGACAGCGCCGGGGACAGACACTCCAGCACCTCCAGTACCGCCTGCTGAAACTCCGGCTCGTCGGGGTTGCGGCGTGCCACGTGCTCGAAGGCACTACGGACGCCCGGGTGGTGGTCCTCCCGGGCACCATGGGAAAACGGCATGCGAGTACGTTCCCTTCTCAACATTGGAACGGGCGCCCCGCACGCCGTTGTACCGGGAACCTCTGTCATCCATCGAAACCTAGGTGGGATACCGCCTCAAAGGGCCCATACAGGCGGTAATCGCCCCCCATGCTTCCAGTGTATTACCTTGATATGAACATACCCCTCTGGCCTGCTCCGAAGGACGCACCATCTCCTTCGGCCCGGCCTCCAGGCACGCCCTGGGCCGGCCACGACACCCTCATCCGGTGCCCCGCCCGGGGTCGACATCCCTGGGTATACCCATCCTGAGCACCCCATGCGTCACACCACTCACTTGGGCCCCACGCACATCCTCGCAGGCCGGGACACCGCCGCGAAGAGCCGATAACGTGACCGTGCCCGGGCCCCGCGATGAACCGCGGGTGGCCGCGTACCCACCGTGAGTCGGCCCCACGCCAAGGAGAGCCCGCCATGCCCGGTGACCAGGACCACCCGCTCCAGGGCGGCATGATGAACACCGTCACCCGCCGCGGTGACCGCGTGGTGCGCACCGCCCCCGACCACGCACCCACCCTGCACACCTTCCTGACCCGCCTGGCCCAGGCCGGGTTCACGGGCGCCCCCGCGCCCCTGGCCCTGCGCCCCGACGATGGGCGCGAGGAACTCACCTTCATAGAAGGAGAAGTGGCCCTGCCGCCCTTCCCCGCGTGGGCCCTGCGCGATGAGGCCCTGGTCCAGGTGGCCGCCCTCTTGCGCCGCTACCACGACGCCGCCGCGACGATCCCCCTCGACCCGGACGTCGACTGGCCCACCGCGCTCTCCGACCCCGAAGGAGGCACCCTCCTGTGCCACAACGACCCCTGCCTGGAGAACATCGTCTTCCGCCACGGCCGGGCCGCCGCACTGATCGACTTCGACCTGGCCGCCCCGGGCCGCCCCGTATGGGACCTGGCCGCACTGGCCTTCTACCTCGGCCCGACCCTGGACCCCGAATCGGCCACCACCAGCGGCTTCCAAGGCCTCAACGTCGCGCGACGACTACGTTTGATGGCCGACGCCTATGACATGACCCGCAGCGATCGAGAGATCCTCCCCGCCACGGTGCGCCTCTACAACGAGGTCTCTCGTACCTTCGTGCGCACCATGGTCGAGGGCGGAGAGCCCCTGTTCATCCGCGACCTGGAACGCTTCGGCGGCTGGGTCCGCTGGGACCGACGCAACGACTGGCTCACCCAACAGGAGCCCCGCTTCCTGCGCGCTCTGCTCGAGTCAACTTGGCCCGGCCCTGAAGGACCGGGCTTGGAGGTAGTGCCCAACCGGCTGCTGGGGTGGACTCCTCCGTCCAGACACCCCTTATGGGGTGGCAGGGACGCGTGACTCACGCCCCGCGTTCCACACTCTCTCGCCACGAGTGGCGATGTTGTGGGAAGCATTCCGATCGGCGTGGGCAACGACCCCACACCCCCGACAGATGAAAAGCCCCTGGTCGAGGCG
>NZ_JBSHCT010000041.1:0-23102 GCF_053615935.1 Nocardiopsis sp. NPDC055879
TCACACCACGATGAGCCCGTCCAAGATCGGGATGATCGTGCAAGCCGCGTTGGCGCTGACCAATATCGAGAAGCAAACTCGCTGAGATCACCTCACTGGGTATAAGTCTGACCCCGTGAGTCACACTCAAATACACCCTGACCTGCAAGGATGGCAGACTTCAGTCCGAGTGCGCCACTGGGGGCGCTGGCGTAGTCACAGGCATAGTCACAGGTAGGGCGATGCGCGTAGTCACAGGCGTAGTCACAGGAGCCCCCTGTTCGTGCACCCTCCCCGCCCCAAGAAGAGGGAATCGCACGAGAAAGACTTCCTCCGATTCACCGAGAATTCTTTTATCCCTCACTCAACCCGCCACACCACACCGGGGCCAATCAGCACGCCTTCGAGCGCACACACCGCACCTGAAGCACCCCAGGGTCCGCGCCCGCCCAGCGCCACGATTCCTCATATATGAGAACACATATTTGACCACGCAATTCTTCATCTGAGAATCGAATGCAGAAGGTGATGAACTGAGCAGATCTCCACCCAAGACGAGACCGAAGCCATGCACCCTTGAACACTTATAGGAATTGAGTCATACATGAGCGCTCAAGGAGCAGAGAAGGGGGCGGAGGGGCGGGCCGAGGAGGAGCCAGGAGGGCGGCACGTGGGGCGAGCAACCGAGGGGTCACCGCCGAGGCCGCCGCCCCCTACGTGAAGGTGAGTACCCACTGGGTATAAGTCTGGACGTGAGTCACACCCCTAAAACATAATCTGACCTGCGAAAATGAGTGTTTCAGGGGGGTCCACAGGGCGGGAGGGGGCGTTGGAGTGATCGGTGGAGGGTGCGTTGGAGTACTGATTCACTGGCTCTCGCACGCCCCTCAGTGCGAGCCAGGAGTAGGGGCGGAGGGTGTGAGACGGCCCGGTGAGACCTCCATGAGTCAGGTGCTGAGTTTGGCTTATGTGAGTATTGTCCAGCGCGGCAGCGCGGTGTCAAATCGCTGAATAAGCAACCCCACAACCTTTCTTTGACATTTTTATTATCGCGAAAACGCAGCGCCGCACCCTCATCGCCGTCGTAGGCCGCGCTAAGCCAGGGCAGGTGACCACCGGGAGAGTCTTACTCAGCACAACAGCCTCGGTCGACACCCACGACAGTCCCCAACAACCCCACCGGCCCCAATGCTGGCGGGCCAGGGCATCGAAACAGGGCCGCCCCTCGAAGGGAACGACCCTGAATCCTTCTAACCGAGGTCAGGCCACGGGTTGGCGCAGCGCCTGCCACTGACGCACCACTGCGGCCAAGTCACTCATATCCAAGAGCGGCTCGCCACCGCCCACTCCCGTACATCCGGGTGCCGAACCCTCTTGGCGAGGTGCCGGTGGCACCGGCTTCGCGCGAGGTCGGGCGTGCTGGTTCTTCTCGTGCACGGCCAGGTAGAGGCGCACGCCGCGCACCCCGTCATCGTCCTCACACCACCCACGCCGCCCCTTATACAACTCCCGCTGGCGGGGCAGGCCAGCCGCGTGCGTACCCGTGTGTGCCGCCCCCTCACGGGGACGGGGAACCTGTGTCCGCACCTGTCCCGCAGGCCGCCCCCGGCCAGGTTCACGGCCTTCAACCAGGCGCCGCGCCGGCAGCGGTTGACGCACCTCGACCACCGGTCGACTGCTCTGCCCGGTCGGGCTGCAGAACACGGTGGCGAGCACCGCCCCCAGGACCCAACGCAGATGCTCGCCCCAGCCCTGCCGGCGCTTGCGATGCCGCCCGCTATACTTTTCCACGATCTCCTCCTGCTGTATTCAGGTGGGAATCACGCCCCGGCCCGGTGTTCGCAGCACCGCGTCGGGGTGTCTCCACTTCTTTCTTCTTCATCAAGGTGTGGCCTGGTCAGGTGTCGATGGCCCCGAGGTCGTACGCCACCCGGAACCGCACTTTCCGCCCACGCCACATGAAGGGCACAAAAGCCCCATAACCTGCGAAGAATGCGCAGTTCCCGCAGGGCTGGTCGATGTTCGCTTGGGTGAGCGAGGTTCTTCAAGCCCGCACGAAAAAAGGGGCAGATTTCCTCAGCCCAGCGCCAACGTCGCCGTGCGGTCCGGGGACGGCGCCTGTTCCACCCTGGCTTTGTGCACACGACCCTTGATGAGGTCTCCGCTGACACCGAACTCCCGACCCAGAGCCGCGTAGGACTCCCCCGCTTCGAAGCGGGCCAGTAGCTCGCTGTTGGGCACCCCCAACTCCTTGGGAGGACGGTGGCCCTGTCGGGACACCACGCCTGCGGCCCTGCGCTTCAAGGCCCGCTGTTTGCGCAACCGCACCAGGTACATCACGTTCCGGTGCCGCGCCCCGGAACGGTCATAGCCCCACATCCTGGAGGGGGTCTCGCCCTCGTGCCACAGAGCGAAGAACGCCCGCCTGGCCCGCCCCAACGTCCGGGTGAAGGTCACCGCGTCCATGTTCACCGCACGCTCGGCTTGGCGGCGGTCGTCGTGTTCGGCCATCGCGGTCAACACCTGGCGGTGGGTCGGGGTGAGGGCGGTCCAGATCTGGGCCAGGGCGATGCGGTCCACCAGCAGGTCCTCGTGGGAGTGGGCGGGCGCCGAGGCGCTGGTCCAGTAGCGCACGAAGGCTCGGGAGACCAGCGCCTTGTCCTTTCCCCCAAACCGTGGGCTTTGCGGTCCTGATAGTGCTGGGCCTTCATCGCCTTCCACCCGATGGCGATCAGCTCGGTCTCCTCCGGACGGATCACCGCCAGATGCAGATGCTCGGCGATCGCCTCCCACGCGGTCTCGGCGCGGTGGACCATCTCCATGCCGTTCACCCACCGGCACTCCCGCGCCGCCCACACTGCCAACCGCACCACCTGGAATGCCGTGTAGCCATGCCCGACCAGGTCATCAGCCCTGGGACGAGGCAACAACGGCCCGAACTCATTCGAGCCGCCTGGCGCTCTCGAAGCACGCTTGGTGAGGCTGCAGTCGTCCGCTTCGGGGGAATCGGGCTCTGTTCTCGTGTTTGGCGGGGAATCGCAGTGTCTGCCGATGTCGGTGCTGTGTGGACTTCTCGCCGTTACTGGGCCGGTATCGGACGTTGTCGCTGGGGTCATAGGGCCACTGTCCGGAGAAACCGCTGACATCCCCATGACGGCGCGGGCATGGTGGTTATGACAAGCCGGTCATGGCGGACCTGGAGTCGGCGCCCGTAGTCTTCTGTGCCATCCACCCGCCCCGAGATTTCGAGTGGAAGGCACCCCCGTGTTCTGCGGAAACTGTGGTCGATGCCGTGACAGCGGCGACTGCTCGTGTGTGCCCGCGCGGTTCTGGCGCATCCCCCAAGTGCGGCGGGCCGCGGCCGAGGAAGACGCCAACTCCTTGATCCGCCTGCTGCTTCGCCACACCGAGCTGGCTCAGGACGCCATCGCGCGGATGTGCGACCTGTCCCAGACGATGGTCTCGCGAGTCCTGAGCGGCCAGCGGCAACTGCGTAAGCAGGAGACCGTCCAACGGGTAGTCGAGGGCATCACGCACGGATACGACATCCCCACCCCCATTATGGAGCGCGTCCCAGCGGAACTGGGTCTGGCTCTCAACAGCTCCGCACGGCAGACCGCCGACGTCCTGGGGCAGGTGGCCAACGTGGATGTGGAGGACATCCCCGGGGTGGAGCAGCAGCCACCGGCCTCGGCGGTCAGTTCCGCGGTACTTTCCTGGCTGGTGTCAGGACCCGTTTCCGGTCGGGTCAAGGCTCACGTCGCAGAGGGACCGGTCGCGGCGATCCGCAACGCGTCGGCGACGTTCTCCGCGTTGGACAACCGCTTCGGTGGTGACAACGCACGAGCGGCGGCGGTGCGCTACCTCAACGACACGGTGGTTCCGCTGCTTCGGGAGTCCCATTCGGAGAAGGCCGGCCGGACCCTATTCGCGGTGTCCTCGGAGTTCGTGCTCTCACTGGCGTGGATGTCCTACGATGCCCAGCGCAATGGAGCCGCCCGCCGCTACTTCGTTCAGGCCTTGGACCTGGCCGCGCACGCGGGCGACCGGCTGCTCGGGGCGAGTGTGCTCTCAGCGATGAGTCACCAGGCCAACTACGTCGGTGCGCACGCCGAGGCGCGGGATCTGGCCCGGGCGGCGTTGACCGGTGCCGGAGAGCGGGCAACGCAGACGATGCGGGCGCAGTTCCTGATGATGGAGGCGCGTGCCCACGCCTCCGGGCAGGACAAGTCCGCGTGTTTCCAGGCGATGAGCGAGGCGGAGCGGGCTTTCGGTCGGCGTGACCCAGGGTCCGATCCGGGGTGGATCGGCTACTTCGACCATGCGGAGTACTCCGACGAGGTCGCCCACTGCCATCGCGACCTGGGCCATGCTCATGTGGCGCGGCGGTTGGCGGAGCAGAGCCTGGCCTCCTCGGTCGGGGAGGAGTACGCGCGCAGCCGGGTCTTCACCCGTCTGGTGTTGGCGGCGGCCGTGCTGGGTCAGGGTGAGGTCGAGGAGGCCTGCCATCTGGGCTCCGTGGTGGTGCCGCAGGTGCGGGCGACGTCCTCGGCGCGGTGTGTGGGCTACCTCGACGCGTTCGCCCGGAGTGTGCGGCCCTATCACGGGCAGCCGATGGTGGACCGGTTCCTGAATCAGGCTCGGGCCGTGGTGTCGGCTGCTCAGTAGGGGTTCCACTCCCGTGGGCGTCGGGGGTCGGCCAGGTCGCTGATGCGCCGGTCGATTTCGGCGTCGATCTCGGGGTTTTCCCTACCCTTCTGGGCGATCCAGGTAGTCATGCGTAGTTCCCGAATCTGCTTGTAGAGGGGGTAGCCCTCCCAGGCGGTGACGTCGAACCCGTAGGCCTCGCAGAAGTCGGCGTACTCGGCTTCGCTGTGCCAGCCCAGGTCCCGGTAGAGGGCGGTCAGGACCAGGTCCCACTCGGGCGGTCCCCAGCAGATCCCGTCCAGGTCGAAGAGCACGACCCCATGCGGGGTGGCCAGGATGTTGCCGATGTTGGCGTCGCCGTGGATGACGTGGGTACCCAGCACCGGTTTCGTGGTCGGGAGGCGGGCAGCCAGGTCGCGATGGACCTCGCGCAGCTGGTCGCGTTGGGTGGGGCTGAGGCCGAGGGCGGTGTCGATGCGTTCGGCCACTCGGTCGAAGGGGTCCAGGTCGGGGAGCTTGAGGGTGAGTGGTGGGGTGAGGCTGTGCAGAGTGTGCAGGAGCCCGGCCAACTCCCGAGGTACGGTCCACTCCCCTTGAACCCCCTCCCAGAGGGTGACGACGGTGCCTTCGGCCAGGACGGGTTGCTCACCGAGCAGGGGGCGGCTCACGGGTAGGCCCTGTTCGGCCAGCCATCGGGCGGCCCGCACCTCCCGGTCGGCCTCCACCCACCTGGCCGCGGAGCGTTCGACTCGGGCGATGACAGCTCCCTCGTGCAGGCGGAACACCGCCCGTTCCCCCATCCGGATGAGTTCGGGCCCTTCGTGAGCCGAAGTCTCGGGGACGCCCAAGGCCTGGGTGGCGGTGTGGACGGCGCGCAGGGCGTGCTCGGTGAAATCCTCGGTGTGGGCCACGCGTCCCAGACTATGTCGGGGCCACGTGTCCACCCCGTGCCCGGATGAAGCACTTCGTGGTGAGGGGTGGACGGGGTGGGTCACCTGGTGGTGAGGGCCGTGCTCATGCGGTGGACTCGGTCGGTTTGGGGGAAGGTGAGCCAGTCCCACTCCCCTTCTTCGGCCCCCATCCAGGTGGCCAGGCAGCGGCGGAAGAACTGGGAGGGTGCTCCGGTGGCGGTGCCGATCCAGTCCTGGTCGGGTGTGCCCAGGGCGAGGTAGGAGCGTTGTGTCTCCTCCACCAGTCGGCGAGAGGCGCTGATCCAGTCCGCGCAGGGCCCCATGGTGACCGGTGCCGGGATGTGGTCAAGGAAGCGCTGGTGGTCGCGGTCGGTGGCTACGACGTGGATGTGGGTGTGGTCGTAGCAGGCCCCGCCCTTGTCTCGGAAGTCGAGGCTGCCGTGTTCGAAGATGAGGCTGTCCAGGCCGCTGCGTTCTCGGATGAGTTCGGTGACCTGGGGAATCAGTTCGCGAAGGTCGGCGTGTTCGGCCTCGTCCAGCCAGCCCACGGACAGGGTGTGGCGTTTGGAGACGATGAGCAGGTACCAGTCGGTGAGTGCGCCGATGCAGGGCATGACGACGAAGTGTTCGCTCTCCAGGAGCACGTAGTCGGCGCGGGTGCGGGCCAAGCCGAGGTCGTAGAAGAGGTTGGAGTCGTCGCCGCCTTCCACCTCGCAGCAGAAGGTACAGATCTCGCTCAGGGTGGTCTCGTGCACGGGGTCCTCCGGGTTAGAACAGGGTGGGCGCGGCGGTGGGAGCGTCCTCGGCGGTGGCCGGGGCGAGGGATCGGCCGATGAGCCTGCTCAGGTCGGCGCAGTGGCGGGGCGCGTCGAGTTCGGGGTCGGTGGAGAACACGGCGACGGGGCCGGCTGCCCCGGTGATGTGCATTCGGTGGGTGCCCTGGGTGAGGCCGTCGGGGTAGGCGAGGACGGGGGCGGATTCGAAGACGGTGGTGGAGCAGGCGGGTCGTACCCAGGGTTCAGGGGCGGCGAGTACTTCGGTGCCAGGCTGTTCGTCGGCGATCTTGTTCAGGTAGGGGGTGACCTGGGCTGCGAGGCCGGTCAGCTTCGTGATGAGGGCGGTGGTGTCGATGCTGTTCTGGAGGCCGAGGACCTTGCGTCGGGACTGGACCTGTTGGGGCAGTGCGAAGTGCTGGGAGACGGCGGACTCCAGGGTGCGGACCGTGGCCCCGTCCTTGGTACGGGCCAGGTAGAGGGCGGCGACGGGTCCCTGCTCGGCCAGTCGGCTGCGGCGGCGTGAGTCGGCGGCGGTGCCGACCTTGGTCGTGCCGTTGGCGAAGACGTCGAGGTAGAGCCAGTGCGGCTGCTGGAGGTAGTCGCGGATGTTCTCGGGCAGCGCGTCGGGGGTGCGGTGGGCTTGGTGGGCGGCGATGAACCCCTCCTTGTACTGACAGCGTCGGCACTGTTTGCCCCGGGTGACGACCTCGTCGGTGCGGCAGCGCACGTGCCTGCCCTCGGGTCCGGTGAGGTCGAACCAGCCGATGCAGCGGCGCTCTTCCCCTTCGACCCGGAAGGTGTGTTCGCCCAGGAGGGGGTGGAGCAGGCTGTTTTCGGAGTGGTCGGGGTCGGTGGTGCGGAGGCGCGGGGTGTCGGTGTCGCTCCAGTCCAGGCCGAGAAGGGTGACGGGTGCGGTCGGGTTCATGCCAGGCTCCGGTGCAGGATCGTTTCGATGTGGTGCAGGCAACGGCGGCGCCGGGTGGCGACCGGGGTGCTGCGTTCGGCGTACAGGCCGTGCTCGTGGGTGCCGTTGAGGTTGTCGGTGACGATATGCAGGTAGTCGAAGGGCACCTGGGCGGTGGCCGCCGCGAGGGCCATGTGGCCGATCTCGGGGTCCACCACGTCGAAGTGTGCACGGTTTTGCTCGAGCCAGGTGCGGGTTTCATCCAGGACGCTGGGGACCGTGATGTGCCGGGCCCGGTCGTGCAGTCCGGGCAGTGTGGGGTCGAGGTCCAGGGCGCTCTTCCAGGAGAGGGGGTGGCCCTTCACCTGGCTGGTGGTACCGGTGACGATGACGGTGTTGGGTTCCATGTCGGGCTGGAGGCCGCCGAGTTTGCCCACGTAGAGCACGCCTGAGGTGTGGCCGCGGGCGATCAGGGCGGTGACCAGGTCACCGGCGAGGTCACCCCAGAAGCTGAACTCGCACCCCAACAGGAGCACGGTGAAGTTGCCGACGCGGACGGTGCGCCAGCCAAAGCCCGGGCGGTGGCTCCAGCCGGGGCTGGAGGCGGGTGGTCGGGTGAGGAGGGGTTCGACGTAGCCGAGGATCGCCAAGTCATGTGCGGGCAGGTTTCGTGGGAGCCAGTGGTCGACGAAGGCCAGCCCTTGTCCGGGGACGGGGTGCTCAACGGTGATCTCGGCCGGTAGGTCCGTCATGGCGCAGGCCGCGCGTAGAAGCTCCGCGTAGTGGTGGGTGTAGTCCTGGCCGGGAGGGACGACGCAGTGCAGGACTCCGTCGGCGAGGGTGAAGTGGGGGCGGCGCCAGTTGAAGCGTTTGCCCACGCGTTTGTCACCGCCGAGAAGGAAGCTCAGGGAGCGGTTGGGGTAGACCCATATCCGTCCACGAGCGGCGGTGAGCAGGTCCAAGGGGATCTTGGGGAGGACGTAGTCCGGGAGGCGATCGCCCATGGTGTGTTCGCTGGCCAGGACGGCGCTGGTAGCGGTGGTGTTCACGCGTTGACCTCTCCACGCAGGAGGGGCAGGAGATCCGTTTCGTCTGCGGTGCTGGGCAGGGTGTGGACCAGTGCCGGATGTGCGCCGAGCAGTTCCTCCAGGGCGCGGGCAGTACAGGTCTGGTAGTCGGTGAAGTCGTCCGTGGAGGTCGTGGCTCGCTTGGTGGTGAAAGCGCCGTGTTCGGAGGGTTTGGAGGTTCCAGCCCTGCGGGTGGTGGCCACCTCCGCCGTGGTGGTGAGCAGGACGATCCGGTCAGGCTGTGGCAGGGCGGAGAACACGTCTTCGGCCTGGGACACGAGACGATCGTCGCCGGACAGGGTCATGCGGGCCTGGTGTTTGAAGTACCAGCCGTCGACCACCACCGGCCGGGCCCGGTCAAGTGCGGGTGCCACGTGGGCGTGGTGGAACAGCGTGTACCAGGCCATCAGGGAGTGCAGCCAGTAGTGCGCCGGGTAGTCCCAGACCGGTTCAGCGTGGTCGTAACCCCAGGTGAGGTCGTGCAGGAGGGCAAGGCGCCGGTCCAGCCATGTGTTCCCGGTTCGGGGCGGGTGGTCCTTGCGCAGGGCGGTGACTTGGGAGGTGGCAGTGGTCAGGTGGGACAGCAGGTGGCTCTTGCCCGCGCCATCGATGCCCTCAATCGTCCAGAACTCAGCCATGGGCGCTCCTGACGGTGATTCCGGCTTCGCGAAGGTTGATGGCCAGGTGTGAGAGCAGGCCTGAGCGCAGGTACACCTCTCGGGTTCCGGTCTGGTGGAGTCGGTCGATGAACGTGGCCAGGCGGGCGTGCTCCTCGCGGGCGACGGACACGTCGAGCAGAACGGGACCGTCGGGTAGGGGTGCGTCGGTCGAGGAGAGCGGGGCCGTGTTGATCGGAGGTGCGGGGGTGTCTTGTTGCCAGGTGTCAGGCTCGGGCACACTGCTGCGGATATTCTGGGCGGAGAGTCCGTAGCGGCTGGAGTGGTGCAGCTTGAGACCGAACGGATGACCCAGGTCGTCGCGAAGGGCGGACAGGTGGCGGCGGTGTTCACGAACCCATGCCACGAGGGTGGCGATCTGCCAGTCATCAACGCGGGCCGGTCGTTGTCGGGTTCCGTGGTGGGGGTCGTGGAAGCGAGCCGTCTGGAGACGGGTGTCCGGGACGGTGAGTTCGAGGCCATCGTCCTTGAACACCAGGACGGCGGGGGTCAGGCGGCTGTCCAGCTCCCAGATTCCGGGGACGATCTCGGCCACCACCACTGACTCGTAGACCGCGAGTTCGACAGAGAAGAGCACCTGCTCGTATGGCTGCACCAGTACAGACAGCCCCGGAGTGAGATCAATGATCCACTTCGCCGCGGCTGCGGGTGTGGCGCCGACCAGGCGAGGCAGGTTCCGCTCCTCGGAGATGGCCGCGGTGCGCACCACCAGGAGTCGGTACTCGCCGAAACTCTCGCGCAAAGCCCGAGTACTCATCTGGTGCGGTCGCCGCACGACACGGATCGGTACGCGCAGTAGCCCGTGGGCTTCGAGGGCGTTGACGGCCTCGATCTTGTCCCCATCGCTCATGAGGCCCACTCCAGGGCAGCACGTGTGATCGGGCGGACCTGGAGCACCAGGACGGTCGCGCCGGTCCAGGCCCACTCCACGTCGACATCGAACCCGAAGTGGGTGCTGAGCTGTAGGCACAGGGGGTGGAGCTGCGCGGTGAGGGCGAGGCTCGGGACCTGCTCGAGGCCGGTCGATGCCCTGAACCGGCGGGCGTCACGCCGAGCTCGCATACGCAACGGCATCCCGGCGGTGGCTCCGTCCGGGTATGGGGATGCTTCGACCAGCAGGCGGTCCTGGCTGAGGAAGGCCACACCGTACAGGGTTGCTGCCACCTGTTCCTGAACCAGGACGCATCCACCCGATTCAGCTTCCAGGTCCTCCTGTGTGAACAGGTCCTGGTCGATGACTCGAGCCAGTGCGGAGGCGTCGGGCGGACAGTTCAGCAGCGACAGCGACCGCCCCGCTCGGGCACACTTCAGCCCGTCCTCCAGGGCCGAGCTGGTACGAACCACGACTCGGCGGGGCCGGTAGAGCTCCAACCACGTGCGGAGTGAGGCGATCGCTTCGCTGGTTCCATGCGCCAGAGCCGCAGTACTGAGACAGAGCCCCGGAGGCACGGGGAGCCCGAGGTCAGCGACCTGGCTCAGCCGCGCCGCCTTGTGACCCCACATGTCGGGGTCCAACCGCTGTGAGAGCAGGTCAGCGACCATTGCGCCACCTACTCTCGACGCGGATCGTCAACCCGAAGGCTGCTTCCTTGAATCCATCCATGCGCCCACTGTGGCCAGCACAGAGGGGCCATCCCATGACCAGCCAGTCATAGATTCACCAACGTGGGGCAGCGGCTCCATCGTGAGTGACGGGAGGCGATCCCTGCACGCCACAGGCTCTCCATCGCACCCGGCACAAAACAGGTCCGGGCGCGCGGCCTAACTTCGGACGGTCCGTGCTGGGATTGGGTGTGGTCCGAGACGGGAGCACGGCCGCTGTACCGCGCTGGGCTCGTAGAGCACCACCGGAAGTCCGGTCCTTCGGCTCATCCCCACTCGAGTGGGGATGAGCCGGTCATCTGCCCGATCCTGCACTGCCAGTCGGTGGTGGCCCCGGCTACCGTTGGTGTCCCCGCTGATCCCTGTACACCCCCACATGCGGAGGCCCCTGTGCGCACCCCCATGACCCTAGCGGCCGCAGCCGCCGTCCTGCTGATCGCCGGTGCTTGTTCGAGCGACGAGGACAGCGGGCAGCCTGAGTTCGATACTAACGGGGCCGCAGCCGAAAACCCCGGCGACACTGCGGCCGAAGAGGACCAGGAGGAGGACGGCACGGTCATCCTGGACTTGGAGGAGACCCACACTTACGACGACGGGTTCTCCATCCGCCTGTCCGACTTCGAGCGATTCAACGAACAGGACGAGGGCTACAGCAACGACGTCGACTGGTTGGCGTTCACCGTCACCTTCACCAACGGCAGCGAAGCTCCGGTGGAGATCGACCGGATTATGCGCAACTGCCAGGTAGACGGGAACACCAGCGATTACGAAGCGTTCGACCACCTCGCCTACGACTGGCCCAGCATGATCCAGCCCGGCAGTACCGGTACCTGGCAGCCTGCCTGCGAGATGGCCACGGACGCAGACGAGCTCCAGTGGGACATGGCTATCTTCACCCCCAACGACGAGGGCGGTCCCTCCTACCCGACCGTGTACTGGACCGGAACGGTCGACTGATGGAGTCCGTGACCCAGAACTGGGAGTCCATCCTCGTGGTGGCCTCGGCGCTCGTCGCTGTCGGCGCTATGATCGCGTCCTTCTCTCAAGCCCGCAGCGCCAAGGGAGCCGCAGCCGAGGCGAAACGTTCGGCCGACGCGTCGGAGACTAGTGCGGAAGCAGCTGCACGATCCGCGGCTGCTGACGAGGAGATAGCCCGGATCACCCGAGAGGCGGCGGCAAGAGACGCGCTCAGGGCAAATCCGTGGAAGGTGCAGCCGGTGGGCCAGTCCCGGCGCAACGTTGTGGATGTCCATCAGTACGCGTTGATTGATGCCAGCGATGAGAGCGTGATGAACGTGATCCTGAAAGGTGTGGGCGATACGCGGTTTCAGGATGGTGAGACCGTCCGTGCTGGTGGGAAAAGGTCGTTCTACGCTCGCGGTGGCACTTTCGTGACCGTAGCGTGGGAACGTCACAATGGTGCGCGATACTCGGCGGAGTACAGCGTGTAAGTCTGTGCCCCCACCAGCCAGTAGCTAGTGGGGGTTTCACACTCGTAACACCACATTTTGCATATTGGGATACACAAAATTGCCGGCACCCAAGAAGCCCATGACTCTCGCCACCCAGGGCAGCACGTGATGGTTTTTGAATCTCCCCTAGTCGGCTTCACCGCTCGTTGGGATACCCTAGCTCTCCGAGATAGCAGATCCTGCTACGCACCCCAGCTGCAAAATGCTCCCAGTCGAGCTGTCTTACTGGCTCGACTGGGTTCGGGGAATCTTTTGAGGAGGTGACGTAACAAACGGAGTCGTACAAAGACTCGTCGATGAGCCGTTGACAGAAAATCCCGAACCTGTCCTGGTATGAAGTCCCATGCCAGATGGGGTCAGGGGAGAGAGCCCCCTTCTTCGCAATGCTGACCGGGCGCTGGGAACCTTCAGCATCTTCCATGATGAAGAAGTACCCCAACCACGGCTTCTCGCCTGGATACAGCTTTGCCAGAGCCGCGTGGCGGAGGTCAACAGCGCTCCCCAGGGCCTCTTCCACCCGATTATTATAGTTGTTACCGAATGACGGACCACCGAGAGCCTTGAGTTCAAAAGCTGCTACCAGAGTCTCCCCCATACTGACGACCACGTCCCACTGTTTCTGCGGTCGAAAATACCCAGGAAGCTCCAACCCTTGCTTCTTCTCAACTCGAATGGAATCTTTGGGGTAACCAGCTTCGAGAAAAAACTTCGCGATCAGCCCTGCGACACTATCGAAGTGTTTACCGGCCCTGACTGAACTAGCTGTTCCAGCGCCGACAGCACCCTTGATCTTGGAAAGATCGCTCTGCGTGCTCTTCACGCCCCAGTACTGGGCGATGGCGTCCTCGAAATCCTGACGGGTGACCGCCAACCTGTCCTCCTAGTCGGGAAGATGATCCAGGCCGTAGGCGTCCAGCGCCGCTCGTGTTGCTGCTTCCACATCACGGTCCTTGAAGGCCTCGGCCAGCTGCAACCGGACTTTATCGCTCAGGTCGGACAGTTGAGGAACCCGGATCTTACGCAAGTACTGGGCCTGGAACCGCAGGGTGCCACCACGCATCTTGACCGCGTAGGCCTGAACGAAGGCCTGCGCGATCTTAGAGATCAACAACCCTCCCAAAACCTCCAGGTCCCAGACGTCAGAGACGATGTAGTAGAGGTTGTGGTGAGGGTAGACGCCCTCCTTGTCAAGAACCGGGTGGATGGTGGTCTTCATGTCCGGAAGCAACAGCTTCGGTTTGCCCACCAAGGCATGATCGACCTTGTCAATGGTCTTGTACCAGCACTCAGGCTGCTGGACCGCAACGTAGCGTTTACGGAGCAGGTGAGCGTTTTGCGCGAGGTAGGAGCGCAGGCGCGGGAATCGCTCCAGGTCAACCAATTCCCCGTTCCGGGTCCAGGGGTTGACCAGGTAGTTTCCCTGCCATTGGTAAGTGCCGGTCTTGGTATCGCGGACCATGGCCAGGGGCAAGAGCCGGTCTTCCTCTACCAGGTTGGCATCGGTGGTGATGAAGACTTTGTCCGCACCGGTGGCTACCCCGATGCCGACCCGGGTACCGGCCGTGCGGTCCTCTAGGACGCTGAACCGGTCGTTGAGGTCTTCCAGCATGGCCAGACGTGCTGGGGAAGCCGCGGGCCAGAGTTCGGTTCCGGAGAACCAGTGCGGCAGCCGTGCTGCTTGGTAGGTCTGTGTCTCGACGACCTGGCTTTCAGGCTCCAGGCTCCAGTCGTAGAGCTCTCGTGCCTCAACCTGAGAGAAGCCCTTCCTGGTGTCGGCCGCCACAGCGCTGCCCTGCTGCTGCTTGCTGAAGATGGTGATGGCGGGATAAGCGGCCACCTGTTCCTCGAAGGCGTCCACGTCATGCATGGTCAGTACGAAGTCAACGCTGAAGCCGGAGGTCACGAGCTCGCGTAGACGTGCTCCGTACTGGTTGTGCATCCACCGGTCCGCGCAGATGAACCCGAGCTGCCCCTGTTCCCGGAGGGTGTGCAAGGCTGCTTCGTAGAAGCCGACGTAGATGTCAGCTCGGCCGCCCATGGTGGGGCATGCTGCCCGGTATCGCGCCATGCGCTCGCGGGGAACGTCTTCGAGGCGGATGTAGGGCGGGTTACCAACGACGAAGTCCACGGCTTGGCCGCGGTGGTGCATCAGGAGGTAGTCGCCTTGGGTGATCCAGGCTTGAACAGAGCTCTCAACCGTCGGCTCATCCCACCCTTGGGTCCGCATCTGAGTACGAATCAGGTCCCGGCTGGCCTTAACGTTCGCTTCGAGCAAGTCGAAAGCTCGTAGCGCTTGCTTGGCTTCGCCCAGGTCGCGGTTGCGCAGCTTGCAGGAGTCGCTGAGCCGTTGCACGATCGGACCGAGGAACGCTCCGCTTCCGCACGCGGGCTCCACGATCGTGAGCGTGGCGAGGTCACGCTCGGGGGTGTAGCCCACCAGGTCCAGGATGAGCTCAACGACCCATCCGCGCGTGAACACCTCCCCATGAGTGATGGCCTCACGCATCGAGGAGGGAAGTCGTTCGGCGGCATCTCGCAGGTCAACGGTAGTCACGAGACGACTCTATAGCGTCATTCTCCCCGCCCGTTCCCGGCGGAAATCATGGCTTCGACGTATGCCTCAGGGTCGAGGGCAGTTAGAGGCGATCCGAGCCCACGCCGTAGCCTCCACTGCAACCGGCACAAGACGAGGAGGAGTGACTCACCTCGGTGCGATGGGATTATGGCGGTTTAGCGAGAGGGAAGGATACGTTGGCCGATCGGGTGGATTTTATGCTGGCCGACCTGCGAGAGAAGTATGAGGCGATGCCCGCCGCACAGGCCTTCACACGCCTCTACGACGACCCTGAGTGGGGTCACATGTTTGCAGTCCTCCATAGGCGGCTGAACGAGCACTTCATCGACATCAACGGACGCGCCAAGACCACTCACCATTACTGGGCCGACAACAGCAGGGACTTGCTCGCGCTCATCGAGGAGATCGAGCTCGACCTGCATATCCTGAAGAGGGCAGGCTTTGAGGTGGCACTAGCCGACTCCTACCAGGATGCGCTGGATCGATGTCGACCATGGCTTTCGCCAAGCGGGGGCAGTGCGGTGCCGGAGGACTTTGAGCTCATCGAGGTCATCCGTTACGAGCAAGTCTTCGCCCATGCGGCTAAGAGCGTGAGGCTCAAGAAGCAGGAGGCTGCCGTAGAGCTGAAGATGGTGGGGAGCGGGTCCTACGCCCACGTCTACTCCTACGTCGACCCCGACTACGGCATCAAGTTTGCGGTCAAGCGGGCGAAGAAAGACCTGGACGAGCGCGAATTGCACCGCTTCAAGCAGGAGTTTGAAGTCCTGAAGAAGCTGAGATTTCCCTACGTGGTGGAGGTCTACCGTTATAACGAGACCCGAAACGAGTATCGAATGGAGTACTGCGACACAACACTCCGGGAGCACATCAGTAAGAAGAACGCTACGATGTCCTTCGCAACTCGCAAGCGCATTTCCTTGCAGTTCCTCTACGGGATCAACTACCTTCACCACCGGGGGTTGTTGCACCGTGACATCAGCATCCAGAACATACTGCTGAAAGTCTTCGATTCCGAGGCCGTTCTGGTGAAGCTCTCGGACTTTGGGCTCGTGAAGGATCAGGCGAACGAGTTCACCCGGACCCAGACTGAGATGAAGGGGACGATCCGGGACCCGATGCTTTGTAGCTTCAAGGACTATGGGGTTGTGAACGAGATGTACCCGATCGCGCATGTCCTGGCCTATATCTTCAAAGGCAGAGAGTCACTCCCCACAGCTGATGACACTGTGGGGCGGATCATTCATAGGTGCGCCGTAAACGACCTCGCCCAGCGCTACCAGAATGTCGTCGATTTGATCGCAGACGTTGAGCGGTTGGAGGCACCGCCGAAGCAAGCGATGGTCTGACGAGTTGGTGCGTGGTAGCGGATGAGGCTTCACTGAAGGGTCGTGGCATGCTCTGGCCGTGGCGATCAAGCTTAACCGCTGTGCTGGGGATCGGTCAGAGCCCCGCAGCATCAGTCCCGCCTCGTCATCCAATGCCGTCAGCAACTACACCACACCGACTGGGTACCTGCTGTCCTAAGTTCAGCGGTGCCCCGCTCCCGTGAGTGCCGGGAGGCGATCCCGGCACACGCCGCAGCCTCCACCAACCTCGGTACGAGACAGAACGCCTCGTTGGGAGTGGCCGGAACCGGCAAAAATCACCTCGCCTAAGACGTACGCCCTACTGTCGCTCTTATGTCTACCCTCCCCGGCTCCGATGAGGCCCTGGATCTGCCCGACTTCCTGCTGAGGGTCATACCTGAGGAATGGACCCTTGCCTGGATCCTCGGCCCAGCGTTCATCGCTTTCCTCGTGATCAGCGCAGCACGTAACTGGTGGCTCGGTAAAGACGGGATCGGCCGCCTGATCATGACAGCCTGGATAATCGCCATCCTGGCTGTCATCGCTATGACAGCCCTAGTCTGGATAGTGCTGGGACAACCCGGCCTGCGCCTGCCCGAGGAACTCTCCCCCCGTGCCTTGGACGCGGTCGCCACCCGCGCCTTCGCGATCGTGGCCGGCCTGGCGGGGGTGGCCCTTCTAGCTATTTCCTACCGCCGACAACGCTCAACCGAAGATGAAGGTCTTCGGGCCACAGAGACCGCCGACCGCGAGACCACACGCCTGTTCACCGAACGCTTCGACTCAGCTAGCGACAAACTCGGCAGCGAGCACGCTGCGGTGCGCCTGGCCGGAGTCCACGCCCTGGCTCATCTCGCCGACGACGCACCCAGCTGGCGCGAAGAACTGGTCCAAATGGTCATCGACGTGCTCTGCGCCTATCTGCGCCTGCCTCACAACCTCCCGCCCAACCCCCTTCCAGAGGAGGCAGACCAGGACATGCGGGAAAAGCAACGTGAACAGGAACTGGAATATGCGGCCGCGCGGGAGGTGCGCCACACCATCCTGCGTATCTTCCGTAGCCGCCTACGCGACCACACCCGCTGGCGAGATAAAGACTACGACTTCACTGGTGTGGTTTTTGACGGTGGCGACCTGTCCAAATCCTGTTTCACCGGCGGCAAGGTCACTTTCGTCGGATCCCAATTTACTAATGGCAAGTTCACTCTTGCTGGAGCCGAGTTTAGAGGCCTGACCCAGTTGAGCTTCACTGGCGCCGAGTTCACCGGAGGAACGGTCAGTTTCGCCGGAGCCTCGTTCGACTGCTATTTCACTTTCTCAGAAGCACTCTTCAACGGCGCCGAGGTATCCCTGGATTATGCCATTTTCTCCAGAAGTCACGGAGACTTCGCCCACGCCGAATTTTCCAAGAGCCAAGTCAGTTTCATGCACACCGATTTCCGCAACCACCGTGTCAACTTCACCGATACCACGTTCACAGGAGGGAATGTGAACTTCGCCCACGTGCACGGTCCGATTCCCCGAGGCCTTACAGAGGCTTCCAAACGAGGAACCCCAGGTGTAATCACCCTCCCCCCGGAATGGCTCTCCGAAAAGACCTCATAAAATAGAAATTCTCACCCTGAGCCACAGCGTGTTCGATCGACTCGAGCGCGGCCGCCAGCGGAATGGCCTCGACCCTCTGCCTTCACTCATCCACCGCCGGGCACGATTCTCAGTACAGGCTTATCCAGAGAGGACGTGGAGCCAGCGCGTTCACCTTGTCGTGAGGTGAAGGACAGACCGAACATCAGACCGTTCAGTTCAGCCAGAGGCATATGGAGCTCTTCTGCGACACCACGAGGATGCTGTCCCTTCTTACGCAGAAGCGCGAAAACCTTAGGGAGCACCTGGGAGGTCTCCCGCGCAATACCGTCGGGCTCGCCCCGCCGATACCCCAATTCGGCAAGCTGTCGGCAGGTGGACCGGTACTGCCAGTCGCTGAGCAGGTCTAGGTCGTGGAGTCTATGGGACAGAGCCATGGCCGAGACACGCCAGATCGCCTTGGCCTTGAGGACTTGGTCCACCTGGCTGCTGTCGGGCATGCGGGCAACCACGTCCGCACGGGGCATGAGGAAGGCACTCGCGAACTGATTGGCCTCGCGTTCGGCCTCAGGCCCTTGCAGGGGGCGTTCATGGCCGTGCATCACCAAGTGACCGAGTTCGTGAGCCGCATCGAAGCGCCCGCGCTCGCCGCTCTTAGCCGTGTTGAGGAAAACGTAGGGGGTGGAATCGCGCCAGAAGCTGAACGCGTCCACCTCCTGATGCTCGGTGTCCAAGGAGAACACACGGATACCGCGGGCCTCCAACAGGTGCACCATGTTTGGGGCCGCGGTATCGCCCAAAGCCCACAGCGACCTGACCATCTCGGCAGCTGCCTCGGGGGAAGGTTTGCCATAGGTCGGCACCGAGGGTTCTGGCAGGGTGAAGCGCGCACTCAGCCAGTCGTTGAACTCGATCGCCAACGCGGCCTGGGCTCGGACGGCCTTCTGTTTGCGCATGGAAGTCTTGGTGCGTGCTCTAAAAGCCACCGCTTGAGAGGGCACCTCTTCGACCTCATCGGCTTCGAGAAACTCGAGTGAGAACCCGAGAGCTTCGGCGATCTTGCGCAGCGTTTCCCGCGTGGGGGTGGCATGGGCGTTCTCGTAGTTGGAGAGGCTCTGTTGGGAGATCCCAGCCGTTTCCGCCAATCGCGCCAGGGTGAGTGCTCGGCGTTCCCGTGCGAGTCGGATGCGTGACGGCGTGGCCATGGTGTGTCGCCCTGTCGGTGTTCGGGGCCGGCCGGGTGCTAGGGCCGGTGGCTTTCGTGGTCAGCGGAAGTCGATCGGGATGTGGAGTCCCTCGGGTCCTTCGCCGTCTTCGGGGAAGTCCACCGCATCGAACCGCAGCGGAGGTAGGGGGATGCGGTCATACCAACCGCGGATGTGTCCGCGCTCGTCCGGCGAGTGGGGCAAAGACAGTTCACTATGCCAGACGATGTTCCCGGGTTTCGGCTCCTCGGTGCGGTGGGTTAGGAAAATCCATACCTGGACCTCGTCAAGGTCGCTGAGTTCGACCGCGTCGGGTTCTTCGACCGGTCGCTCTTCGGAGAAGAGCATGAGCTGTTCCGCGTCGCTCCCACTCGCCAGGAGGAGACGCCCGTTGGGTCCCCTGGGATGTTTGGTGCGGGGGGTCTCATGGGGGTGACCGGTGTGGTGATCGCCGGACAGAGTTTGGAAAGCGAGCGTGTGGTCGGGGTTGACGGTGAGATCCATCTTGAGATGGAAGGCGTTCTCCCAGCCATGGCGGGCCTTTTGTTCCGAACGCAGTCCGGCGAGGCACTCCTGATAAGCGTACCAACCGGGCGCTGCTTTGCCGTGGTCGCCGGTGGTTCGACGATGTCCAGCCTCTGCCATACGCAGGGCTCTCTCCAGGACCGGCCAGGATGTTCCCAGTCGGGTGAGGCGCTCGTGGTATTCGTCCGGGGCATGCGCTGGGTTGAGCACTCAGTACCTCTCAGAAGCAGAGACTTGAAGAAAATCTACCACGTTCGTGGTTACTTTTCTTCAAGTGCCGTGAAGGTATGTCTGAGAGCGTGTTTGAGAAGGGTGGGTAACGGTCCGGGCACTTCACCCGCGCCATGCTCGCCAAGCCGTGAGCATGGCCACCATGCCGCGACGCCCGACCTACCCCTCTGACCTGACCGATGAGCAGTGGGCCCTGATCGAGCCCCTGCTCCCACCGGCCAACACCGGCGGCAGACCCGAGAAGCGCCCCCGCCGCGACGTGGTGAACGCGATCTTGTACGTGGTGCGTACCGGCTGCTCTTGGCGGTACCTGCCCGTGGACTTCCCGCCCTGGCAGACCGTGTATTGGTACTTCTCCCGCTGGGAGGAAGCCAAGGTCACCGAGCAGGTCATGGCCGTGCTGCGCCGCCGGCTGCGCACTGCACAAGGACGTGGGGACGAGCCCTCGGCGGGGATCATCGACTCCCAAAGCGTCAAGGGCGCCGACACCGTCGGCCAGCCCACCCGTGGCTATGACGCGGGCAAGAAGGTCAACGGCCGCAAGAGGTTCATCGTCACCGACAACCTGGGATTGTTGCTGGTGGTGTGTGATGGCCGCCTCGGTCCAGGACCGCGACGGGGCCAGGACCAACCTGTTGAGCCTGTACCTGTACACACCGGTGCGATTCGTGTTCGCCGACGCGGGGTTCGCTGGACGGCTGGTGGCCTGGGCCGAGAGGTTCGTGGCCACAACGGTGCACATCGTGCGCAAGGCTCCAGGCCAGATCGGGTTCGCGGTGATCCCGCGCAGGTGGGTGGTGGAGCGCTCGCTGGCGTGGTTGACCTCCCACCGGCGTCTGGCCAGGGACTACGAGCGTGACCCCGCGGTGTCTGAGGCCATGGTGCGCTGGGCCGCGATCGGCCAGATGGCCCGCCGCCTCGCACGAGAACGTGACGCCGTTCGTCAGCAGGCGTGGACGGGCTAGGACCTCGTTTCCTGACCCTTCTCAAACACGCTCTCAGAGAAGACTCAAGAGATGCTGTCCAGTCTTGATTTTCCCGTTTCGCACTCGTCTTGGTGTTCCAGGTGCCAGTATGTCTTCATGTTCACTTTACTCTCTCTTATAACCACTGCTCTGAGCTTGGGTGTTGTTTTCATCGCAGTCTTAAGGAATGCCTCATCTCTAGCCGGGGCCGTGGCTGACCTCTGGAAAGTCGTGGCTGACCTCTGGAAAAAAATTACGGATATCCGCCAGTGGCGTGAAACACGTTCATCCACTAGTGACGAACAAGCAGACCAGGCGCTCTCCTACCTAACGAGAAAGGTACGAGACAGAGCCGAGGCGGGAAAGAACGTCCTAGCAGCCGATGAGGCTCGTCTTGTCAAGACGTCCTGGAGCCTCGCCTTTGAGGCCATGGATCACCCAGATCATGCTTTAAAAAACACGGAAGAGTTCACTGTGAGCTCCTCCGATTCTCCGATACTCGCAGATTTTTTTCTAAACAAAACGAGATACCAAAGGTTGGCGGTTATTGGCGCCAGTGGTATCGGAAAAACAACGATTTCAATGGGCCTGTGTGAAGCTATACTCACGAAGAGAGAGAAAGACTGTTCGGCACCAGTTCCGGTCTTGGTTAACGCCTCCAGTTGGTGTCTGGAGGATGGAGGGCGGATGATCGACCAGGCTGACCGGAGCATCCAACGGGAGTATCCGGACCTACGCACTAAAAGGGCGACCTATGGGGCGACTCCGATACGCGAACTGCTTCTGCGGAAACAGATTATTCTGATAGTCGACGGCACAGACGAACTGGGGCGCCACTGGTGTACGAGGTTCCTGGATCAGGTCGACGCCGACGCTGAGCGTCCCTTCATCCTGCTGTGCCGTTCGGATGAGTACAACGAAGCGCTTCCCCCCAGGGGTGTGGTGGCCAATATGGCGGTACTGAAAGCGGCTCCTATCGGCACAGAGGAGCGGGTCCGAAGCATCAGGGCAATGCTCAGCCCGCCCCAGTTGAGGGAACCAAACTGGAAGTTCTTCCTCGATGAGGTGTCCGATTCCCCCCAGGGAACACTCACCCAGGCACTCGACACGCCTTTCAAGATCTGGTTACTACGGGTCAACTACATCGATGCAGGGGAGAACCCCTCCGTGTTGCTGGACCGAGAGAGGTTTCCAGCAGAAGTAGACCTTCGCGCCCATCTCATTAGTGGCTTGATCCCCGCTCTCATGAAGCGATCACTGAAGGGTAACCACCAAAGGCTCAAATTCATCAATCCTCAGGAAGCGAAAAAGTCGCTGGGGTATATCGCCCACTTGATGTGGCGCGCGAAGACAAGCGCCTTCGAGTGGTGGAGGTTGCCCTCTCTTGTGGGGCGCAGACAAGCGGATCTTGCTTTCGCAACAGTGGTCTGTGGTGGCTCTTTCGCATTCCTCTGCCTCGCCTCCATTGGATTTTTCATCCAAGAGGCTGGCTCTGGCATTCGTCCCGATCTCTCCGCCCTGGTTCTTCAGATCATGCTGGTCGGTATGCTATTTTCCCTGTTGTTCCTCGCGGTATACAGAGGAGGAACCAAGAGCGCACTTGACGCCAAGCCTCGAATTGGGCAATCAGAACCGCGCATCCCTGGCGATGTCCTCCGAGGGGAGATGAGATCCTTCCTTCTCACTCCACTGAAGCTGGCTTTCCTGATATGGAGTCTCTTCCTGGCAGCATTCCTGATACTTGGAATGTGGATGGTGGATCACATAATCGAACACGATCCGGGTTTTAATACCATGATATCCACTGGTCATGTGACACGATCAGAGATCATCAAACTGTTTCTTTCCAATGTGATCATCGTGTCCATTTTCGGGGCATTAGCACCCGTTTTCTTTGTTCTTATATTCAGTTTTTTCAGGGGGCTGGAGAGAAGTGCAGGACTGCTGTGCTTCATCGTTTCCTTGGCTCTTTCTGTTGCCGGTCGACTACCTTTCCGTTGGTTGGTGTTCCTTCAAGAGATGCATAGCCATGGCGTGATGCGTGTCTATGGTGCGTCCTACCAGTTCCGTCACGCTGAACTGCTTGAGCACTTGGCGTGGTGGCACCGAACACAGCATGTGGGGAGACGACGGATGGGTCTCTATGACGCCGGGCGCTGGCTCGCCGTGGGGACAGCGACGGCCATCGCTGTCGGCGGGGTGCTCTGTACCATCGTCGCTTGAGCGGGTTCGGAGCTCGGCGCGGTTCAGGAACGGGACTCACACGAGTGTGGCGAGAGGTCTGTTAGTTCATCCTCCTGGTTGAGGAGGTCTCCGGCAGGTGCATGGAGAACCTCGCGAGGTTCCATCGGATGCCGACAACGGGCCGTGTGCGCTCCGTTTGTGCTCCGCAGTTTTGGACCAGGGCGTCACCAGGCGGTACCCCTTGACACGAAACGACAGCAGTGTTCGGATGGATTGGGACGAAACGGCACCCTGTGGCACGTACAGGCACGAAAGCATCGGACTTCTAATCCGACGGTCGCAGGTTCGAATCCTGCCGGGTGCGCCACAAAACCCCAGTTCAAACGGGGTAAGCGAGGACCTCGGAAGAGGTCCTCGCGGCGTTTTCGGGCGATGTGTGCTCCTGGTGTGCT
>NZ_JBSHCT010000042.1:0-13665 GCF_053615935.1 Nocardiopsis sp. NPDC055879
GATGCGGGTGATGGTGGCCAGCTCCATGTACAAGGACGCCCGCTGATGTAGTGAACCCGACACCAAGGTGGAGGCCAGGCCCTCCAATGCCAGCAGCTCGGCCACGGGAAGTAGCGCCGGGGCCTCTTCATTCAGGAGCAGGGCGATCATGCCTTGGGTGTTGCGGGTGGCCTGGTAAATGTCGGGCGGATCCAGGTGGAGCAGGGTCCGGTGCGAGGCGGTGAAAGCCGCCATGGCCTCTTGCGTTCGCCCTTGTCGGACGTGGATCTCGCCCAACCTGCGGGTCTGGAACGCGGCCCCGCGGGGCCTGCCCAACTCCTGGTGCAGACGCAGGGACACGGTCTGTGCTTCCTCGGCCTCCTCCAAACGTCCAAGGCGTGCCAGCATCGATCCGATCGATTCGTAGGCGGAGGCAACCCCTTGGGGAAACGCGGCCTGTTCGTAGGCGTCCTTGGCCTGCAAGTTGAGGTCGAGGGCGGCCTGCCAGTCCGGGTGCAGGCTCGTGCTGAGCCGCTGCAGCATCAACCCCACCAAACGCCCATCCCCGGTGGGTCGCGCCACTTCCAGCCCCCACTCGTACAGTTCACGGGCGATGGGTGGTTTGCGCAGCGTCACATAGGTGCCGATGTGATCCACGAACATCGCGACCTCGGGTCGGTCGAGCCGGTGCAGCAGGCGGGCCAGGGCGATGATGTTGTCCAGCTCGGCATCGGCCCACGCCAGCGCCTCATCCCGGGTGGAGAACCACACCTTGTCCTCTTGAGTAGCGCGGGCCAGTTCCACGCCTTCGGTGTCGGCCCTCCACCGCCATACGTTCAGGACCAGGTCCACTGCGGCCAACCGGACCCGATAGAAACCCGCGAGAGCCTCAACCATGGCCGTGTGTTGGTCGCAGGTGAGCTTGTCCGCCAGTGGTTGGCGTACCTGGTCGTGGACGGTGTACCGGCCACGGCCGAGGTCGACCAACAACGCTGCCTCCACCAGAGTGGTCAAGGTGTGCTGGGCCTGCTCACGTGGGGCTTCCATGAGGGCGGCGGTCGACTCGGCGGTGACGAACGAGCCGGGGGAAGCGGCGATGAGGACGGCAACGGTCGCGGTCTGCTCGGGCAGGTTGGTGAGGATCATGGTGATGCGGTCGGGCACCAGGTGCTCCTGTTCGGTTTCGGCCAGCGGGGTGTACAGGTTGCTGGCCAGAGCGGCGGCGGTGAGGGTCGCGGCCAACGGCGATCCGTTGGCGGAGGCGACAGCGTTGTCGAGCACCTGCACGGGGACTGGGCGGTCGATCAGGTGGTTGATGAGGTCGCCCACGGCCTGGTCCGGCAGGCCCGCCAGGTGCGCGATGCGCCCGCCGGTAGCCACGAGTTCCTCCAGTCCGTGGTGGGCAGTGGCGATCCCAGCGCACTGTGACCCGGCCGGGAACAGAGCGTGGACGGCCTCGGCGGTGGCCTGTTCGACCACCACGAGCAGACGCCGGTGGGCGGTAGCGGTGCGCCACAGGGCTCCGAGCCCGCCGGAATCATCGGGGAGGTAGGTATGGCCCAAAGCGAGCAGCCATCCCCGCAGGGCGGTGTCGGGGTCGGTGGTGGACAGGCTCGTGTACAGGGCTCCATCGGGCCACCGGTGCCGGTGCTCATGTCCCCACGCGGTGACCAGCGCTGTTTTCCCGATCCCGGAGGGGCCCTGTACGGCGACCCGCATGGGCCCGTGACGGGCTCTCCAAGCCCGGTCGAGCCAAGCACGCGCCTGGTCGCGGTCCAAGAACAACCTCGGCGCCGGGAGCTGACGCGGAACCACGGGGCGGGGCGCGGGAGCGTTGTGGATGTGGAGGTCACCGCCGTGCATATCGCGCATCTGCACGACCACTCCGGACGACCCCTGCACGTTGTTGGTCAAGCCGCCCCCTGGAACGGGTGCCGCCAACGGGCGAAGTCTCCCAAAGACAGCGCGTGCCGGTCGCCGGCCCAGAGCAGGAACTCATGCAGGGCCCCGGACAGGTCCAGATCCTGGATGCGCAGCGCCCCGGAACGTGACCCCAGGTGGGTGTGGCGGCGAACGTAGACCACGCCCGGCACCACTTCCAGGTCGGGAAGCCTGCGCCGGTGTTCCAGGTGGGTGCACTTCCACGCGGGCAATACCCGCACCCACCCGCCAGCGGCGACCACGTGCCGGTACCGGGCCAGGCAGTACCGTCCGTACCCGGATAGGGGTTGAGCCGGTACCCAGAGGGTGCACCGGAGTACGCCGCGGGCGCGAAGCCGGGCGTTCTCCTGCTCCCACCGGGATTGTTGCTCGGCCAGGACTTGTTCGGCTCGCTCGGTCTCGCCCTGGTACCAGGCCTGCCAGGTCGGCCAGTCCGGTGGGCAGTGATCGCGACGGGCCAGGGTCCACCACGTCCCGGCCGGCGCGTGGTCGAGCTCCTTGGTCAGCTCCTGTTCGGTGATCAGCTCCCCTTCGGCGCTGTCCAACCGGTCGAAGAGCGTGAACTCGGGGTGGCGGCGTTGGCAGTAGGTGATGACCGAGTCGGTCCGGTAGGAGAACGTTCGGGTTCCCACACGGTGGGCGACCAGGGAGCCTTCATCGACCCGGAGCCTGAGCGTGTGTCGGGTGTGACCGGTCAGCGTTTGCGTATCGGTGGGGGAAAGATAGGTGCGGGCGTCGACCATCAAACGTGTGCGTTGCTGAAGCCGGTGGGTTTCAGAAGACATCTCTTCAGGAGGTCCTTGTCGCAGGGTCGGTCAGGCGGGCCAGAGCCAGGCCTTGAACGGTGTACTCGGCGGGAACCGGTACCAGGTGAGTGTGGTCTCGCCCCGGCCCCTTGCACGGGGCGAGACCACGGTGAGGCGAGCTGCCCTCCGGTTCAGGGGAGGAAGGACGGCGCCTCTTCCTGGGAGGGTCCGTGTGGCCGGGGCAGGAGTTCGACCAAGGTGGTGGCCACCTGCTGCCAGGTACGGTCCGGCAGGAACAGCCGGATGTCGACCTGTGCCCACGGCGGTACTCGACGCAGACGAGTGAGGAGATGGAGCAGGCTCTGGCTGTCCAACCCGGTCTCGGCCCAGGTGCTGTGCGGGTCGAACCCTTCGGGCAACGGGGTCAGGCGCCCGAGTTCTTCGGCCAGGTGCGCCAGAACCTGGTCAGGGGCGGGAGCGATCACCACATCGGGTTGTTCCGAAGGGGACGGGTACTCGGTGTGGTCCCAACCTGGTCGAACCACCAGGTGTGGGTGGGCGCGTCCGGTCGGCCTGGTGGGGGTGAGACCGGCGGTGTACAGCTCTCCGAGTCCTCGGGCGAACCCGACCGGATCACTGGTGATGGCCACGGTGGTGGCGTCGGGGAGGGTGTGGTGGATGTGTTCACTCAGCAGGGCACGGGGACCGATCTCCACGAACACCACTGGCCGATCCTGGTCGAGTTCTGCGGCTGCGGCCAGTGCTTCGGTGAATCTGACCGGGCATCGAGCCTGCTCGGCCCAGTACCCGGCACCCCACCGGCCCGAAGTGTCGCTGGGGTGGTCGGGGTGGGCGGTGGAGATGATCGATACTCGGGCAGGGCCGCTGACGAGCCCGGCCAAGGCTTTACGGAGCGCGGGCACCACGGGGTCGACAGCGGGGGAGTGCGCCGGGATCACATCTGCGACCGGTGTGCACCACACCCCCTGGTCTTCCAATCGAGCGTGAAGGTGGTCGAGATATGAGGAGGGGCCGGCCACCACCTGCACCGCGGGTGCGCTGTAGGAGGCGACGGTGATTCGACCGCCGTACAGGCCCAGGGCCGCCTGAACCTGGTCGATATCGGCGCGGATGACCAGCATGCCACCGGTCTCATCCAACTTGCCGAGCAGGTGACTGCGTTCGGCCAACACCCGGGCCGCCGCGTTCAGGTCCAGGGCCCTGGCGGTGTGGACGGCGGCGATCTCCCCGACCGAGTGCCCCAACACCAGGTCGGGGACGATGCCTCGCTCGGCCAACACCGCGGTGAGCCCGAGCTGGATCAGGAAGGTGCAATGCTGGGCATCGACGAACCCGTCCAAGTCATCGCCCGGCCACCACACCGGGTAGCCAGTGTGCTGGGACAGGGCGGCCCGCGCCTCCTCCACCGCCGTGGCGAAGACCGGCAGCCGCATCAACTCCGAACCGGCGTCCGGGTGGTGGCCTCCGTGCCCGGAGTAGACGAACACCACCCTCGGGCGCATGGTGGACACGGTGCGCGGGCCGATGACGTGCGGATCCGATGCGCGATCTTGGAGGTTGCGCAACCCTTGCACCAACGTCCCCAAGTCGGCTGCGGTGATGGCGGCTCGGACACGGCCATGAGCACCGCGTGCCAGGAGAGTATCGGCCACCACCCCCACCGACCCCGCCCCCGGGACGTCAACCGCCAGGTGCGCCGCAGTCACGGACAGTGCGGTGGAGGAGTGAGCCGAAACCACGACGGTCTCCGACAACGGCATCGGATCCTCACCCATCGGCGGCTCCGTCACCGGGGCTTGGGCAATGAGGGCGTGGGCGTTGGACCCACCGAACCCGAACGAGGACACCCCCGCCACCCGCACCAGACCGTCGTTGGGCCAGGGCTCCACCTGGGCCGGTACCCGGACCTGTTCTTCCAATCCCTTGCGCAGGTTCCGGTGGCCTGCGGTGGGAGGGATCTGCCCGTGGTGGACGGCGAGCGCGGCGGCCATCACCCCGGTGACCCCGGCCGCCCCCTCCATATGACCGAGCGCACTCTTGACCGACCCCACCACCACGGGACCCTTGTGGCCGAACACCTCGGCGATACCGGCGGCTTCGACGCGGTCCCCGGCCTTGGTCCCGGTTCCGTGCGCCTGAACCCACCCCACCTGATCGGGAGTCAGGCCGGCATCGGCCAGAGCACGCCGGAGCGTCGCGGCTTGACGCCCCCTGCGCGGAGCCAACAGGTGCGGTGAAGCGCCACCGTGTCCGATCCCGGTTCCGGCCACGTGCGCCCACACCCGGTGACCGCGTTCGGCCGCGAGTCCGGCGCGGGTCAGGACCAGAACGACCGCGCCTTCGGAGCGCACATACCCATCCGCCCTCTGGTCGAAGGGCTTACACCGCCCCTCAGGGGACAGCACACCGCTCTCGACGAAGGAGGCGGTGATCACCGGATTGGTGAGCACGTTCGTCCCGGCCACCAGCGCAAGGTCGACCTCGCCCGCGCGCAGGTCGCGCACCGCGCAGTGCAGGGCACTCAGCGAGGACGAACAAGCGGTGTCCATGGTCAGCGAAGGCCCGTCCAGATCCAGGCGGTGGGAGATCCGGTTGGCCAGGATCGCCATCCCCGCACCCGAGGCGGTGAACACCCCCGCCCGATTCCTCGCTCCGAAATTGGTGGCGGCTTGATCGATGGAGGCTGCCCCCACGTACACACCACTACGGGAACCGGCCAACGATGCGGGCACGAGCGTGGCATCGGCCAACGCCTCGTAGGCGACTTCCAGCAACCATCCCTGTTGGGGGTCCATCTCGGCGGCCTCATCCGTGCTGATCCCGAAAAAGGCGTGGTCGAAGACGTGCCCCACCACCCCCGCGGAAAACGGATGCTCAGGGATCTGGTCGGGGCGCAGGTGGGCGACCATCCGCTCCCACCGCTCCTGAGGGAGGCGGGATACACAGTCGCGTCCCTCAGTCAGGGCCTTCCACAGTAGGTCGGGGGAGTCGATACCGCCGGGTAGACGGCAGCCCATGCCGATGATCGCCACCGTCCCACTCGGCTTATCCGGTCGAGTTTTCGTGTTCGTGGTGGTCATCGTCGCGGCTCCTTGGCCACCCACACACCGGCCGCGCCCATCACGGTCAACTCCACGCTGGCGAAGTGCAGATCCAACATCGCCCGCAGGTCGACCAGCAGGTCGCCGTTGTTGTGGAAGATGTTGCGTCCAGGCCGGTTGTAGGCCTGCTGGAGCCCGCGCGCCAGGCGGTTGTTGTGGGTGTGCGGGTCCTCGACCCCCAGAAGGGTGGAGCCGATGAACGCCCCACCTTGGCCGAGCACGCGGGCGGCCTCGGTGAAGGCGGTCTGCTTGTGTCGCAACGAGGCGCCGGGGACACAGTGCAGGACGTGGAACATCCCCACCGACCCGACCGAGGCATCCCCCAAGGGCCAGGGAGCGGTGAGGACGTCGTGCCGGTGCGGGATGACCAGCCCGTGCTCGGCCAACCGGGGGGCGCAGTAGTCCAGAGGACCTTCGTTGAGGTCCATCAGGTGGATTTGCCGCAACGCCGCGGATACCGGTTCCCCAGAAGGTCCGGCCGGGGCGGGGGAGCGGAGAAGAAAATGGGCGTCGGCCGGCCCCACCTCCAGGTGGGTGGGGGCCATCAGTGCGGCGTACAGGTCCAGGATGTGGTCGTTGTCGACCTTCCACGCCAGTTTGTGGGACAGGCCCACCACCAGGCGCCGGTAGCGGCGCAGGTTCCGGGGGCTGTACAGGCGGGGGTTGGGCACCGAACCCGTTCGGGTGTGGGGGGTGTTCTCAGGCATGGCGAAGCAACGCCTTCCGGCTCGATGAAGGACAAGGAGGAAGTGGGTGTGGGCGGGGGTTCAGAGGGTGAGCAGGTGGTTCATCCGCGCGGGATCGTCCAACCCGGCCGACCACGCAGCCGCACCCTCAGTGGTGGACACGGTCTCGGTGAAGCCCTGGAGCACGTGGTCGGGAAGCGCCCCACTCCAGTAGGCGGTGACGAACCCACCGAAGGCCGAGGTGTACTGGCCGTGTCGGGCCCAGTAGGCCTCCCACGCCCCGGTCAGGAAGTCGGCGTGGAACGGCGCTCGGCCGTGTTGGCGGAGCTGGTCGCGCAGCGTGGTGGCCACCCAGGTCGAAGCCCCGGCACCTTGCCCGGAGGCGTGCTCCACGGTCATCGTGGCGTCCCCGATCCCCACCACCGGGGCCCCTTGGATAGTGGTGACGGGTCGACGCACCTGCGGATGCACCTCACGCACCAACTCCGACCCCGCGATCACCACCCCCTCAGAGCACTCCTGAGCCAAGTCCGGGGCCAGTCGGGCGAGCTGGGCGAGTACATGAGCCCAGGCACTCCGGGCGTGAGCGCCATGCCGGCGCGGCAGACCCGCTCCTGTCTCGCCCCCCTCTTCTGGGGAAGCTGCCGTCGGGGTGGGGTCCAACGGGGTTCCAGGGCGCGCCATGACCTGAACACACACCGCTGAATACGGGGTGACGTGCATCGGCGGTGCGTCGATAGCCGAAAGAGAACGCACCTGGAAGGGGGAGAGGGCATCGACCGTGAGCACGGGATAGACCATGACCTCCCCCCAAGGGCAGGAGAGGACCTCCACACGTTGCGGGAGCCGCTCTTCGGGCACGGCCAGATGGACCTGGACCACCACCCGGTCGGTCGCCCCACCCGACCGATCCGGATCCGGGGCGAACAAGTGCCGCAAGTCGCTGTCACTACCAGGGGCAACGACCACCAAGTCGTGCAACCGTGTGGAGGCGAACCCGGACACATCTGCGGAAGTACAGGCGCGCTCGTGGACCCGCCCGCCGCGCTCGGCTACGTGTTGGAGCCAGTAGGCGCTCTTGAGTCGGTGATCGATGGCCACCGCCGGGCCCGGCAACGGTGCGGTGAAGTCGAACTCCTCCCCTTGAGGAGGAACCATACGCATCCGTACCTCGTTCGCGGGTGGGGCGGTGTGCTGCCACAACCCCAGACCCAACGCCAGCTCGGTGGCGTGCACCGAGGGCAAGGTCAGTTGGGTCAGCCCCGCCGGATTGCCGAGAATTTCCGCAGTGGGGTGGCGGGTGAACACGTCCACGCGCCAGTCGTCTTCCAGTAAGCCGGTGGCCAGGGTCAGAGCGGAGTGGCCCGACCCGAATATCACCGCACGGGGTGGTGTGGTCATCGGCGGCCTCCGTTCATCAGCGTCGAGCACAGATCCATCAACGCTTCGCACACACCACGTTCGTACACGTCACCGATCACCACGGGGGTGTGGTCGGGCAGCCCCATGCAGGCGCGCACCATGTCGGTGTCGACCTCGCCTTCGGCGTCGTGGTGGATCAACACCACGACGGGCACACCGGCGGCCCGTAGTGTCGACAGACTCTCCCGGGTACTGGTCAACTCCTTGGGGGAGGAGCCGGTGATGACCACGGCGCCGAATGCTTCCCGGCAGGCATCGCTCCACACCGAGCTTCCGCCACCCAGGCCGCTGACCCCCAAGGCCAACATGTCCAGATCCGGAGCGATGCGCCTGGTGGCGACCTCGACACAGGGATCGTTCTGCAAATGCCAAGGACCTTCCTGGGCCAGGGTGGCCAGCGCGTGGTGGGTCTGCTGGTGTTGGGTGCCGACGATGAGCAACTTGACCACTGCGACCGCGACCGGCACCTGCTGCTCGAGCGCGGCCCAGGTACGCAGCCGCTCGGCCCGTGCCGGAGCACACAACGATCGCACCAGGTCCAGCTCCGCCAACTCCGAGAGCACCACTCCGGTCACGGCTGCAGAGTGGCCGGTGCGAGCGGCCACCTCGGCGACCGTTATCGCGCGCTGGGACTCCCGGCACACCCCAAGCGCATGCCAGAACACCTCCGGAAGATCCGGAGAGTAGGAGGCGGACACATCCGGATTGGCCTCGAACACCGAATGCATGAGAACCCCGGTCGAGGGACGGATCAAGAGGGGTGCGGGTAGCAGAGTGTTCACCGTGCTCCCTCCGTCAAAGGCTGTGCAACCGCCGGCACCGAAACCAGGTCCTGGGGGAGCAGGTGAGCTGTGCGTGAGCAGAAGCGGGTGATGCCGTAGGCGATCTGTTGCAGATCTCCGACGTGGTCGGAGAACAGCCCCAGCCCGAAGGCGTGCGACAACGGTGCCAGGACGAGCGCTCCGGAGCGGTAGCGCACCACGATCGTTTCTGCTTCGCCGCGATCGGTGAGTCGACCCATGCCGCGAGAGAGCAGCAGCACGTTGGTCATCACCGCGGTGACACTCTCGGCACCGACCTGGCCCAGGCCACCGGAGCGGAGCAGGTGCAGGCCATGGGTACCGAACACCACTCCATAGGAGGTGCCGGTGTCCTGGACCAACTCATCCAAGGACAGCTGGAGCTCATCGCAATGCTCGGGATCAGGCGTGGTGGTATTCAACAGCCGTGGTGGTACGGGGGTTGTGGTCGACATGGACAGCAGTCTCGAACCGAGCGTGCCGGTGAACCTATGCGTGTGCGCATGGCTTGGCGTTCGAATTCATGCGCGCTGTTCGATTCATCCAGGTTGACGAGCCCGAACACCTCATCAACCGGATGATGGTTCCACTAAAAGCCCTCAACGGTGGGCGTTGTGGTGGTTACGGTAGGGGTATCTCGGTTGCACCCCTACCCCCAGGTGACGGAGGAAGCCCTCGATGCGTTGCGGTAACTGCGGGCGCGCTCGTGATGGATCACGGAACGCGTGTGCGTGTATCCCGTCGTGGGTGTGGCGGGAGCCCGTGATGGTGGCCGCGGTGCGTGAGCGTGATGCGCAGAGGGTGATTCAGTTCCTGCGGCGTAGGGTGAAGCACCTGTCTCAGGAGGCTCTGGCGCGGATGTGCGGGGTGGTGCAGAGCACCATCACCCGCGCTGAGGCGGGTAAGGGACTCACCGACCGGCGCCGAGCTTACGAGGCTCTCCAAGGGCTCGGCGCTCCCTTGACATCATCGGCTGCTACTGATGAACCCGCTGAACAAAAGACTTCCGGACCTTCCTTGAGTGTTGAACCCGGAGACCTGTTCATCGAGTCGGTTCCGGTTGTGGTGCGACAATCCGGTCGTCTGTGGGAATCAGACCTGGGCGAAAGCCTTCAGGATCAATCACTCGCGATACCGCCCGAACACCTGAGTACACCTCTGCTCCGGTGGTTGGTGGCACCCCCGGCGCTCGTTGAATCACACTCCGGAGCCCGGATCAAAGTCACCGAAGACGACGTGCACGCCATCAACCGGGCATGTGACCTGTTCGAGCACCTGGACCACGAGTTCGGTGGTGGACACGCACGCATAGCGGCCGTTCAATACCTGAGCAGCGAGGTGGCCCCCTTGCTGAAGGGGAGCTACTCCCCCAACATCGGCCGCGCACTCTTCAGCGCCAGCGCTCGCTTCGCCGCGAAGACCGGCGCCATGGCCTACGACGCCGGCCTGCACCACCTGGGACGCCGCTACTTCCTCCAAGCACTGAACTTGGCTCACTTTGGGGCGGACCGGCTCTTCGGAGCGAAAGCACTCGCACTGCTCAGCCACCAAGCCAACTTCCTCGGAGACTTCCAAACCGCAGTTGATCTGGCTCGCACGGCCAAGGCCGGAACCGGATCCGTGGCGACACCAAAAGTCCAAGCGATGCTCGCAGCGATGGAAGCTCGAGGCCTGGCCTCTCTCGGGGAAGAACGGGCGTGTACGCGTGCTCTGGCCGAGATGGAAGCGGCCTTCGCCAAGGCTGACCCGGAGCAGGAGCTCGCCTGGATGGGATACTTCGACGGCTCGGAGGTGGCGGACGAGTTCGCTCACTGCTTCCACGACCTCGGCCGGGGGAAAACGGCTATCGAACACGCCCAGCTCTCCATCAAGCTGGCACCCGCGAGCTTCCGACGAAGCCGTACCTTCGCAGGGCTCGTACAGGCCGGTGCCCACCTGACCAACGAACTCCAAGACCTAGAAGCCGCCTGTGATCTGGCTGAGCAGACCATCGCCGCCGCCGGTCGTTTGCGCTCGGCCCGCGTACGTACCTACATCGCACGCTTTCAGAAACGCCTGGAACCTTACGGGAACTCCCGCCCCGTCCAGGAGCTGAGTGCGGCGTTGACCAATTCCGCGCTACTCCGAGGTTGAGTTCAGGTGCCCGGCCGCCAGTGCTTCGGGGCTTCCGGTCGGCGCAGTGAGGCGATGCGCCTGCGGGCCTCGGTAAGGAGTCGAGGTTCACGGCCGGTTCGGGCACACAGCCAAGCGGTCATGCGCAACTCTCTAGCCGCGGCCAGGACCTGAAATCCCGACCAGGTGCGCACGTCCCACCCGTAGGCGCGGGCGAACTTCTCATACTCAGCGGATGTGTACCACCCGACGCGTTCGTAGACGGCGGCCACAACCAGGTCCCATTCGCGTGGACCGAAGCTGAAGCGCTCCAGGTCCAGCATCACCGGATCGCCGTTGTGGTCGCGCGCGATGTTCTTGCGGTGCGCGTCTCCGTGCACCGGCCCGAGGGGGAGGACGAACCGCAGGCGGGTGTAAGCCTCTTGGAGTTCATCCAAGCGGGCGTTGAGAAAGTCTCGGTCACGACGTGCTAGCGCGGATTGCTCGATGTAGCCGGTGATCCCCTCGAACGGGTCCAGCACGGGCAGAGGGAAGTCCGAGGGAGCTTCCAGACGGTGAAGTTGGCGTAGAAGTGCGCCGATGCTCTGTGGAGTCCCGGGTTCGATGCCGGGGATGTAGCGCCATGCGGTGATGACCCACCCCTGATGCAGCAGCGGGATGGAAAACTCTTCGCTCACCTGTGTGGCAGGTAGGTCGCGTTTGCGCAGCCAACGGGCGAGCGATAGTTCCCGGGCCGCCCGCTGCATTTGGTCGTGCGCGCAGATGCGCACGACCAACCCCTGCTTGGGGAGGTAGACGGAGGCGTTCTCTCCCACGGGTCCGAGAATCCGTGCTCCGCGACTCGACCAACCGAACTCGGCCTTGGTCTCGCTCACGATGCGCAGTGCCGTCTTGGCTGTCAAGGATGGCGGTGATTCAACCACATGGTCACTGTACGTCCCCAACCCGTCGGTCAACCCAAAGGAAGAAACTTATTCGCGAGGATAATTCCAGCTCAGGACGCCTAAATCGAACACCACGCATGAATCGAACGTGAAAATTATGCACATGCGCATAGGAGGACCGGCCTGCTTCTCGGAAGACTGCTGACACCGAGTGAGCCAGCGAAAGAGCAACCGTGTCGGAACAGGCATCCGGCATGCGATTCACGGGAAAACGCCACGCACCAGGGGAGATCGATTCATGCTCGGCACGATCACCACTGCTCAGGATGAGGCAGATCAGCCTGGATGGTGGTGGGACAGCTCGTCCGTGAGGGCTGCTTCTCCGACACCTCTGGAAACCCTCGCCTTTCCACCACACACAGTGATGGCATCGCGATGGTCGTGCCGTTGCCACACGTGAGACCGGGCAGCCCCGGAACGCCTGCCGCTGATATCTACCCGTATGGAGAGAAGAGATCTCGTGACCGAACCGATCGTTGACACCAGCCGGGCCACTGAACTCCGCACGCAGCTCACGGAGGAGCTCAAGGCGGACGGACTGATCCGCACAGGCCCGGTCGAGCGGGCCTTCCTCACGGTCCCACGTGAGCGATTCGCTCCGGAGGTGACCCTGGAGGAGGCCTATAAGAAGGGCGTGGTGGTCACCAAACGCGACGAGCACGGCACCACCATCAGCTCAGTGTCGGCCCCGCAGATCCAGGCGACCATGCTCGAACAGGCCCAGCTGGATAAGGGGATGCGGGCACTGGAGATCGGATCGGGTGGCTACAACGCCGCCCTGATGAGTGAACTGGTGGGACAAGACGGTGAGGTCACCACGCTCGACATCGACCCCGAGGTCACCGACCGCGCCCGCGCCTGCCTGAAGGACGCCGGGTACAACGACGTCACCGTCGTCCTGGCCGACGGTGAGGACGGCTGTCCCCAGCACGCCCCCTACCAGCGGATCGTCGTCACGGTCGGCGCCTGGGACATCCCTCCCGCGTGGATCGACCAGCTCACCCCGGACGGAACGCTGACGGTTCCGCTGCGCATGAGCGGTATGACCCGCTCGGTCACCTTCGTCCGCCAGGGCGCCCACCTGGTCAGTACCTCCGCGAAGATCTGCGGCTTCGTCAAGATGCAGGGCGCCGGCGCTCACACCGAGCGGCTGCTCCTGCTGCGGGGACAGGAAATCGGCCTGCGGTTCGACGACGGAGAGCCTGCCGACCCCGACCAGCTCAATGGCGTGCTGGACACCAAGCGCATCGAGGTGTGGTCAGGGGTGCAGATCACCGCCTCGGAGCAGTTCGACACGCTCCAGATGTGGCTCGCCACAGCTCTGGACGGGTTCTGCCTCCTGAGCGTGGACCGCGCCCTGGACACCGGAGTGGTCTCCCCGCAGAACAGGATGGCCTGCCCGGCCGCGGTGGATCGGGACAGCTTCGCCTACCTGGCCGTACGAAAGACCGGAGCAGAGGGCGAGGCCCGTTTCGAGTTCGGAGTCCATGCCTTCGGCCCCCGCGCCCGTGAGGTCGCGGAGTCCATGAACGCGGCGATCGCCGCCTGGGGCCGCAGCCACCGCAACGGCCCCGAGCGCATCAGCTTCTACCCGGCCACTACCGACCCGAAGGACCTTCCTGAAGGACGAGTCCTGCCCAAACAGCACGGGTCGGTCGTCATCTCCTGGCCCGACGAGGGCCAGGCCGCATCACACAACCTCAACGACAAGGAGTAACCCCATGGTGAACCCCCTGGCCCCCAACGCCTTCGATGACTTCACGCTCGACCTCCAGGTGGTGGAGGAAGCCACGCAGCCGCTGCCCGGCCTGCTGCGCACCACCAGTGACGGCTGCGGTTCCACGTGCGACGGGACCGCCTGCGTGTCCTTCACCAGCGACCCGGCCTAACACCGGTATCGCTCCCGGCGGGTC
>NZ_JBSHCT010000042.1:13675-21684 GCF_053615935.1 Nocardiopsis sp. NPDC055879
AACCCCCGCTCCCCCCCCGGGCGGGCCCGCGCCAGGCCCCCCCCCGCCCCCGCCGCTACCCCCTTGTACGCAGCGAGACAGGCAGGACCCCTGCTGATGCCACCGAGAGCGGACCGCACCCTGTACCACCGAGCGGGACCAGCCCTGATCCGGGCCACGACCTACCCCGACGACCTCCGATTGCCCGATGCGCCGGACCTGTCAGGTGCGTCTGAGGACGCGGTAGAACGGGGGAGCTGTTGGGTGAGGCACGTGTGGCGGGACGAACGCCTCCGATGCGCCGTCGAGCACGCCAGCCCCGTCCTGTCCGAACAGATTGGACGGGTGGTGGCCGGACACACCATGGACGCACGACGCATCCGTCGCCTGGTCCGCTCGTTGGGCTCCTACCTGTTGCGCTGGCAGGGCAGGGCCACTCCGTTCGGTCTTTTCGCCGGAGTGGCCGAGGTGAAAGCGGGCCCTCAGACACGGGTGCGCTGGGGCGGTGGCCACCGCACGATCGCCCGTGCTGGTGCTGACTGGCTGGAGAGAGCCGTGGACCGGCTGGAACAACAGCCCCGACTCCTGCACCTGCTGCCGGTGATCGCCAATGCCACCGCGTTCGTCCGAGACGACCGGCTCGTCATCCCCGGTCTGCCCAGCTCCCAGCGACCCAGGGAGATAGCGCCTCAAGAGGTATCGATCCGCCATACTCCGCCCGTGCGCGCCGCCATGGCAGCGGCTCAGGTTCCGTTGCTCTTCCGGGAACTCCTCGATGCCTTGGTCGCTGAGTATCCGAACGTTCCGCACGAACAGACCCGGTTTCTGTTGGCCGCATTGGTGGCACAGAACTTCCTGATCACCAGCCTGCGCGCTCCGATGAGTGAGCCCGATGCCCTTGCTCACCTGTGCACCCACCTGGACAAGTACGGAGCCGAGGAGCTTCCTGAGACGGCCGACATCGTCAGCGAACTCCGCGAGACCCACCGGGGCCTCGAATGCCATCGGCCGCCACTCAGTGAGGTCGGGCCGGTCGTGGACACCGCGCTGGACGCCGACATCACCCTGCCTGAGACCGTGCTCCAGGAAGCCGAAGCAGCCGCAGCCGTGCTGATCCGCCTGAGTCCCTACCCCTACGGCTATCCGCGGTGGAAGGACTTCCACTCCAGGTTCCGGGAACGCTACGGCCCAGGAGCCGTCATCCCGGTGGTCGAGGTCATCTCTGATACCGGTCTGGGGCTGCCCGCCGACTACCTCGGCTCTGCGCACACCAGCGCTCGGCCGGCCCTGACCGAGCGCGACCGGTACCTGCTCGCCCTCGCTCAAGAAGCAGCCCTCAGCGGCCGAACAGAAGTGGTCCTGACGGACAGCATGGTCGATGAGATCGCCCTGGGGGAACCACAGGAGGTGCTTGCTCCCTCCAGGGTCGAGCTCGCCTTCCAACTACACGCCCCCTCAGCAGGGGCCGTGGACCGAGGGGACTTCCGGCTTCTGGTCACCTCGGCTCCGCGACCGGGCAGCAGCATGGCCGGCCGGTTCGCCCACCTTCTGACCGCCTCCGCGAGGTCGGGCCTCGCCGAGAGCTATACGTCCTCTGCGGATCCGGACACGGTCACCGCGCAGCTGTCCTTTCCGCCACGTCAGCGGCGTACAGCGAACGCTGTCCGCACTTCCCGGCTCCTGCCCGTGATCATCCCCCTGGCAGAACACCACGTGCCCGGTGGTGCCGTCATCGGCCTACATGATCTCGCCCTGACCGCCGACGCGCGCCACCTCAGGCTCCTCCAGATCTCCACCGGCCGCTACGTCGAACCACGGGTGACCCACGCACTCGAGGCCGCCATGCTCACACCTTCGCTGGCACGGTTCCTCGCCGAAGCCCCGGCTGGTCGCTGCGCCGTCTACCAAGCCTTCGACTGGGGAGCAGCGGCATTCCTGCCCTTCCTGCCCCGCCTTCGACGTGGGCGTACCGTCCTCGCCGCCGCCCGGTGGAGGCTGAGTACGGACAGCCTCCCCGGCCCCGGGGCACCGAACTCTGCCTGGGTGAAGGCGTTGAGCACCTGGCGGGAGGGCCTGGGGGCACCTGCGGATGTCGTCATGTGCAGTGCTGAGATGCGCCTGCCTCTGAACCTGGATCGCCCGCTGGACCGCGAGGTGCTGCGGGCACGGCTGGAGCGCACCGGCACGGTCGAACTCCGTGAAGGACCCTCCCCGGACTCCAACGGGTGGGTAGGGCGCGCCCACGAAATCCTCGTCCCCTTCCACCGCACGACCGCCGCCCCTCCACTGAAGACCGAGCGACCGAGCACGCCCACCACATCGTCGGAACAGGGAAAGTTACCGGGGTTCTCCGACGTGGTCCACGCACAGATCCACGGACATCCCGCCCGCCAGGACACCATCCTCCTGCGACACCTGCCGGACCTTCTTGCAGAGTGGCCGGAGTTGCACTACTGGTGGTTCGAACGACACCACGACCTCACCCACCCCGATCGGGACCAACACCTCGACCTGTACTTCCGCCTGCGCTCGGAGCGGGAGTACGGCGACGCCGTCACCCGGATCGGAGCCTGGGCCGCCGCCCTTCGCAGTCACGGTCTCGTCCCGCACTCCCAACTGGCCACCTACCACCCGCAGACCGGCCGCTACGGCCACGGAACGGCCATGAGCGCCGCCGAACGGCTCTTCGCCGCGGACTCCGCCGCAGTTCTGGCCCAAGCGGCGTACACCGCACAGACGAGTACTCCCGGGGAGGTGGTCACCGTCGCCGGGATGTACGACCTCGCCACCTCCTACGCACCCAATGCCCGGGAGGCCGCTGAGTGGCTCGTCGACAACCTCCCCCACGAAGCACCAAGGCTCGACCGCACCGTGCGATACCAGGCACTCCTCCTCACCGACCCCGACAAGAGCCGAGAAGCACTCCAGGCGCTGCCCACTGGGCAGGAAGTGCTCCGGGCCTGGCAGCACCGACGCACCGCCTTGAGCGACTACCGTGCCCGCCTGTCCTCCCAACGTGACCCCGAACCGGTGCTGCGATCCCTGCTGCACTTGCACCACACCCGCGCACACGGCGCCGACCCGCAGCGGGAACAACTCACCCACCACCTCGTCCGGGCCGCCGCCCAGCGCGACTTCGCCAGGAAGACCGCCCGATGAGCGCCCAGACCGCAACCCCCACCGCGCATTCCCAATCCCTGGCCACGGGCGACATCGGCACCGCACTGATGCACATCGAGTGTGCCCACACCGGTGAAGGAAGCTGGGAGAGGGCCCACAACCAGGTCCACAAAGCGGCCACAACCCCGATCAGCGCGGCAGACGAAGCATGCCTGTACTTCGGAGCCCCCGCATTGGCGTTCCTCCTGCACACAGCCCAAGCCGACGGAGCGCCTCGCTACGCTGCGGCGACAGAGCGCATCGACACGGCGGTGAGGCGCCTCGCTCACCGCCGACTCGACCTCGCCCACGCCCGCATCGACAGGGCACAACCCGCGGCCTTCGCCGAATACGACCTCCTGCACGGACTGACCGGGATCGGCGCCCACCTGCTCCACCACGACCCCACCGATGACGCACTCGGACGCATCCTCACCTACCTGGTCCGCCTCACCCGACCTCTGGTCATCGATGGGTGGCAACTCCCCGGCTGGTGGGTCCACCACGACCCCCAACGCGGAACCTCCGCCCACTTCCCCGGCGGCCACGCCAACCTCGGGATCGCCCACGGCATCACCGGCCCGCTCGCCCTCCTCGCCCAAGCCCAGCTGCGCCAGATCACCGTCGATGGACAGAGCGAGGCCATCGAGCTCATCTGCGCGTGGCTGGACTCTTGGCGCCGGGAAAACGACACCGGCACCTGGTGGCCCCAGTGGGTCACCGCCGAAGCATTGCGCAGCAGGCGCACCGACCAGAGCGGACCGCAACGCCCGAGCTGGTGCTACGGCACACCCGGCCTGGCCCGAGCCCAACAGCTCGCCGCCCTCGCCACCGCAGACACCGACCGCCAACGCGTGGCCGAACAGGCCTTCGCTGACTGCCTCGCCGACCCCAGCCAGCTCGCCCGCGTTCACGACTCCGGCCTCTGTCACGGCTGGGCCGGTCTGACTCAGACCGCGAACCGCGCCGCCGCCGACGCACTCACCCTGGCAATCGCCCACCACCTGCCGTTCCTGAACGCCCGTCTCGACCAGGAACAAGCAGACACAGAAGGGTTTCTTGACGGACAGGCGGGAGTCACCCTGGCCCAGATGGCCGCAACGCAAGGCTTGCCCCCGGTCAGCGGGTGGGACGCCTGCCTTCTGATCAACTGATCCGCCCCGTACCTAAGGAAGGAGAACAACGCCGTGGAAATCTCCGAGACCGGGCATCCGCTCGCCCAAGGAGTTCTCGAGGTGCTGTCCGGGACCCCTCTGGAGAGCGCGGCCTCCTGTGTGGGGGTGGAGACAGGCCACCTCGAGGAGGCAGTCCAGGCCTACACCGAAGCGGGCGCCACCGCCCTCCAGATACAGGCCGAAGAGCACGGCTGGCACCAGGCCCACATCGAGTTCACCGACTGGCAGACGGCCGAAACCACGGTAACCGAACGACTCACACCCCGACTCCATCACGCCGAACAGTCAGGACTCGTGGACTCCTGGTGGTTCATCCGCAAAGCCCCCTGCTGGCGGCTGCGCCTGCGGCTCAGTGACACCACCACTCCCGGCGACGAACTGCTCAAACGAATCCTCGACGACTTCTCCACCCCAGAGGCCACCATCCGTTGGCGACGCACCGTCTACGAACCCGAAACCCTAGCCTTCGGCGGACCCGAAGCGATGCACACCGCCCACGACCTCTTCCACACCGACAGCCGCGCGATCCTCGACTACCTCAACGCACACGCGACCGTCCTTGGCCGCCGTGAGCTGTCGACGATGCTGTGCGGCGCTCTTTTCCGAGGCGCGGACCAAGACGAGTTCGAGCAAGGCGACATCTGGCACCGCATCACGCGGATGCGTCCCCTCCCCGAGGACGTTCCGCCTGAGCGCATGCCAGAACTGAGCGTCCCCCTGCGCCGGCTCCTCACCGCCCACCACCCCACGCAATCCCCGGACAACCCCTTGGTGTTCACCGCGCCCTGGATACTCGCCTTCGCCTCCGCCGGACAAGCACTGTCCCAAGCCGCGCACACCGGAACCCTCCAACGCGGCCTACGCGCCGTCCTGGCCCACCACGTGATCTTCCACTGGAACCGCATCGGCCTACCCGCACGCACCCAGAGCATCCTCGCCCACGCAGCCCGCACCGCACTGATGGACACCGAACCGGGTAGCGCCCAAGGGGCCAGATGCTGACACACCCCGACCCCAAGACCGCCGCCCGGATGAGAGCGGCACACACACGCGCACGAGCTGCGCTCCACGCCACGACCACCTCAGACCCTGATGAGATGTGGGGGTGGCGTGGGCGAACCCTGAGCCGACCGGTGACCACGACACACGGCCCGGCATGGCTACGCCTGGCCTGCGCCCCAACCGATCGGATCGCCACCACCTTCTGGAACGGGTCCGTCGACGCCGAACAGGTCATGCCCACCACGCTGCCCCGCCCCAAGCTGCGCGACCTGCACGACTGGAACGAGGGGCCTTGGTCCTACCGGGCTGAGCTGTACGACAGGGCCTCGTCTCCTGCCGCTTCGAAGTCGGCAGTGCTCACCCACGAGCCCGATCTGCCACCGAGCTGGTGGGACGGGCTACGCAGAGCCCTGCACACGATCTCGCGGGTGCGGACACGCCGGCGCACCGCCTTCCAGCCCTTTCTCGACCACGCCATGCCCCGCTACCTGGGGGCACCCGTCGACACCGTCGCTCCCTCGTGGTCGACCGCCCACGGAGACCTCCACTTCGCCAACCTCGGGGCCCCGGCCCTCATCCTCTTTGACTGGGAGGGATGGGGAGTGGCTCCGACCGGCTACGACGCGGCCATGCTGCACAGCTACAGTCTGCTCGTTCCCCTGACCGCCGCACGGATCCGAACGGAATTGGCTCACATACTCGATACCCCCGCTGGGCGGTTCGCCGAGCTGGTCACCATCACCGAACTTCTACACATCTCTGCCAGGAGTGAGGAAACCGACCTCCGAACTCCTCTCCTCCGGCGCGCCTCGCACCTTCTTGAACGGGCCCGCTGAGTACCCCTGCCGTGGTTGTTTAGATTCTGTCCGTATTTGTCGATCCGCGCCCCGGGAAGTTGTTTAAGTGTTCCTCAATGTGCCGTTGAGTGCGTGTTGGAATATTCTATAAAGTATTTCTTAGAGAGCCTTTTGGTGCATGCTCACGGTGGCTCGTGAGTCCACTGCGCAAGTATCTGAGTCATCCCGAAAGTTCAGCGTATGGGCAGGTAGTAGCTCTGAGTCCGCTCCTGGTTGCGCGGCTTACCCGTCACCAGTCGAGGATCCTAGAAGGAAATAATTTGCCTTCCCTTGGTGCTGGTGAGTCACTTCTGAGTCTGCTCTGAGTCGAGTTTGAGCGTGGTGTGAGCCCGTTCTGAGTAACTCCTGAGTTCGCGGTGCTTTTAAGTGGTCCGTGTCGGATCCCGGTGGCACTTCCAGGGGGAACACATGAACCTTTCGCTGCTTCGTGAGATCGAATCCAACTTCGTCGCGATCGCACCCACACACCTGACCCTGCACGGCACACACGTGCACCCGTGGCTGGAGGAGCGCACCTACTCGCTCTTCGAACTGCGCGAGGTCCTGCTGGACCGCGCGACCCCGAACCAAGTCCGTGACGCGGTGTGGCGTCACACCATCCGCGCGGCCCGTCACTCCCAGGACTGGATGGTCGGCGCTCTGGGCCTGGCGATGCCGATGCTGCGCTCTGCCGTGCGCCACACCGGTCGCGGCCTGGACCAGGACGGCGAGGCGAATCTTCAAGCCGAGGTGGTCACAGCCGCGATCCGGCAGATTCGCACCGTCAACCTCGACCACGCCGGACAGGGCTACTTCCTGCTGTGTCGTGTGCGCCGCGCGGCGTTGGGGGAGCGCAAGCGCGCCCTGACCAGCGCCCTACAGGTACTCGTGGATGAGCAGAAGGTCGACATCGAAGCCGAGCCCGGGACGGCTCGCTCGTGCGAGTCGGTTCTGCAGACGGCCGTGCGCACCGGAACCCTGACGGCCGCAGAGGCGGAGTTGATCGCCCGCACCCGCCTGGAAGGGGTCTCGCTGGTGGCGCTGTCCACCGAGACCGGGGTGGCCTACAAGACCTTGGCCAAGCGCCGCCAGCGGGCCGAGACCCGGCTGGCCGCCGCGTTGCGCTCGGTGCCCTCTCAAGCCCGTGAAGGTACGCCCGTGGTGGCGACTTCGACCGTTTCGCCTGTGTATGTGCACCGAGCCAGCGGGTCTGTTGAGCCAGAGGCGTCGAATTCGCTGTGGCCGTTGGCTTCCTAACCAAGTGAGAGGGCTGGTGAGCCCACCTGGGGTGTGGGCTCACCGGTCGCCAGCCAGTGAGCCGGGAGCCGAGCCAAGGACCGGGGCCTTGGGATGGCTGTGCAAGAGGGGGATGTTGGTGCGCAGGTTGTTGGTGATCATGGTCGCCGCCTTGGTGGCCACGGTGTGGTGCATGGTGACGGCCGATGACGCCGCGTGGGTGTGGGCCAACACCACGGGTGATGTTGAGGGGCCGGACGAATCAGCCGAAGCCACGGCTGCGCCGCTGGTGGCCGTGGTGAACCGGGTCTACCTGGTGATCATGGTCCTGGCCACAGCTCTGGGAACCCTTTTTCTGACGATCGCGGGGGTGCGGTGGCTGGTCGCCGGTGGCGAACCCGGTGCGATCGATGGAGCCAAACGAGCGCTGACCGGTGTGGCCTTCGGGTACGGGATCGCGGTTCTGGCCACGGTGCTGATGAGCATTCTCGAATGGATTCTGGCCGCGGGAGAGGCCGGTGGTGGCGCATGAACCCGCAGAGCACACGGGGCCAGGCCCCGACGGACCCAGGCCCGCCTTCGGATGAGCCGTTGCCTCCGCCTTCCGATGACCCGCTTCCGC
>NZ_JBSHCT010000043.1:0-21308 GCF_053615935.1 Nocardiopsis sp. NPDC055879
CCACCCACACAACGCCCAACAACCCCAAGACTCCCGACCCCAGGCGCCTCACCATCAACCTCTGGGCAGCACAAAACCGGCGGAACCAGAAGCTCCCCCAATATCAAGAAGACATCACCCACCCCATCGACCGCCACCCCACCACCACTTACCTGTGGATAACCCCCGGAGCCCACGTCCACCCACACCCAAACCAACACGCCCCATGTCCCGCGCCCCCCCCCCCCCCCCCCCCCCCACCCCTACCCACCCCCACCGAGGTCAGGTGCCGGGGCTCTCGTGAACGGGGCTTTTCTCGCGGGCCAAAGGGCTGCTGGGGGCGAGCCGGGTGAGCAAGGTGCGGCTGATGTCCAGGAGTTGGTCGCGCTGTTCGGGGGTGAGCAGGTCCAGGAGGTTCTCGCGCATGCTCGCCACGTGCGGGCCGCCGGCGCGGTGGAGGACTTCGCGGCCCTGGTCGGTGAGGACGGCAAACCAGCTGCGGCGGTCGGTCTCGCAATGCCGGCGTTCCACGAAGCCGGCCTCGGTGAGCTTGCGGACGGCGTGGGTGATCCGGCTGGGTTTGGTGTGGGTGAGTTCGGCCAGCTCGCTCATGCGCAGGGACCCGTGCTCGTTCTTGGAGAGCAGGACCAGCAGTTCGTAGTAGGTCAGGGGTAGGTCGACCTCCTGTTGGACGTCGCGTTCCACGCGCTGGTCCAGCAGGCGGAACGCCAGGGTGACGGCGTCCCAGGTGCGTTCCTCGGTGGCGCTGACGTGGCAGTGGTCGCTCATGGCCAAATATTACCACGCTGGATTATTGCGTACTGAAATACTTTGGAGTTACTGTCATGCTGAATCTTTCAGTGCTGGAGTAACTTTGATGAGGGAACCCCGATGACCTACACGGCACCGGCCAGTGCCCGCCGGCCACGTTTGTTGCCGGCCCTGTTCGTGCTGGCCATGGCCCACTTCACCCTGTCCGTGGACTTCAACGTCGTCTACATCGCCTTACCCGAGATCGGCCGGGAACTGGGGCTGGACGCCGGCGGCCTGCAGTGGGTCGTCTCCGCCTTCGCCCTGGGCTACGGGGGCTTCCTGCTTTTGGGTGGTCGGGCCGTCGACCGGCTCGGTGCGCGCAGGATGCTGGTCCTCGGTGCCGCCTTGATGGCCGGAGCCTCGGTGGTCGGCGCCCTGGTCGGCGTCCTCACCTGGCCCCCGACGGTACTCATCGGCGCCCGAGCCGCGCAGGGATTCGGAGCCGCCCTGATCTTTCCCGCCACCCTGGCCTTGGTGAACACGGCCTTCGACGCGGGCCCCGCGCGAAACCGTGCGCTCGCGGTCTGGGGCAGCGCCGGGGCCTTCGGTGCCTTGGCCGGGGGAGCACTCGGCGGTGTCCTCACCAGTCTGCTCGGGTGGGCCTCGATCTTCTGGGCGCTGGTCCCGCTCGCCCTGGTCGTGGCCATCGCCGCACCGCGGGTGCTGCCCACCGACCCCCGGAGCGAGGGCCTGGCCGGTTTCGACCTGCCCGGCTCGGCCCTGGCCACCGGTGGTGCGCTCCTCCTGGTGTTCGGGATCTCCCGGATCCAGGAGGACGTTCGGACGGGCGTCGGCGTGATCGTGCTGGGGGCGGTGACGCTGGGGCTCTTCCTCCTGGTGGAGCGCGGGGGCGCCGACCCGTTGCTGCCGCTCGGCCTGCTTCGTGTGCGTTCCCTGTGGGTGAGCGCGGTGCTGGTCTTCGTGCTCATGGGTGTGATCGGCGCACTGCACTTCGTCTACACCACGCACGTCCAGGACGGTCTGGGGTTGGGGCCGTTGGCCGCGGGGCTGGGCTTCCTGCCCCAAGGGGTGGTGGCCATGCTCGGCTCCGCCTTCCTGTTGCCCCGGCTGCTCGGCCGTTGGGGTTCGCGGCGGATCTTGTTCGTCGGCGTGCTCGGTGTCGCGGTGACCTCGGTCGTCTTCGCCTGGGCGGTCTCCGGTGACCACTACTGGATGGTTCTGCCCGCGGTGCTGCTGCTCGGGCTCACGGCGGGCACCGTGTATCCGGCGGTGTTCGCGGTGGCGGGTGAGGAGGTCGACGCTGCCCGCCAGGGAGTGGCCTCGGCTACGGTGTCCACGGCGCAGCAACTCGGCGGAGCGGTCGGACTCGCGGCGCTGGTAGCGGTCGCGGGCACCGGGGGTGGACTCACCGCGGCCTCGCTGACGGGGGGAGCGGCCTTGACCGTCGTGGCGTTCCTGGCACTGGCGATCCGTGTGGCGCCGCGAGCGGGGCGGGCCACGCGGTTAACCTGAGGCCCCACCGGTCGGTCGCCACACCGATCGGGCCGATGGACGGGGCTTTGGGCGGGTATGCGCCTGGGAGGAAGACCCATCGATACGGAGGACGACCAATGGCGACCACCTGGCTGGGACCGGAGAGCCGCACCGCGGCGCTGGCATCCATGGCGGACGAGGAGCTCGACGTCCTCGTTGTCGGAGGTGGGATCGTGGGGGCGGGTATCGCCCTGGACGCGGTCTCACGCGGACTCTCCACGGGGCTGATCGAGGCGCGCGACTACGCCTCGGGTACCTCCAGCAGATCCAGCAAACTCATCCACGGCGGCCTGCGTTACCTGGAACAACTCGACTTCGAGCTGGTCCGTGAAGCGCTCCATGAACGCGGTCTGTTGCTCACCACCATCGCGCCGCACCTGGTGCGTCCGGTACCGTTCCTGTTCCCGTTCCAGCATCACTGGGAGCGGTTCTACATCGGCGCGGGCGTCACCCTTTACGACGCGCTCGCGATGAGCTCCCGCAACAACCGGGGACTGCCCTCGCACCGACACCTGACCAGGTCCGGCGCGATGAAGGTGTTCCCGGCGCTCAAGCGCAGCTCCCTGGCCGGCGCGATCCAGTACTGGGACTGTCAGGTCGACGACGCCCGTTTCGTCACCACGGTCCTGCGCACGGCGGCGGGACTGGGCGCGCGGATCGCCTCCCGGGTACAGGCGGTCGAGTTCCTCCGTGAGGGCGAACACGTGGTCGGGGCGATGGCCGCCGACCTGGAGAGCGGCGAGAAGGTCCGGATCCGCGCCCGGCAGGTGGTCAACGCCGCGGGTGTGTGGACCGACGACATCCAGGAGATGGTCGGAGGCCGTGGCCAGGTCCACGTCAGCGCCTCCAAGGGTGTGCACCTGGTGGTACCGCGGGACCGTATCCAGGCCTCGTCCGGGATGATCCTGCAGACCGAGAAGAGCGTGCTGTTCGTGATCCCGTGGGGCCGCCACTGGATCATCGGCACCACCGACACCCCGTGGGACCTGGACAAGGAGAACCCCGCGGCCAGCCGCGCCGACATCGACTACGTCCTGGACCACGTCAACCAGGTGCTGCGCACGCCGCTGAGTCGGGACGACGTCGAGGGCGTCTACGCGGGTCTGCGGCCGTTGCTGTCGGGGGAGTCCGACGAGACCTCCAAGCTGTCCCGAGAGCACACCGTCGCCCACCCGGTGCCGGGTCTGGTGCTCATCGCGGGCGGCAAGTACACCACCTACCGGGTCATGGCCAAGGACGCGGTGGACGCGGTAGCGCATGGACTGGGCGGGGCCGTTCCGAACTCGGTCACCGACAAGCTGCCCCTGGTGGGCGCGGACGGGTACGCGGCCCTGTACAACCAGCGTCACCGTCTGGCCCGGGACTCCGGGCTCCACGTCTCACGGGTCACACACCTGCTGCGTCGGTTCGGCTCCCAGGTCCACGATCTCCTGGACCTGATCAAGGAGCGCCGTGACCTGGCCCGTCCGTTGGCGGGTTCCGATGACTACCTGAGGGCGGAGGTCGTCTACGCGGTGCACGCGGAGGGAGCCCGTCACCTTGAGGACGTCCTGACCCGTCGTACCCGCATCTCCTTCGAGACCTGGGACCGGGGCATCGCCGCCGCGGAGGAGGCGGCAGAGCTGATGGCCGAACCCCTGGGGTGGGCCAAGGAGCAGGTGGAACGCGAGGTGGAGTTCTACCGCAAGGGCATCGAGGCCGAGCGGGTGGCCCAGGAACAGGACACCGACCAGGAGGCGGACGCGGTCCAGCTCGGCGCCCCGGAGATCGTTCCGGACGTGCACATCGCTCGGCCCGGAGGCCGTTCCTGACGGGGGTCGCACGGGGCGGTTAGGGTGCGTACCACCGCGTTGTTACGCACACCCCCTCCGCGAAGGACCCTCGGTCATGATCAAGGTGCTGCTCGTCGAGGACGACGTCCGGCTCGCCGACGCGCTCGCCGGGGCGCTTGAGACGAACGGCTACGAGGTCGTGCAGGTTCGTACCGCCGGGGACGCGCTCGCCGCGTCCCCGGCGGACGTCGTCCTGTTGGACCTCGGCCTCCCGGACATGGACGGCATCGACCTGTGTCGTGCGCTCCGTGAGCGTCAGGACTTCGGGGACACCGCCATCATCATGGTCACCGCGCGGGGACGACAACGCGAACGCGTCCTCGGGCTGCGTTCGGGCGCCGACGACTACGTGGTCAAACCCCTGGCCATCGAGGAACTGTGCGCCCGGATGGAAGCGGTGCTGCGTCGCACCGGCACACGTTCGGGCACCGTGCTGGAGGCGGGCCCCGTCCGGGTGGACACCGGTACCCGAGTCGTCACCTGCGAGGGTCGTCCGGTGGAGCTCACCCGCAAGGAGTTCGACCTGCTCGTGGTGCTGGTGCGCGAGGCCGGCGGGGTGGTCCCGCGCGAGCACCTGCTGTTGCGGGTGTGGCAGACCTCCTGGCCCGGCACGCTGCGCACCCTGGAGGTGCACATCGGCACCCTGCGCGCCAAGTTGGAGGCGCCTCGGCTCATCCAGACCGTCCGCGGGGTGGGTTACCGGATGGCGGTCGGTTCCCCCGTCTCCCGGGTCTGAGGATCCGGGATGCGCAGACGTTTGGTGACGGTGTACGTCACCCTGCTGGTGGCGGCCTGCCTGGCGTTGGCGGTGCCGCTGTGCGTCAGCATCGCCGCACGCGGCACCTCGGACATGATGCTGGACCGGATCAACGACACCGCCCGATTCGCGGGGTTGGCCGAGCCCAGCGTCCTCACCGGTAACGAGGGCACCCTCTCCGCCGAACTCGCCGCCTACGAGGAGGTCTACGGGATCATGGCGGTGGTGGTGGATCGGGACGGCGAGGTGGTGGTCTCCTCTCGACCGGGGTTGACCCTGGCCGACCTGGACCCGAACGGCTGGCCGGAGGGCGGGGAAGCGATATCCGGCCCGGTGCGCACGGCCCTGGCCGGCAACCGGATGGGCGCCGACAGCGTGGTCTGGCCCTGGCAGGAGGGTCCGCTCATCGTCGCCGAACCCATCGGCCGTTCCGGTGAGGTCGTGGGTGCCGCCGTCACCTTCTCGCCCACCGAGTCCCTGCGCCGCGCCACCACCGTTCAGTGGGGGGTGGCGTGGCTGGTGGCCACCGCGTTGATGCTGGTCGGCATCACGGCGGCCGGTCCGCTCACCCGGTGGATCCTGCGTCCCATCGACGACCTCGACGAGGCCACCCGCGCGGTGAGCGGCGGCAGCCTGGACACCCGGGTGCGCACAGCCGCCGGGCCGGATGAGCTGCGCCGCCTGGGCGAGTCGTTCAACCAGATGGCCGACACCATCACCTCCATGCTGGAGAGCCAGCGCACCTTCGTCGCCTACGCCGGCCACCAGGTGCGCAACCCCCTGGCCGCGCTGCGGCTTCGGGTGGACGGTTTGTCCCGTCATCTGGGCCAAGAGGGCGCGCAGGACCACCGTCTGGCGCTGGACGAGGTCGACCGACTCACCCGTATCTGCGACGGCCTGCTCACCCTGGCCCGGGCCGAGGACGCCGAGCACTCGATGGTGTGGGAGGACGCGCGGGAGGTCGCGGAGGACCGGGTGGCGGCGTGGCTCCCCATCGCCGATCGCGCCGGCGCGGAGCTGACCTGCGAGGGCGCCTCCGACGTGTCGGTGCCGTGTGCGGAGGGCACCCTCGACCAGGCCCTGGACGTGCTCATCGACAACGCGTTGAAGTTCGGTGGCGCGGGGGTCCGGATCGTCGTTCGGGTGGACGAACCCGTTCGGTACGAGGAGGGCGGCGGCCACCTGGACATGCGAGTGGTGGACGACGGGCCGGGGCTCCCCGCCGAAGAGCTCGAACGCGCCACAGAACCCTTCTGGCGGGACGGCGGGGGCACCGGCGGCGGTTCCGGGCTCGGGCTGTCCATCGTGGTCACCCTGCTGGAACTCCAGGGCGCGGAACTCACCCTGCGGCCCGCCCACCCGAACGGCATCGACGCACGGATCCGCCTACCGCTGCCCTAGAGAACACTCAGGGGACCGATGGGCGTTCGTCGTGCGCGTACTTGACCGACCGGTAGTAGGCGGTGGCACCCGGGTGCAGGGGCACCGGCAGGGTGGCGATGGCCGATCGCGGGTGCAGGTGAAGGGCGACCGGGTGGATCTCCACCAGTGCGTTCCGCGACTCGAACAGGATCCGGGTGAACTCCCGGGCGGTCCGGTCCGGCATTCGAGAACCGGCCACCATCAGGCTCGGCACCCCTATGGTGCGCACCGCGGGCACGTTCTCGTAGGTCTCGGCCGGCACGGGGAGTTCGGAGTAGAACTCCCCGTACTCGTCCACCAGCTCCGGAACGTGCTCGGACAGGTCCAGCAGTCGCACCGGGGTCCGCGTGGCCAGGTCGGAGACGGCCTGGGTCGGCAGGCCTCCGGACCAGAAGAACGCGTCGATGCGCTCGTCCTCCAATGCTCGGACCGAGCCGCCGATGGACAACCGCTGTCGGTCCACGTCCGAGTCGGTGTCCTCGGCCAGACCCGCGGTGTCCAGTAGCCGTTCGGCGATCATCTCGGTGCCCGAACCCCTGGCTCCCACCGAAACGGAGGTCCCGGCCAGGTCCGCGACCTCCTCGTAGGGGGAGTCCGCGCGCACCACCACGTGCGTGTAGTTGTCGTACAACCGGGCGATGGCCTTGATGGGCAGCGGCCGATCGAACGGTTCCCGGCCCTCGACGGCCAGCGCGGCCACGTCCGCGAGGGTGAAGGCGGCGTCCAGCGCGCCGGAGGCGACCAGCCGATTGTTCTCCACGCTCGCCGCGGTGGTCAGGGCGGTGATCTGGGTGTTCGGGTCGGGGTCGGTCACCCTCGCCAACCCGGCGCCATAGACGTGGTACACGCCGCCACTACCGCCTGTGCCGATGGCCAGGCGGAGTGGGTCCGAGCGTGGAGGATGCGACCAGGAGAGCAGACAGACGGTCAGGAGACCGGCGGTCAGGATTCGGGAGGTCGCCCACAGACGGTGGGTGGGGGGCCGCGCCATGTTCGCACGATAGCAACCGGACCCGAACCTCAGGAAAGGCTCAAATCCCACCCGTTGGGGTGTTGCTCCCACGGACACGGCCACTACCTTTCTGGCGACGGAAAGTGGCCCCTGTCACACCCCTGATCCCCCCTGCCCCAGAACCCCCGAGAGGACCGACCGACCATGCGACGCACACTGCTGTCCCTGGCCGCCATCCCCGCCAGCGTCGTCACGCTCGCCGCCTGTGGCGCGCAGCCGGCCGAGCAGGCGACCGAGGACGTCGGGCTCGGTGGAGCCCCGGTCCAGTCCGACCTCAGCATCGTCACCGGTGGTACCAGCGGTGTGTACTACCCGATCGGTGGCGCGCTGCGCTCCATCATCGGGGACAACCTGGAGGGCCAGAGCGCCTCCGTCGAGGCCACTGGCGCCTCCGTGGAGAACATCCGCCTCCTCAACAGCGGCGACGGCCACCTGGCCATCGTCCAGGGTGACGCCGCCGACCAGGGCTTCAACGGCACCGGCGACTTCGAGGCCGACCCGGCCCGGACGTACTCCCTCGCGGTCATGTACCCCAACGTGTTCCACGCGGTGACCCTGGCCGACATCGCCGCGGACAAGGGCTTCGAGTGCTTCTCCGACGTGGTGGGCAACCGCTACTCCGTCGGTGACATCGGTAGTGGCAACGAGGCCACCACCAACCAGGTGTTCGAGACGTTGGAGATCGCCTCGACCGAGGTGGAGCTCCAGCAGCTGGGTTACGCCGAGACCGCCAACGCCCTGTCCAACGGCCAGCTCGACGCCGGTTCCTGGGTCGTCGGCGAGGGCCACTCGGGCATCACCGAGCTGGGCACCACCGAGGACATCGACATCATCGAGATGTGCGACGAGGAGCGCGAGGCCATCGTCGCCGGTTACGGCGGCTACACCGAGCACACCATCCCCGGCGGCACCTACCCGGGCATCGACGACGACGTGAACACCATCGCGGTGTGGAACGCCCTGGTCGTGCCCGGTGAGTTCAACGAGGACCAGGCCTACGAGATCACCAAGGCGATGTTCGACAACATCGACGAGGTTGTCGGCGTCTACGCCCCGGGCGAGGACTACCTCGTCCCGGAGACCATCGAGAACAGCCCGGTCCCGGTCCACCCGGGCGCCGTCCGCTTCTACGAGGAGGAGGGCGTCGAGATCCCCGAGGACCTGTTGCCCGAGACCGACTCCACCGAAGAGTAGGCATCCGTGCTCCGGTCCGCCAGCGCCGCCGCCCTCCTCGTGGGGGCGGCGGTCGCCGCCGCCGCGCTGCCGTTGTGGCCCGCGCTCCGGCTGAGTGTGGACGAGGACCGGCTCGGCCACCTGCCCCTGGCTGAGGGTGAACTGTTCACCATCTCCTACGTCCACTCGATCGACCACCTGCCGATCGAGGAGTACATCGAGGTCAGGGACGGGAACCTGGTGGTCGACGCCACCCGACTGCGTCAGTTCGGCGCGGGCATGGGCCACCGGCCGGGGGAGGGCACCGGCCGGGCCGACGGCGAGTGGTGGGTCATCGAGGACATGGACCGCGACATCGGCACGGAGGTGGCGATCCGCGTGGGCGCGCCCTCGGTCGACCACCGTGTCGGTACCCCCGACTCCGAGGTGCGGCTCTCCCCGTGCCTGGCCTCCCGACGGGTGGTCGTCGAACCCGTTCGGGCGACCACCCTCCAGTTGCTGTTCGACTCCGACCCCCAGCCGGAGTGCGACACGCCCACCGACCGAAAACCCAACGAAGCACCCCAGTGAACCCGAGGAAGAACATGGCCAAGACCGGAACCTCCGCCGGCGCGTTGCCCGACGTCGACGGTCTCGGCGAGGACGCCCCGCCGTTCTGGCGGAAGGTCGCCGCCGAGCGTTGGGGGGAGGGCAAGGGCGGAATGATCGTGGGCGGAGTCGTCCTCCTCCTCGGTATCGCCCTGACCGCCTTCCAGCTCTACATCGCCCTGCGCGCCGGGCTCGACGCCCGCCAGCAGCGCCTCATCCACCTGATGCTGGTGATGTTGCTGGTCTTCCTCATCATGCCGCCGTTCAAGAAGGGCAGGGCCGAGGGCAACCCGGTCCTGTTCGTGATCGGCGCGGTGGTCGACCTGGTCATGGTCGTGGGCACAGTCGTGGTCAGCCTCTATCCGATCGTCTTCCAGTCCGAACTGGCCCGTCGCGCGGGGGCCTACACCGAACTGGACTGGATCATGGGCGCGCTCGCGATCGTGATCCTGTTGGAGGCCACCCGCCGCTCGGTCGGTCTGGTCATGGTGATCCTCGTGGCGGGCTTCCTGTACTACGCGTGGATCGGCCCGATGATCCCCGGCCGGTTCGGTCACTCGGGGGCCACCTACGAGCGCATCGCCACCCACACCTACCTGGGCAACGACGGCATCTACGGGCTGACGCTCGGGGTCGTGGTCACCTTCGTGTTCGTGTTCATCCTGTTCGGCGCGCTGCTGTCCAAGACCGGCGGCGGCAACTTCTTCGTCGGACTGGCCTACGTCCTGACCGGGCGGATGGTCGGCGGTCCCGCCAAGGGCGCGGTACTGGGCAGCGCCCTGATGGGTTCGGTCTCGGGCAGCGCCATCGCCAACGTGGTCACCACCGGCCCGTTCACGATCCCGTTGATGAAGAGGGTCGGCTACAAGAAGCACGACGCGGCGGGCGTGGAGGCCGCGGCGTCCACCGGTGGCCAGATCCTGCCGCCCATCATGGGCGCGGGCGCGTTCCTCATGGCCGAGCGGTTGGGCATCCCCTACGCCGACATCGTCAAGGTCGCGATCATCCCCGCGATCATGTACTTCGCGCTGATGTTCCTGTTCGTGGACATCCTCGCCCGCAAGCACAACGTCGGGACGATGAAGAAGGAGGACGTCCCCGCCTTCGCGATCGTGATGCGCGCGGGCTGGCACTTCCTGGCCCCGTTGGTCCTGCTCATCGTGCTGCTGCTCAACTACGTGCCGCCCACACAGGCGGGCCTGGCGGCCTGTGGCGCCCTGTTGGTCGTGGCCATGCTGCGCGCGGGCAGCCGCCTGAGCGTCCAGGACTTCCTGGAGGTGTTCGTCATGGCCGCCCGCAGTACCCTGCCGGTGTCGGTGGCGTGCGCCGTCGCGGGGGTCATCGTCGGGGTGGTCGGCCTCACCGGCCTCGGTCTGGTCTTCTCCGACGTGCTGGTCAACGCCTTCGCCGGGAACCTGTTCATGACCCTGGTGATGGTCGCGCTGGCCTCCCTGATCATGGGTATCGGCCTGCCGGTGACCGCCTCCTACGTGGTTCTGGTCATCCTGGCCGGCCCGGCGCTGGAACAGCTGGGCCTGGCGCTCATCGTCGCGCACATGATCGTGTACTGGCTCAGCCAGGACTCCAACGTGACCCCTCCGGTGGCCTTCGCGGCGTTCGCGGCGGCGGGCATCGCCGACTCCAAGCCGATGCGTTCGGGTGTGTCCGCGTGGAAGTTCGCCAAGGGCCTCTACCTGATCCCGCTGCTCATGGCCTACTCGGCGCTCATGGAGGTCGACGGTCCCGTTCTCGACCTGGTGATCGCGATCGTCACGGGGTCGGCCGCACTGGCGGCCGGAGCCATAGCCATCGAGGGTTGGTTCCTGCGCCGCACCATGATCGGCGAACGGATCGCCTTCGGTCTGTCCGCGGCCCTGGTCCTCATCGCCCCCGAGTGGACCGGATGGACGGAGTCGTTGCTGTCGGTCCACGTGGCCTCGCACTGGTTCGTGCTGGCCGGCAGCGCCGCCTGTACCGCGCTCATCGTCCTGCAGGTGATCAACCACCGTCGGGACAAGGCCAAGGGTCTGGTCGCACCGCTGGGACAACCGCGGCCGGGTACCGACGTCGAGACGGAGGAGACGCAGGAGAAGGCCGACCGGTCCATGACCTAACCTCGCTGACATGGCAGGCATGTGGCGATTCGGACGGAAACCCTCCAAGGTGCTCGGCGGCACCGACCTCGAAGGGGTCCTGGTCTCGGCGTCCCTTGGCACGGACCCGCTGCTGCGCGCCGGCTGCGCCGCGGTCCGCCAAGGAGACGTCGAGGTGGGCGCCTCGCTCCTGCTGGAGACCCGAGACGACCCCGAGGCCCGCTCCCACCAGGCCGAAGCCCTGGGCCGGTCCGCTCTGGACCGGCCCGACGAGGTGGCCGGACTGGTGGAGGAGGGCGCGGACCCCGCCGACACGCTGCTGTGGCTGGGGCACGCCCTGTTGGCCCGTGCCATGTCGTTGCCGTCGGGAGGGACCGCCGAACACAAGGCGGTGGAGGCCGCGCTGCACGAGGCGCGCGTGCCCCTGGCCGAGTCCGCCCGGCTCAACCCCGACGACGCCGCCCCCTGGGCCGCGTTGCAGACCGTGGCCATGGGGCTCGGGGACCGGTCCGAACGCGAACGCTCCTGGACCGAGGCGCACGCTCGCGCGCCCCACCTGGTGCCCGCCCACATGACCCGGGTCCGGGCCCTGGCCCCGAGCCGAGGCGGGTCGGTGGAGGAGATGTTCGCCGCGGCGGGCGCGGCGGCCGACACCGCGCCCGAGGGCAGCCCGCTCCCGGCGGTGTTGGCCCTGGCCCACGCCGAGTACCTGCGTGGGGAACAGCGCCGGTTGATCGAGGAGGGCAAGAGCCCCTACATCGTGTCCATGAGCCTGGGCCGGCTGCACGGTGAGGGGGTCCGCGAGCTCTTCCGGCTCGCTCGGGCGTGGGTGTCGGCCGGGGTTCCGCACGTGCGCGACGTGCAGGCGCACCACCTGTTCGCGTGGGCGTTCCATCGGTCGGGTGAGTCCGATCCGGCGCGCTGGCACCTGGGCGCGGTCGGCCGGTTCTACAACGAGATCCCCTGGTCCTTCTTCGGGCCTGCCCGCGCGGAGATCGCCCGGGCCATGGCCGAACTGGGCGTGGATCCGCGCCAGGCCCCCGAGGCCGACGCCGAAGCGGGATGAAAAGCACTGGTGACCAGGTGCGGCGGTCCGCCACAATGCATGGGTGCTACTGACGATCACGACCACGGCCCGCCCGGCGACAGACCTCGGATACCTGCTCCACAAACATCCCGACAAGGCGCAGAGCTTCGAGCAGTCCTTCGGGACGGCGCACGTCTTCTACCCCGAAGCCACCGAGGAACGCTGCACGGCCGCGCTGTTGCTGGAAGTCGACCCGCGGGCGCTGCTGCGCACGCGCACGTCGGTGAGCACCCCCGACTTCGCCCTGGCCCAGTACGTCAACGACCGCCCCTACGCCTCGTCGTCGCTGTTCACGGTGGCGCTGGGCAGGGTGCTACGGACCGCGATCCGTGGTGTGTGCGAGGGGCGCCCCGAACTGGCCGCCACGCCCATCCCACTGGAGCTTCGCCTGCCCGCGGTGCCGTGTCGATCGGGGCCGGAGCGGGCCCGTGCCCTGTTCGAGCCGCTCGGCTGGACGGTGCGCGCCGAACCGGTGCCACTGGACCCCGGGTTGCCCGGCTGGGGTGACTCCCACTACCTGTCACTCACCCTGACCGGCACCCTGCGGCTGTCCGACGCCCTCAGCCACCTGTACGTGCTGCTGCCCGCGATGGAGGGCGGCAACAGGCACTACTGGGTGGACTCCACCGAGATCGACAAACTGTTGCGCGCCGGCGGCGCCCCCGTGGACGGGGTCGAAGCCGAGGACGGCGCGGGATGGCTCGCCGAGCACCCCGAACGCGAGTGGATCACCCGGCGCTACCTCGCCCGCCGGGATCGGTACGTTCGCACCGCCCTGGCCCGCCTGACCGAACACGAGGAGCCCCAGGAGGACGTCGTCGACCCGGTGGTCGAGGAACGTGAGCCGTCCCTGGCCGATCGGCGGGCGGACGCGATCGAGACGATCCTGGAGTCCGAGCACGTCTCCAGCGTCATCGACCTGGGCTGTGGCGGCGGAAAGCTGCTGGAGCGGCTGGTCCGGCACCGGAACCTGGAGCGGATCACCGGGGTGGACGTCCACCTGGGCGGTCTGGAGATCGCCCACCGCAAGCTCTGCAAGGGGTGCGACCCGGGCGGAGGCCGTGGCCACAGGCCGCTGTTCGCCGACGCGGCCGCGGGCCGATCCGACCGAAGGCCCCGGCCCGAGCTGCTACTCGGCTCCGTGGTCTACCGGGACGAACGCTTCCACGGCCACGACGCCGCCGTCCTCATGGAGGTCGTCGAACACCTCGACCCCTCCAGGCTGCCCGCCATGGAGGACGTCGTCTTCGGTGACACCGCGCCCCGTGTCGTCGTGGTCACCACACCCAACGTCGAGTACAACCGCCACTACGAGGGCCTGACCGACGGATCCTTCCGCCACGCCGACCACCGCTTCGAGTGGACCCGCGCCGAGTTCGCGGCGTGGGCCGACCGGGTCGCCGAACAGTACGGCTACACCGTCCGGTACCTGCCGGTCGGCGACGAACACCCCGAGACCGGGGCACCGACACAGATGGGGGTCTTCACCCGATGACCGAGACGAACCTCCGCGTGCCCCGGATGGGGCTCGTCCTGCTGGTCGGGGTCTCCGGGTCGGGAAAATCGACCTTCGCCGCCGAGCACTTCGAGCCCACCCAGGTGATCGGCTCCGACTTCTGCCGCGGCATGGTCAGCGACGACGAGAACGACCAGACCGCCACCGCCGACGCGTTCGCGCTGCTGAACACGATCGTGGACATCCGGCTGCGGCGTGGACTGCTCACCGTCGTGGACGCCACCAACGTCCAGCGCAAGGCCCGCGAGCAGCTCATTCGCATCGCCAAGGACAACAACGTCCTGACCACCGCGATCGTGTTGGACGTACCCGAGTCCGTGGCCGTGGCGCGCAACCGTTCCCGACCGGAACGCGACTTCGGTGACCACGTCGTACGCCGACAGCGCCGGGACCTGCGCGACGGGTTCAAGCGCATGGCACGCGAGGGCGTGCGCAAGGTGTACGTCCTCAAGGGCCAGGAGGAGATCGACGCCGCCCGGATCGAACTGGAACGCCCCTGGCCGGACCGGACCGAACTCACCGGGCCCTTCGACATCCTCGGTGACGTCCACGGCTGCCGCTCCGAGCTGGAGTCCCTGCTCGGCGACCTCGGCTACGAGATGCGACGCGACGACCAGGGACGGCCCGTGGGCGCGCACCACCCCCAGGGGCGCACGGCCGTGTTCGTCGGCGACCTCGTCGACCGGGGACCGGACAGCCCCGGCGTGCTGCGCCTGGTCATGGGGATGGTCGCCGACGGCGACGCCCTCTGTGTGCCCGGCAACCACGAGAACAAGCTGGTCCGCTACATGCGCAAGGGCGCGGGCAAGCTCACCCACGGTCTGGCCGAGACCGTCGAACAACTGGGGCGCGAGAGCGAGGAGTTCCGCGAGCGGGTCCTGGAGTTCTGCGACGGCCTCGTCAGCCACCTCGTCCTGGACGACGGGAAGCTGGTGATCGCCCACGCCGGGCTCAAGGAGGAGTACCACGGGCGTGCCTCCGGGCGGGTCCGCTCCTTCGCCCTGTACGGCGAGACCACCGGGGAGACCGATGAGTTCGGCCTGCCGGTACGCCTGCCCTGGGCACGCGACTACCGGGGCAGGGCCGCGGTCGTGTACGGGCACGTACCCACCAACAAGGCCGAATGGCTCAACAACACCATCTGCCTGGACACCGGCTGCGTGTTCGGGGGGCGTCTCACCGCGCTGCGCTACCCGGAGCGCGAGATCGTGGACGTGGACGCCGAACAGGTCTGGTACGAACCGGTACGACCGCTGGCGGAGGAGACGTCGAGGGACAACGACCGGAACGCCGGTCAGGCCGTCGACATCACCGACCTCGGCATGGGCGACCTCCACGCCGGCCTGTTCGTCGACACCGACGACGGCGTCGTACGGGCGAACGCGGAGAGCGCCATGGCCGCGCTGGAGGTCATGAGCCGCTTCGCCGTCGACCCGAGGTGGCTGGTGTACCTGCCGCCCACGATGGCGCCCGCGCCCACCGCGGCCGACCCGGGCCTGCTGGAACACCCCGCAGAGGCCTTCGAGTCCTTCCGTTCCTCCGGCATCGGTCAGGTGATCTGCGAGGAGAAACACATGGGCTCGCGGGCCGTGGCGGTGCTGTGCCGGGACGAGGCCGCCGCCGAACAGCGCTTCGTCCCCGGGGAACTCGGCACCGTCTTCACCCGCACCGGCCGGCCCTTCTTCAAGGACGCCGACCTCCAGAGGACGATGGTCGACGAACTGCGTCGCGCGGTCTCCGACGCCGGCCTGTGGGACAAGCTCGGTACCGACTGGGTCGCCCTGGACGGAGAAATGCTGCCCTGGTCGGCCAAGGCCGGCTCGCTCATCCGTGACCAGTACGCGTCGGTGGGCGCTGCGGCGAGGGCCTCGCTGCCGGCCGCCGGCGCCGCGCTGGCCGCCGCGGCCGAACGCGGGGTGGACGTCTCCGGGCTCGCCGCGACCATCGAACGCCGCACCGGGCAGATGGCGGCGTTCAGCGACGTCTACCGCCGCTACACCTGGGAGACCGACGGGGTGAAGGGCCTGCGGTTCGCCCCGTTCATGCTGCTGGCCACCGAGGGGCGCGAGTACACCGAGGCCGACCACCTCTGGCACATGAGCGTGGCCGAACAGCTCGCCGACGCCCACCCGATGATCCACCGCACCCGTTACCGGGTCGTGGACACCACCGACGGCGACGCCCGCGAGGCCGCCGCCGGGTGGTGGCGGGAGATGGTCGACGTCGGTGGTGAGGGCATGGTGGTCAAGCCGCTGCTCGGGGCACGGGCCATGGCCCGCAAGGGACTGGCGCAGCCGGGGCTGAAGGTGCGCGGACCCGAATACCTGAGGATCATCTACGGGGCCGACTACACCGACCCCGAACGGATCGCGGTGCTCAAGGACCGCAGGCTCGGCCGCAAGGCGGGACTGGCCATGCGCGAGCACAAGCTCGGGCTGACGGCCCTGTCCCGGCTGGCGGCGGGCGAACCGCTGTGGCGGGTGCACGAGCCGGTCTTCGCGCTGCTGGCGCTGGAGACCGAACCGGTCGACCCCCGCCTGTGACCGTGTGGGATCGACAGGGCGGGGCACGCGGGAAATCCCCTTGCGTGTCCCGCTTCCGCCGTCCATCATCGTCCTGACCAGCACCGACAACAGAGAGGTCACGGCATGCGGCGTTCCTATGGAGTTCTCGAACCCATCTTCCGGATCGAAACCCTGCTGGGAACCGCATTTGACCACCCTGAACATCGGAATCCTCGCGCACGTCGACGCGGGTAAGACCAGTCTCACCGAGCGTCTGCTCTTCGACGCCGGTGCCATTCACCGGCTCGGCAGCGTCGACTCCGGCGACACCCGGACCGACACCGGCCGGATCGAACGCGAACGCGGCATCACCGTACGCACCGCCGTGGCGCCCTTCCGGATCGGTGCCACCCGGGTCAACCTGATCGACACCCCCGGTCACGCCGACTTCGTCGCCGAGGTCGAGCGCGCCCTGTCGGTACTCGACGGCGCGGTACTCGTGCTGTCCGCCGTCGAGGGGGTACAGCCGCACACCCGCCTGCTCATGCGCGTCCTGCGTCGGATGCGCCTGCCGGTGCTGCTCTTCGTCAACAAGACCGACCGCGGCGGGGCCGACCCCGAGCGTGTCCTCGACCAGGTCCGGCGTCGCCTCACCGACCGCGTCCTGGCCTTGGACACCGTGCGTGAACCGGGGACCCGAGGGGCGCGTACCCTGTCGTGCCACTGGGACGATCCGGGGCTGGCGGAGCGGGCCGCGGAACTGCTCGCAGAGGAGGACGACACCCTCTTGGCGGCGCTGGTCGACGATCGTCCCCCACCGCTGGGCGACGCGCTGCGGGAGAACGTCCGCGACCAGGTCGGACGCGGGCTTGTGTACCCGGTGCTGTCCGGATCGGCGGTCACCGGCGCGGGAATTCCCGAGTTGACGGCGGCCCTCACCGAGCTGTTGCCCGCCACGGTTCGGACCGACGGCTCCGAGGAGCCACACGGGACCGTGTTCGCGATCGAGCGTTCGGCTTCGGGGGAGAAGACCGGATACCTGCGGCTGTTCTCCGGGCGCCTGGCCCCACGGGACCGGGTTCGGTTCGAACGGGCCGACCCCGCCGACGGCGAACCCCACCAGGGCCGCATCACCTACCTGGAGGTGGCCGGTTCGGAGGGTGAGCGGGGTCGATCCCTGACCGCGGGCGGTATCGGACGGATCCGCGGCCTGCCCGGGCTGCGGGTGGGCGACCGGATGGGTCCGCCGACCGTGCCGGTGAGCCTGGCCGACCCCGCGCTGGAGTCCGTCGTCCGCCCGGTGCGTCCGCAAGACTCGATCCGCCTTCACGCGGCGCTCACCGCGCTCTCGGACCAGGATCCGCTGATCCGGCTGCGCGCGGTGCCGGGGGAGGGGCTCTCGGTCCTGCTCCACGGAGAGGTCCAGAAGGAGGTCGTCGCCGCCACCCTGGCCGACGACTTCGGGGTCGAGGCGGTCTTCGCGCCCAGCAGCGTGGTGCACACCGAACGCCCATCCGGCTCCGGTACGGCGATCGAGCCGATCGACCTCGCACGGGAGATCGGGGGCCCGGTCACGGTCGGTCTGCGGGTGGACCCGGGGGAGGAGGGAAGCGGAGTGGTGTTCCGTCGGGAGACGGAGCTGGGCGCCCTGCTCGCCGCCTACGACCACGCGGTCGAGGGCAGCGTGCGCGACACCCTCCGGCAGGGACTGTACGGGTGGCCGGTGACCGATTGCGTGGTCACGCTGGTCCGCAGCGGCTACATCGCGCCGCTGACGGAGGCGGCGCACTTCCGGCTGCTCACCCCGATGGTGCTGATGCGCGCGCTCGACGCCGCGGGCACCCGCGTACACGAACCCGTGCGCGAGTTCGAACTGGAGGTCCCGGATGACGCGCTGAGCGCGGCCGTCTCCCACCTGCACGCCTGCGGGGCGCGGGTGCGGGACTCGGTCCGCACCGCCGAGGGGTGGCGGGTGACCGGTGAGATCCCGGTCCGCGGCACCGACACCTTCCGGACCCGGCTTTCGGGGCTCTCCCGAGGCGAGGGCGTGTGGTGGACCCGGCCCGGGGGAGACCGGCCGGTGCGGGGGCGCGCGCCTCGTCGGACCCGCACCGACGGCAACCCGCTGAACCCGGAAGAGTACCTGGTCCACCTGGGCAACGCGGGCCGCACCGGGATCGTCGGGTAGCCGAAGGGGCCAGATCGGCGGGAACGCCCCGGACTTGGAGGATCACACCAGGTTCGGGGCGACGCTTTGTCATGGGATCACCACAATCGGATCGCACTTCGTCTTCTTTTCACGCCCACTCTTTCGAGCGGACACCCCCGAGGGTGATGATGAGCCGGCACAAAATCCCCACACCCCCGACACCACCGGAGATGCAGGCGTGTCCCCAACCCCCTACCGAACCACCGGCGTCGTCCTCGCCGCCATGGCCCTGGGTGCCGGACTGGTCGCCGCGGTGCCCGCCCTGGCCGATGGTGAACAGGCGCCGGCCGAACCGGGCGACCTACGCGTCCACGACGTCCAAGGCACCACCCGGACCTCACCCCTGGTGGACGAGGAGGTCGTCGGCCTGCCCGGTGTGGTCACCGCCATCGCCGGATTCGGCAGCGCACAGGGCTTCTGGTTCCAGGACCCCGAAGGCGACGACGACCCCCGCACCAGCGAAGCGCTGTTCGTTTTCACCGGGTCCACCACCCCCGACGTCGAGGTCGGTGACGAGGTCCTGGTCTCCGGGCGGGTGAGCGAGTACGCCCAACAGGAGGGCGCCCAGACCATCACCCAGCTCGACCAGGCGTCCTGGAACGTCGTTTCCAGCGGCAACGCGCTACCCGAGTCGGTTCTGCTGGAAGAGGACACCGTCCCCGGGGCCTACGCGCCCGCGCCCGGCGGTGACATCTCCGAACTGGAACTGGAACCCGACGCCTACGCCCTCGACTTCTGGGCCGCGCACGAGCACATGCGGGTCCGGGTGGAGGACGCCCCCGTCATCGCGCCCACCGACGGCTACGACGCCCTGTGGGTGACCACGCGACCCGACGAGAACGCCACGGCGAACGGCGGCGCCCACTACGGCTCCTACGACGACCCCAACAGCGGCCGGGTGAAGATCGAGTCGCTGATCGACCACGCGGAACGTCCCTTCCCGGACGCGAACGTCGGCGACACCCTCACCGGGGTCACCGAGGGGCCCGTGTACTACAGCCGGTTCGGCGGTCACCTCATCCGCGCCACCACCCTGGGCGGGCACGCCACGGGTGACCTGGAGCGGCGGCCGGTCCGCGAGACCGAGCGGCACGAGGTCTCCGTGGCCACCTACAACGTCGAGAACCTCGGTGGTACCGACGACCAGGCGGACTTCGACGCCCTCGCCGAGGGGTTCGTGGAGTACGTCGGTGCACCCGACATCGTCGGCCTGGAGGAGATCCAGGACGACAGCGGTGAGACGGACGACGGCGTGGTCGACGCCGGTCTCACCCTGGACCGACTCGTCGACGCGATCGCCGCCGCCGGTGGCCCCGCCTACGAGTGGCGCCAGATCAGCCCGGAGGACAAGCAGGACGGCGGCGTGCCCGGTGGCAACATCCGCAACGCGTTCCTCTTCAACCCGGACCGGGCCCGGTTCGTGGACGTGGCGGGCGGCGACGCCACCACCGCCGTGGAGGTCGTCGAGGGTGAGTACGGGGCCGAACTTTCGGTGTCCCCGGGCCGCGTCAGCCCCGAGGACGAGGCCTGGGAGGAGAGCCGCAAACCCCTGGTCGGCCACTTCCGGGCCCTCAACCGCGACGTGTACGTGGTCACCAACCACTTCAACTCCAAGGGCGGCGACGAAGCCCTGCACGGGGTCCAGCAGCCGCCGAACCGGTCCAGCGAGGTGCAGCGGGGCGCCCAAGCGGAGCTGGTCCGGGAGTTCGCCGACGAGCTCCTGGCGGTGGATCCCGACGCGAACCTGGTGGTGATGGGCGACCTGAACGACTTCCAGTTCTCCCACACCCTGGACGTCCTCACCGGCGACGGCGCGCTCACCAACCCGATGGTGGACCTGCTGGAGCCGACCGAGGGTTACAACTATGTCTTCGACGGCAATTCACAGGCCCTCGATCACATCCTGGTGAACGAGGCCCTGGCCGGCCGGGTCGACTACGAGGTCGTTCGGATCAACTCCGAGTTCCACGACCAGGTCAGCGACCACGACCCACAGGTGCTGTGGATCGACACCCGACGCGGCACCCCGCCGCACCGAGGCTGACCCATTCGTTCGCGCCGGGCCTCAGCCGCCCGAGGCCCGGCGCAGGGCGTAGACGTTCGCCCGCACCGTTTCCCCGGCTCCGCCGTCTTCTCCACCACTCAGCCGGACCGGGGCCAGGACCCGCCTGTACTCATCACCCTCGAAGTCGTCGAGGCGCCTCCAGTGACGGCCCAGCTCCTCCGAGCCGAACACGAAGCCGTGGACCTCGGGGCCGGAGTCGTCCAGCACGATGCCCGGATACCCGGCCGCCGCGCCCCAGCCCTGCTGGACCAGCTCTCCCCGGACCGTCGCCGGTTCCCATACGCCGGGGACGTCCGCCAAGACATGCTCGTTGGGCCTACCCGGGGCAAGCGTTCCGTAGACGAAGAGTCGGTCGATCATCCGATCAATCTAACAAGTGCCTCTGAACAGGGAACATCCTGCTGGGGGCGTGAGTGTCTCGGATGGGTGAGTGGGGTCGGGTTCGGGGTCGGGGGTGCGACTGGGGGTTTGGGCTTGGGGGTTATCCACAGGTCTGAGTTTTCGGGCTGGTGGACTGTTCCGACTACGTGATCCCATTGATCTTGGGGGAGCCGCTGGTTCCGCCGGGTTTGTGCTGCCCAGGGTTGATGGTGAGGCGCTTCAGGCCGTGATCCTGCGGGTGGTTGGGCATTGCTCGGGTGGGTTGGTGGGGCGCCTGGGGCCGGGAGCCTTGGGGTGGTTGGGCGGGGTGGGGGTGGGTTCTCCCTCCTTCCCCGCCGCGTGATTGTTGCCGCCCGCACCGCACGCGTCAAGGCAATGTTGAG